>NZ_JBKHFB010000006.1:0-51192 GCF_046540515.1 Guyparkeria sp.
GGCGGGCGGCCTCGACCGCCTCGCGATCAACCTCGAAGGCCGCCCGACGCTCGGCAAGCGCCGACTCGGCCCGGGCCAGCTCGGCCTCGGCCCGCTCGATCGCGGCATCCAGTTCGTGCCGCCGGGCCAGGTGCGCGAGATGCGCCGCCGCCCCGCCATCGCCACTGCGGCCCAGCCAGTGCCGCCCGACCCACCAGCCGCCCGGGGTGATCAGGAACTCCCCGCGCGCCAGGTCCGACCGGCGGGCCAGCGCGGCCTCGAGATCCTCGACCGGGCGGCCGGGGAAATCGCCGACCCGCTCGGCAAGCCACTCGGCATCGCCACCGGCCCGGACCTCGAGCCACCAGCCACCCGCGCCGTCCGCCTCGGCGAAGCGCTCGATCTCCGCGGCCACCATGGCATCGAGGTCCTCGACCAGCTCGGCCTCGAGCGCCTCGCCCAGCGCATGGCCGACCCAGGGCTCGCGGATATCGGCCTCGACCAGCCGGTCGACCAGTCGCGGGCCGTCGGTATCGTCCGAGGCCTTGCCGGCGTGTGCGGCGATCAGCCGTCCGAGGGCCTGACGTTCGGCGGTGAGGCCATCGAGGGCATGGCGCGCCTGACGACCGATCTCCTCCTGTTGCCGGCAGGCGGTCTCGCTGGCCTCGGCGGCCGTCACCGCCCGGTCGTGGCGGCGTTGCCCGGCATCGAGGGTCGCCTCGGCCGACTCGACCTCGCCCGCCCGGCGCTCGCGTTCACGCGCCAACTCCGCCAGTTCCTCGCGGGCCTGCGCCAGCTCCGCGGCTGCCGGGGCCGACTCGAGCCGACGACAGTCGCGCGCCACGGCCTCCAGTCGCTCGCCAAGGCGGGCCTGCTCGCGCTGCGGACCGATGCGGGCCTCGGCGGCGGTCATCGCCTCGCGACGCAACGCGTCGAGCTCGGCCTCCGCATTCGCGCGGCCATCGCGGGCGCGCTCGTGGGCGGCGGCCAGCTCGTCGAGGGAGGCACGGGTGTCGCGCTGTTCGGCCGTCAGGCGCTCGCGGCGGACCTCGGCCTCGCGGCGTTCGTCCTCTCGGCGCGCCAGCGTCTCCCGGTCGTGGTGGGCCTGGCGCTCGATCCCCTCGAGCCGCGCCTCGAGCTCGGCGTGGCGCGTGGTGACGGCATTGAGGTCGTTGGCCAGCCGGTACTTCTCCGCCGAGAGCTCGCCGAGCCGCTCGCCAATCGCCTGTACGGCACGCTCGGCCTCGTCCTGGGCGGCCTCGGCCGTGGCCAGTCGCGACTGGCAAGCCGATTCCGTCGCGCCAGTCTCCGCGACGATTCGGTCGAGCCGAACGCGCTCGTCGCGGGCCTGGATCAAGGCGACGGCGGCGGCCTCGACCTGGCGACGACGGCGCACGGCGGCGAGCTCGCGATAACGCCGCGCCGCGCGAGCCTGGCGGGCCAGCGTCGCCTCCTGGCGCTCGAGCTCGGCGGCAATGTCGTTCAGCCGCGACAGGTTTTCCTCGGTGTGGCCGATGCGGTTGGCCGTCTCGCGGCGGCGCTCGCGGTAGACCGAGATGCCGGCCGCCTCCTCGAGGTAGCCGCGCAGCTCGTCGGGCTTGGCATCCACGATGCGGTTGACCTGGCCCTGCTCGATCACCGAGTAGGAGCGCGCGCCCACGCCGGTGCCGAGAAACAGGTCCACCACGTCGCGGCGGCGCACGCGGGTGTTGTTGATCTCGTAGCGGGACTGACCGTCGCGGTCGAGGCTGCGCCGAACGGTCAGTTCGTTGTAGGCGGCGAAGGGACCGTGGATGCGCCGCTCGCGGTTGTCCAGCGTCAGTTCGACCACGGCACGACTGGCCGCGGAGCGATCGCCGCTGCCGGCGAAGATCAGGTCGTCGAGGGCCTGGCCGCGCAGGTGGCGGGCGGAGGATTCGCCCATCACCCAGCGCAGGGCGTCGATCAGATTGGACTTGCCGCAGCCGTTGGGCCCGACGATGGCGAGCGTATTGGCCGGCAGGCGGATCTCGGTGGGGGAGGCAAAGGACTTGAAGCCGGCAAGATAGAGGCGTGTCAGGCGCATTGGGTCAGCACATCCCGGGGTACGGGCGGGCGGATGGCAAGACCGATACGGGGACACGCGCCGTTGGCGCGTTTCGCTTGCCGGGCAAGCTCCCACGGGGCAGAAGGAAACCGCAACCGTCCGTTACGGTCGGCAAGGCCCGGGTCGGGGACTTATACTTCCGCCCCCGTTTCAACAGAACCTCGTCACAAACCGCAGGACAGTCATCCATGTCGACGCAACCCAGCAAGACACTCGAAACCTTCCCCAACCCGCATCCGGAACGCGACTATACCATCCACATGGAGGTGCCCGAGTTCACCTGCCTGTGCCCCAAGACCGGCCAGCCGGACTTCGCCACCATCCTGATCGACTTCGTGCCGGACCAGCGTTGCGTCGAGCTGAAATCGCTGAAGATGTACATGTGGTCGTTCCGCGAAGAGGGCGGCTTTCACGAGGCGATGACCAACCGCATCGCCGACGACATCGCCGCGGCCATCGACCCGCGCTTCTTGCGCGTCACCGGCCGCTGGAACGTGCGCGGCGGCATCTGGACCAACGTGGTGGTCGAACACCGCCAGGATGGCTGGGAGCCGGCGCCGAAGGTCGAGCTGCCCTGAGCCCGTGACCGGCCGCTTTCTCGGTATCGACGTCGGCACCTCGGGACTGCGCATCGCCGCGCTGGACGGGGCCGGCGAATGCCGCTGGCTGGAAAAGGCCGACTGGCCGATACCGACCATCGTCGAGGGCCACGAACAGGACCCGGCCGACTGGTGGGCAGCCTTCGATGGTCTGATGCGCCAGCTGGGCGGGCAGGGACGACTGGCCAACATCGCCTCGATCGCCTTTGCCGGCACCTCCGGCACGGTGCTGACCGTAACCGCCGACGGCGCCGCCGAGGGCCCCGCCTTGATGTACGACGACCCGCAGGGGGGCGATCAGCTCGCCGCCCTCCGGGCCCTCGACGTCGACCCCGATGCCCAGTTGTCCGCCTTGGCCCGATGGCGCTTTCTGGCCGAGGAACGCGGCCAGGCCGGGCGGCCGGTCAGCCAGGCCGACTGGTTTGTCCTGCGCTTGACCGGTCGTCACGTGAGCGACAGCAACAACGCGCTCAAGTGGGGCTTCGACGCGGTGGCCGAGCAATGGCCGACGGCGTTGGCCGAACGATTCGGCGCCCAGCTGCCCGAGGTGCATCGCCCGGGCACCACGATCGCGGCCGTCACCCCCGATCTCGCGCACCGCTGGGGCCTGCCGGCGAACACCGTCGTGGCCGCCGGCACCACCGACTCGATGGCCGCCCTCTGGGCCAGCGGGGCGACCGAGGAAGGCGACGGCGTCACCAGCCTGGGCTCCACGCTGGCGTTGAAACTGATCAGTGACCATCCGGTCAGCGATGCGGCCAGCGGGGTCTACAGCCACCGCTTCGGCGAACGCTTCGCCGTCTCCGGGGCATCCAATACCGGCGGACGCGTGCTGGCCACGTTCTTCGACAACGAGGAGCTGGCCCGGCTGAGCGAGGCAATCGATCCGAGCGCACCGGACACGCTCGGCTACTGGCCGCTGGCCGGGCGAGGGGAACGGTTCCCGGTGGTCGCCCCCGCGATGGGCCCACGCCTGACGCCGCGCCCGGATGACCCGGCCCTGTTTCTCGCCGGGATGCTGCGCGGCATCGCGCGGATCGAGGCGCTGGGCTATCGACGTTTCGCCACGCTGGGCGGCACGGCCGTGCGCCGAGTGCTGTCCTCCGGCGGCGGCGCGCACAACCCGGTGTTCGCCCGCATCCGCGAGCGGGCGCTGGGCGTGCCGGTAACGCTGGCGGCCCACACCGAGGCGGCCGTGGGCGCCGCGCGCCTGGCGACACTCTGCATGGACACGAAAGGAGCGGGCAGATGACGACATCCCTGGCTCGAGCGGCGCGCGAGATGGGCGGATTGGGGTACTGGCTGGCCGGCTGGCGCCTGATGTGGCAACCCGGACTGCGGCGATTCACCCTGATCCCGCTGTTGATCAACACGCTGCTGTTCGGCCTGGCGGGCTGGCTGCTGGTCAGCATGGCGGGCGACTGGGTCGAGGGCCTGCTGCCGGACTGGCTGGATTTCCTCTACTGGCTGGTCATGCCCATCGTGGTGCTCGGCCTGCTGCTGGCGACCTTCTTCACCTTCACCCTGGTGGCCAACCTGATCGCCGCGCCGTTCAACGCGGTGCTGGCCGCCCGGGTGGAGGCCCATCTGACCGGCCTGCCTCCCGCCGGGGACGACCAGGGCGTGCTGGCC
This sequence comes from Guyparkeria sp., assembly GCF_046540515.1. Taxonomy (GTDB): domain Bacteria; phylum Pseudomonadota; class Gammaproteobacteria; order Halothiobacillales; family Halothiobacillaceae; genus Guyparkeria. Next base: position 4,297 of record NZ_JBKHFB010000006.1, read on the forward strand.
GGCGCGGTTGGCGCCGTGGCCGGCGAGGTCGGCCGACTGCTCTATCTCGCCGCCTGGGCCATCCCGCTGGTGATCCTGTGGTTCATCCCGGGCCTGAACCTCTTGGCACCGTTCGCCTGGTTCGTCTTCTCGGCGTGGATGATGAGTCTCGAGTACGTCGACAACCCGGCCGGCAACCACGGTCTGTCATTCCGCGAGCAGCGCCAGCGCCTGCGCCAGCGGCCGGCACTGACTCTCGGGTTCGGCAGCCTGATGACGCTCATGACCATGGTGCCGGTGGCGAATTTCCTCGCCATGCCGGTGGGGGTCTGCGGGGCGACCCGGATGTGGGTCGAGGGGTTCGAGGGACGAGAGATCAGGGCCAGGGACTGAGCGATCGAAGCTCGAAGCGACAGTTCATCACCCATGTAACACGTCGCCAACCGGGACGGCCGCCGGGCGGCCTTCGCGCGCAGGGCGCGCTCCCACAATGGGGTAACCAAAAGCGCGCGACATCGCCTCACTGTGGGAACTTGCCTTGCAAGCGAAACGCGCGTCAGGCGCGTGTCCTGCGCAACGACTTGGCCGACGTGGCGGAAATCAGCCCTTGCGCGGCTCGCGGCCCTTGGAGCGGCGCCGGGCCTCGGCCTTCTTCTGCTTGACCTTCTGCAACGGCGTGCGCCGGTCGACCTTGCCCTCGTAGGGGTTGGTGTCGGTGCGGAACTCGATGCGGATGGGCGTGCCCATCAGGTCGTGTTCGCGTCGGAAGTAGGACTCGAGGTAGCGGTGGTAGTGGCCCGGCAGGCGCTTGGTCTGCTTGCCGTGGATCACGATGATCGGCGGGTTGCTGCCGCCCTGGTGGGCGTAGCGCAGGCGGATGCGCCGGCCATGGACCAGCGGCGGCTGGTGCTGCTCGACCGCCGCGGTCAGGGTGCGGGTCAGCGCGTTGGTCGAGATCGAGCGCATCGCCGCCTCATAGGCCTGGTCGACGCTCTCGAACAGGTGGCCCACGCCGGTGCCGTGCAGGGCGGAAATGCGGTGGATCTCGGCGTAGTTGATAAAGCCGAGCTTGCGCTCGATCTCGGTACTTACCCGCTCGCGCACGTCGGACTCGAGCCCGTCCCATTTGTTGACCGCGATCACCAGCGCCCGGCCGCGCTCGTTGATGAAGCCCAGCAGGTGCTGGTCCTGCTCGGTGATGCCGGTATGGGCATCCAGCACCAGGATCACCACGTTGGCCGCGTCGATCGCCTGCAGGGTCTTGACGATGCTGAACTTCTCGATCGCCTCGCCGACGCGCGACTTGCGCCGCACCCCGGCCGTGTCGATCAGCGTGTATGGCTTGCCGTCACGCTCGAAGGGGATCTTGATCGAGTCGCGGGTGGTACCGGGCTCGTCGAAGGCGAGCACGCGTGATTCACCCAGCAGGCGGTTGGTCAGGGTGGACTTGCCCACGTTGGGCCGACCGACCAGGGCGACGGTGACGCCCTGGTCCTCCGGCGCCTCCTCCGGCTCCTCGGCCAGCTCCGGCGGCAGCATGGTCTCGAGCCGCTCCCACAACCCACCGATACCGCGCCCGTGCGAGGCGGCGATGTATTCCGGCTCGCCCATGCCCAGCGCCCAGAACTCGGCCTGAACCTCGTGTTCGTCGACGCCGTCGGTCTTGTTGACCACCAACAGCACCGGCTTGCCCGCCCGGCGCAGCTCGGCGGCGATCTGTTCGTCGGCCGCAGTCAGGCCCGCCCGGCCGTCGACCAGGAAGGCGACCAGATCGGCCTCTTCCATGGCCAGCCAGGCCTGGTCCTGCATCAGCGCCTCGATGCCGCCGCGCTCGCCGGTCAGGCCGCCGGTGTCGATCACCAGCCAGTCGCGACCCTCGTGGTGGGCCGCGCCGTACTGGCGATCGCGGGTCAGGCCGGCGTAGTCGGCCACCAGCGCGTCACGAGAACGGGTCAGCTGGTTGAACAGGGTCGACTTGCCCACGTTGGGGCGGCCGACCAGGGCAATAACGGGTTTCATCGCGTCGATGGACTCAAGGGAAAACGGCCGCCGGAACGGGATCAGTCAAGCGTGAACACCCGCAGCTTACCGTCACGGGAGACTGCGACCCCTTGCCCGTCGACCACCTGGATCGGGTCGACCAGCGGGTCGCCCCAGTCGGCACGGCCAACCAGTGCGCCACTCGCCGTCGAGAGCACGTGCACGTAGCCCTCGCGATCCCCGACCACCAGGTAGCCGTCGAGCAAGGCCGGACCGGTCAGGCCACGATGCTTGAGATCGGACTGGCGCCACAGGGCATCGCCGCTGCGCCGGTCGATCGCCCAGATCACGCCGTCGGCGTCACTGAGATAGAGCGCCCGGCCGCCGGCGGCGATGGGGTTGGTGTTGGAGAAGTCGCGCGACCAGAGTTCGCGACCACCCTGGGCGGCCAGAGCGGCGAGCTTGCCCTGGTAGGTCGCGGCGTAGAAGACGCCGTCGGCGAACACGGGGGTAGCGTCGACGTCGACCATGCGATCGACATCGGTGCGCCCGGTCGGCAACGCGATCTCCTGGCTCCACAGCTCCCGGCCGTCCTCGCGGGCGAAAACGGCCAGGGAGCCATCGTCGAAGCCCGCGGCCAGGGCATCGGGGAACATCAGTACGCGTCCCTGCCCCTGCAGGGTCAGGGACGGCGGATTCTTGGACTGCCGCCAGCGGACCTCGCCGCTCTCGACGTCCAGCACGTGCAGCGTGCCGTCCCGCCCGCGCACGGCCACGTCGCCGAAGCCGACCGAGGGTGCCGCGTCCACGGAGCTGCGGATCGAGGTGTCCCAGCGGCGCTCGCCACTGTCCACGTCAAGCGCGAACACGCGCCCATCCTCGCTGCCGAAGACGACCACACCTTCACCGGCCCCGCCACCGACACTCAGGTCGGCGTCGAGCTCGGCCGACCACAGCCGCTCGCCTGATTCCAGATCGTAGGCCAGCACGTCACCGTCCGGACCGGCCACGAACACGCGGCCCTCGTCGTCGATCGGCGCGATGGCGGTGAGCTGGTTGTCCTGGTCACCACCGGAAGAGGCATCCCAGGCGACCTTCGGCGGGTGTTCGTTGTCGATTTCCTCGAGCGGCGTGGGCTTGACCAGTTCACGCGGCGCGGAGCAGCCGACCAGCACCACGGCCAGGCCCGCGACCAGCGGCAGGGCCCAGCGATTCGCGGGGGTGATCATCGAATGCATCGCCATCAGGAGGCCTCCTCTTCGCTTGCCGGCAGGCTGTCGAGTTTCATCTGCAACAGGCCGTTGGCCGCGTCGGATTCGACCGCGATCTCGTAGGCCTCGCGGGCGGCGACCAGGTCGCCGCGGTCCGCCAGCACATCCCCGCGCAGCTCGGCGAACAGCCCCTCGAAGCCGGCCGGGGCGTCGCCCAGTCGCTCCAGGGCGGCGTCGTGCTCGCCCTGGGCCCAGAGCACGCGTGCCAGCCGCAGGTCGACGGTCGCCACCAGCTGATCGCGGTCGGCGCTGGAGCGGGCCCGCTCCAGGTAGGCGACGGCGGTGTCGAGATCGTTGTCGTCGACCGCGGAGCCGGCGCCGATCAGCCAGGCCAGCACGGCGTAGCTGGTGCCATCGTGGGCCGTGGCGACGGCCTGGGCGCGCTCGACCACGTCGTCCTCGCCGGCGGACGCCTTCTGCTCGAGCTCGGCGAAGGCCGCGGCGGCCGAAGCCATGCGATTGTCCTGCCAACCCTGCCAGCCCTGCCAGCCGATCAGACCGGCGATGCCGAGCACCACACCGGCGATGACCGTCTTGCCGTGCTCCGACCACCAGTCGCGGATGCGTTCAATCTGTTCTTCGTCTGAGGCGACCATAGGATTCCCGAGGTGTTTCGAATTCGTTAGTTGGCGGCCAGTTGCGCGTCGAGCTCGGCCGCGGTGACCGTCCGTTGCTCGCCTTCACCGCGCAGCGGCTTGACCGAGACCTGCTCGCCGGCCTCGTCCTCGACGATCACGGCGGTGGCGGCACCACTGCGATCGGCACGCTTGAACTGCGCCTTGAGGCTGCCGCCGTCGAGATTACACTGCACCCGCTGACCGTCCAAGGCGCGACGCAGGCGGTCGGCCAGCCGCAGGGCAGCACCCAGGCGACCGGGTTCGGGCACCACCACGTAGACGTCGGCCCGGCCGGCATCGCCGGTTGCCTCGGCCAGCGACAGCAGCCGCTCGATGCCGATGGCGAAACCGGCGGCCGGCGTCGCCCGCCCGCCGAGCTGCTCGACCAGCCCGTCGTAGCGCCCGCCCGCGCAGATAGTGCCCTGGGCGCCGAGCGAGTCGGTGACCCACTCGAACACCAGCTTGTTGTAGTAATCGAGCCCGCGCACCAGCCGCGGGTTGACGCGGTAGGCGATGCCCAGCGCGTCGAGCAGTTCGCAGGTCCGCTGGAAATCGGCGGCCGATTCCTCGTCGAGGTAGTCGGCCAGTTTCGGCGCGGCCTCGAGGATCGGCTGGATATCGGCGTTCTTGCTGTCGAGCACCCGCAACGGATTCTCGTGCAGGCGGCGGCGGGCCTCCTCGTCGAGCTGGTCGGCATGGCCCTCGAGGTACTCGATCAGCACCTCGCGGTGCCGGGCTCGCGCCTCGGGCTGGCCGAGACTGTTGACCTCCAGGCGCACGTCCTCGATGCCGAGGCGCGCCCACAGCGAGGCGGCCATCTGGATCAACTCGACTTCCAGTTCCGGCCCGGCCACGCCGAAGGTCTCGACCCCGAACTGGTGGAACTGGCGATAGCGGCCCTTCTGCGGGCGCTCGTGGCGGAACATCGGCCCGGTGTACCAGAGGCGACGCTGCTGGTTGTGAATGATGCCGTGCTGCAGGCAGGCGCGCACGCAACCGGCCGTGCCCTCCGGGCGCAGGGTGAGCGAGTCACCGTTGCGGTCGTCGAAGGTGTACATCTCCTTCTCGACGATGTCGGTCACCTCGCCGATCGATCGGGCGAACAGCGCCGTCTGCTCGACGATCGGCATGCGGATCTCTTCGTAACCGAACGCTGCCGCGGTCTCGCGCAAGGCGGTTTCGAGGTGCTGCCAGGCCGGGGTGTCGTCGGGCAGCACGTCGTGCATGCCCCGGATGCTCTTGGGCGTCTTGCTCATCGTGGAATCAGGTTATCGGTCGTCGCTGGAGTCGTGGGCGGCCTCATGAGAGGCCTTGTCCCGGGCGACGCGCTCGCGGATGGTGTGTTCGATCTGGTCGACCAGCTCCTCCTCGGTGAGCTTGCGCGAGGGCTTGCCGTCGACGTACAGCAGGTTGGGCTGACCGCCGGTCAGGCCGATGGCCGCCTCGCGCGCCTCGCCCGGCCCGTTGACCACGCAGCCGATGACGGCCACGTCCATGGGCAGATCGATGTCCTCGATGCGCTCTTCCAGGGCGTTCACGGTCTTGATGACGTCGAACTCCTGGCGGGCGCAGGACGGGCAGGCGATCAGGTTGACGCCGCGGCTGCGCAGTTTCAGCGACTTGAGGATGTCCCAGCCGACCTTGACCTCTTCGACCGGGTCGGCGGCCAGCGAGACGCGCAGGGTGTCGCCGATGCCCTCGGCCAGCAGCATCCCCAGGCCCACGGCCGACTTGACCGCCCCGGCGCGCGGCCCGCCCGCCTCGGTGATCCCCAGATGCAGCGGCTGCTCGATCTGGTCGGCCAGCTTGCGGTAGGCGCCCAGGGTCATCCAGACGTCGGAGGCCTTCAGCGACACCTTGAACTCGGGGTAGTCGAGCCGGTCGAGGATATCAATGTGGCGCAGGGCCGACTCGACCAGTGCATCCGGGGTCGGCTCGCCGTACTTCTGCTGCAGGTCCTTTTCCAGGGAGCCGGCGTTGACGCCGATGCGCAGCGGAATGCCGTGGTCGCGGGCCGAATCGATCACCTGGCGCACGCGGTCCTCGCGACCGATGTTGCCCGGGTTGATGCGCAGGCAGTCGGCGCCCAGATCGGCGACCCGCAGGGCGATGCGGTAGTCGAAGTGGATATCGGTGATCAGCGGGGTGGAGACGCGTTGCTTGATCTTGCCGAAGGCCTCGGCGGCCTCCATGTTTGGCACGGAGACTCGCACAAGATCGGCACCGGCGGCGGCCAGGCGCTCGATCTGGGCGACCGTAGCCTCGACGTCGCAGGTGTCGGTGTTGGTCATCGACTGCACGGAGATCGGCGCATCGCCGCCCACGCCCACGGATCCGACCTGGATCCGACGGGACAGGCGACGCGTTACCGGAACCGGCTGAAAGCTCATGAGCCCCCCACGGTGGTCCGCAGCACGCCGGTGGCGCCACTCGGCTCACCAAGCTCGACCGACTCGCCCCGGTGTTCGACTTCCAGCCCGTCGGGCTGACCAATGACCAGAGAGAACGGCCCCTCGACATCGACGAACTCTCGCTCCTCACCCTCGGCGAGGACGTCGTACATCAACCGGTCACCATTGCCGTCACGCACCTCGACCCAGCTGTCGGCCCGGGTGGCACGCAGCAGCAGGGCGGGCGCGTCATCGGCCGATGCCCGGCTCTCCTCGCCCGAGTCCTCCTCGGTCGCTGCCGCCGCATCTTCGTCTGCTGCGGCCTCGTCGTTCGCGGCATTTACGCCACCTTCGGCAGCATCGTCTGTGGGGTCGGCCTGATCGTCGCTCGCGCTGGTTTCGTCACCTGTTCCCTCGGAGTCTGGCTCGAGCGTCGAGTCGATCGCGGCGAGCCGCTCACCCGGCATATCCGAACGACTGTCCTCGGCCGCCTGTTCCGGCGAACGGGTCGGCGGCGCCGGGGGTTCTTCCAGGGCATCCTCGATTTGCGGACGCTTGCCCTCCATCTCCGGGTCGTCGGCGGGTGCCGACTCGATCTCGGGGGAGCTTTCGGTCGTCTCGCCGCGCAGGTCGCTCCACCACGCCTGGACGCGGTCGGCGTCAAGACGCGACAGGACGAGCACGACGATCGCGATCAAGATCAGGATGCCGAGCCAGCCCAGCAACCGACGGCCCAGTCCGCCGCCCTTGGGCTCCATGACATCCAGGGTCGGGTGAATACCACCCTGCACGCCACCGTGTTCCGGTTCGCGCTGGGCGTTGTACTGGGCGATCAGGGCGTCGGCATCGAGACCAAGCTGGCCGGCCCAGGTGCGCAGGTAGGCAAGGATGTACGGCCGACCCGGGACGGCGTCGAGCCGGTCCTGCTCGACCAGCTCGATCACCTTGAGATCGAGGTTGAGCGGCTGGGCGAGGTCGGCCGCGCTCAGGCCGGCGGCCTCGCGGCCCCGGCGGATCCGTTCGCCGACCGAGGGGCCGGCGGGCTCCTGCCCGAGGCTGATCGTCTCGTTGGACTCGCCGCTCGTCGTTTCGACCGCCGGCTCCTGCCGCTCCTGCTCGCTCATCGATTGCCTCCCTCTTCCAGCGCCTTCGCCTCGGGCGAATCCGGGAAGCGGCCACGCAGGATCAGGCGATGATTCTTGAGTGATTGCTCATCGCCAACCGCACGATCGATCTCGATGGCGATCCCCAGCGAACGGGCCGTGTGCCGATGGCGCGACTCGTAGCGCCGCATCGCCTCGGCGGCCTCGTCTGCCTCGCCGGTCTCCAGCAACGCCTTGGCAATCCCCAGCTGAGCGGACGGCTGACGTGCACCCTCGTCCAGGGCCCGCCGGAACTGGGCCAGCGCCTCGGCCTGGTCGCCCGCACGCTGGTAACAGCGCCCCGAGTTGACCAGGGCATATTCCGGTGTCTCGTACAGGGGGTCCTCGTAGGCCCGGCGAAACATTGCCTGGGCTCGCTCGTAATCGCCCTGCCCGCAAAGGAAACCGCCGTAGTTGTTGGCCAGATCGGAGTTCTCGCCGTCGAGCCGCACGGCTCGGGCAAAGGCTTCGCCGGCCTTGTCGTCCTCGCCCAGGCGCTGGAGCAGCAGGGCATGGACATGGTGCGCCGGGGCATAACCGCTGTCGAACTCGATCGCGCGCTTGACCTTTTCCATGGCGACCTTGAGCTCGCCTTCGCGCATGTACCCGCCCGCAAGCTCGGTATTGACCTCGGCGGCCTGGCGGTTTTCCCCGACGTTCCGCTCGATCGATTCCCGGTCTCGATCGCCCCCGGTGCTGGCGCAACCGGACGCACCCAGCAGGGCCACCATGGCAAGGGCCAGCAGACGCGCGCTCATCGAGTCACCTCCACCACGCCGTGGCTGAGCCCCATCTGCGCCAGCCGATCCTGTCGGCGGGAACGATCGGCCACCTTGCCGGCGAGTTGACCACAGGCGGCATCGATATCGTCGCCGCGAGTCTTGCGCGGCACCGTGTTGATGCCTACCGCCTTGAGCCGGGCACGGAACCGCTCGATGCGATTGCGCGAGGAACGCGCGTAGCCGGACCCCTCGAAGGGGTTGAACGGAATCAGATTCACCTTGACAGCCTCCTTGCGTGGACCGAGCAGCTCGATGAGCTCATCGGCATGCTCGGGCGTGTCGTTGACGCCTTCGATCATCACGTACTCGTAGATGATGGCGCCATGCGGAACCACCTTGGCATAACGATCGCAGGCCGCCATCAGCTCGTCGAGGGGGTACTTCTCGTTGATCGGCACCAGCTCGTCGCGCAGCGCGTCGTTGGGTGCGTGCAGGGAGATGGCGAGCGAGATCGGCAGGCGCTCGGCGAGGCGATCGATCGCCGGGACGATCCCCGAAGTGGAGATGGTCACGCGCCGCTTGGACAGGCCGTAGGCGTGATCGTCGAGCATCAGCTCGGCGGCATCGACCACCGCCTGCTCGTTGAGCAACGGCTCGCCCATGCCCATGAAGACCACGTTGCTGATCGCCTTGCCGGTCGGCAGGCGTCGCTCGATCAACCGCTCGGCCAGCCAGAGCTGGCCGACGATCTCGGCGGTCGACAGGTTGCGATTGAAGCCCTGCCGGCCGGTCGAGCAGAAGGTGCAGGTGAGCGAACAGCCCACCTGCGAGGAAATGCAGAGGGTCGCGCGGTCGTCCTCGGGGATGTAGACCATCTCCACGGAGTTGCCGCCGCCCGTGTCGACGAGAAACTTGCGTGTCCCGTCCTTCGATTCCTGGTCGAGCAGGATTTCGGGGGTCTGAATGCAGGCGACTTCCTTGAGCCGTTCACGCAGGCTCTTGGCCAGATCGGTCATCGCGTCGAAGTCGTCGACCCGCCGCTGGTGCACCCACTTGAGCACCTGGTTGGCACGGAAGGGCTTCTCGCCCATCTCGGCGAACCAGGCGCGCAGACGGCTGGGCGCCAGGCCCAGCAGGTTGATGCGTTCGTCGGTCGAGGTCATTCAGGCCACCGTTCTAGCGAGCCCGAGTCGCCGTCAGCACTCAGCGGCTGCAGAGCTCGTCGGACTTGAAGAAGAAATCGATCTCGGTGCGCGCGTTCTCGGCGCTGTCAGAACCGTGAACCGCGTTGGCATCGATCGACTCGGCGAAGTCGGCACGGATGGTGCCCGGCTCGGCTTCCTTCGGATTGGTCGCGCCCATCAGGTCACGGTTCTTGGCGATGGCGTCCTCGCCCTCGAGCACCTGGACGAATACCGGACCGGAGATCATGAAGTCGACCAGTTCACCGAAGAACGGACGCTCCTTGTGCACCGCGTAAAAGCCCTCGGCCTGCTCGCGGCTCAGTTGCAGCATGCGCGCACCGACCACCGACAGACCCGCGTCCTCGAAGCGCGAGATGATCTGGCCGATCACGTTCTTGGCGACGGCGTCGGGCTTGATGATCGAAAGGGTGCGTTCTACGGCCATGAAATTCTCTCCTGATCGGGCGGGATCGATACGCCCCGGTGAAACGTGAAAAAGAAAACGGAAACAGGCAGCTGCCGCTCGCCAGGGGCGAGCGGCAGCAAAGCGCGTCATTCTAACGAGTCACCGGGAAACATTCCATGCAAACCGATCGGACGGCAGCAAGGCGGACCGTCCGGAGCGTCTTCCAATCAGGGGCCGACGCCCCGCATGCCGGCCGCGACGGCCTGCGAGCGCTCGTCCCGAGCCACTTGCAGCTGGTCGTCCTGCCGGGCGGAAACGTCGAGCACGTCGGGCTGCTCCACCAGATCGGCCAGCGAGATGGACTCCAGAAAGCCCTGGATCTGGGCAGACAACCCCATCCACAGGTCGTGGGCGAGGCACTTGCCTCCGCTCTGGCAGTTGCCCTGCCCGCCGCAACGCGTGACGTCGACCACCTCGTCGACGGCGTGGATGATCTCGGCGATATTGATACGCGACGGCTCGCGGGCGAGCTGGTAGCCGCCGCCCGGGCCGCGCACGCTGCTGACCAGCTGCCCGCGACGCAGCTGGGCGAACAGCTGTTCGAGGTAGGAGAGCGACAGCGACTGCCGCTCGGCAATATCGGCCAGCGCGGTCGGCTGGCCGCGATCGTGGATCGCCAGGTCCAGCATGGCCGTGACGGCGTAACGGCCCTTGGTCGTCAACCTCATTGCAAACCTCCCGGCAACCCCCGGCGGGGCCGCCCAAATCGGCTCATTCCCGAGCGGTTTTCTCGGGGATAGAAGCCCCATGATAATCCGCCGACCCGGCGCTGTATATGGGCATCGAGCGGTCGCATCAATCGCGCGATGCCGGGCGCTCCTCGGCGACCTCCGCCCGCCCACAGCCTGCCACGCCATCCTCCTCGTCAAGGTGGCATCCGTCGAGGCTCGGTCGGCTGGGCCGCGAGACCTCGACCCCGAGCGAGCGCAGGGCATCGGCCATCTCGTCGAGCTGACCGTCGACCGCCTGAACGTGATCGAGCAGCCGGTCGACCACGGTCGCCACCGGATCGGGCATGTCGCGGGCCACCCCGTAGGCATCGAAGCCCAATCGCTGGGCGACGCGCCGCTTGGTCTCGCTCTGCTCGGCCCGCTGCCCGACCACGCGCGCCGGGATGCCCACCAGGGTCGCCCCGTCCGGCGCGTCCTTGAGCACCACGGCGTTCGACCCGACCCGCACGCCCTCGCCGAGCGTGACCGGCCCGAGGATCTTCGCCCCGGCACCGACCACCACCCCGGCTCCCAGCGTCGGATGGCGCTTGCCCTCGCGCCAGGTGGTCCCGCCAAGGGTGACGCCGTGATACAGGGTGCAGTCATCGCCGATCTCGGCGGTCTCGCCGATCACCACGCCCATGCCGTGATCGATGAAAAAGCGCCGGCCGATACGGGCGCCGGGGTGGATCTCGATGCCGGTCAGCCAGCGGCTGACATTCGAGATCAGCCGGGCGAGCAGGCGCCAGTTGCGCCGCCATAGGGCATGGGCAACCCGATGCCACCAGACGGCGTGCAACCCCGGGTAGGTCAGCGCGATCTCCCAGCGGCCGCGCGCCGCCGGGTCGCGGTCGAACACGCTGTCGACGTCATCGAGAATGGTCTTCCACCAGCCCATGGGCTCGCTCCGCTGTCTGTGTCTCAATCCGTCCCGTCGCGCCGCGCCCGGTCGAGGGCTGTCAGCATGCCCTGGAGTATCTGCAGCTCGTCGCGACGGGGCTCGGCCCGGTTGAGCATCACGCCGATGCGATGCATCAGGCGCCGGGCATGCCGGTCGGTCTCGACCGCATCCGCGCCGGGGAAATAGCCGCGCTCGGCCAGCGCCGCCTCGAGGCGAGCGCAGAGTGTAGCAAGCTCGGCCCGCCGGGCCGGCGGCTCGCCCCCGGGCTCGGCCGGCTCGGGGGCCTGGGCGGCATGGAACAGCTCGTAGGCCACCAGCTGCACTGCCTGGGCGAGGTTGAGCACCGGGTAGTCCGGATTGGCATGCAGTGCCAGCAGGTGATCGGCCACCCCCAGCTCCTCGTTGGTCAGCCCGGTGCGCTCGGCGCCGAAGAGAATGCTGATCCGCCCGGTCGGGTCGTCGGCCAGCGAGCCGGCCCGGCGCATGATATCGGCCGCCGCGGTCCGCCCGTCGACGAGCGGCAGGGCAAGGCTGCGCACCCGGGCGCTGGTCGCCCACACGCTCACCGAATCCGCGACGGCCGCTTGCACCGAATCGACGATGCGCGCGGTGTCGAGGAGTTCGGCGGCGTGCGTGGCCACGGCACGGGCCTTGTCGTCGATGGCGGCGCGATCGGCTCGCGGGGCGACCAGCACCAGCCGCGACAGGCCCATGGTCTTCATCGCCCGGGCGGCGGCGCCGATGTTCTCGGCCATCGATGTCTGGCAGAGCACGATCTCGATCCGCGCCAGCGGCTCGGCGGACGGGTTGTGGGCGGGAGGGGACGGTTGCGACATGGCTGACACGGGGGCGTTTACGCGTATAATTCCGGATCCGAGGAACGGGGCGCTGTCAGCGTCCCGACCGGGCATCGCGGTCCGATCGACCGGCCCGGACGCGCCACCGGCGACAAGCAAGCCGCCTGACACGGCCCGTCATCCACCATTCGCTCGTCGAGCCGACCAGACCATTATGCCGCACCCCATGCTCAATATCGCCGTGCGCGCCGCTCGCGCCGCCGGCAGTGTCATTTCCCGCAGCCGCGACCGCGTCACCGATCTCACCATCGAGTCGAAAAAGCGCAACGACTTCGTCAGCGAGGTCGACCACCAGGCCGAGGCGGCGATCATCGACACGCTCACCCGCGCCTACCCGGACCACGGCATCCTTGCCGAGGAATCCGGCACGGGCGGGCGGGAAAACGCCGAGTACCGCTGGATCATCGATCCGCTCGACGGCACCACCAACTTCCTGCACGGCATCGGTCATTACGCCGTTTCGATCGCACTGGAACGGCAGGGCCGACTGGAACTCGGGGTGATCTACAACCCGGTCAACCAGGAGCTGTTCACCGCCGAGCGCGGCGCGGGTGCCTTCCTCGACAACCGTCGCATCCGCGTTGCCCCGCGCAAGGGCCTCGACGGCGCGCTGCTGGGCACCGGCATCCCGTTCCGTGACGACCAGAACCTCGAGCGCTACATCGCGACCCTGCGGGCGCTGCACGGCCCGATCGCCGGCATCCGCCGCCCCGGTTCGGCGGCACTGGATCTGGCCTACGTGGCCGCGGGCCGTTTCGACGGCTTCTGGGAATTCGGGCTCAAGCCCTGGGACATGGCCGCCGGCGTGCTGCTGGTGCGCGAGGCCGGCGGGGTCGTGATCGACAACCAGGGCGGTGACGACTACCTCGCCAGTGGCAACGTCATCTGCGCCAACCCCAAACTGGTCCACGCGATGCTCCAGGCGATCAGCAAGGGCGAACAGGCCTGGCGCTCGGTCTCCCGCCCCGAGTAACCCGCCGAGGCGCCACCGGACACGAAAAAGCCCGCATTCACTGCGGGCTTTCTTCTTTCCGACCACCGGCCAGATCAGGGTGCGCTGTCCTCGGCCTGCTTGAGTCGCTCCTTGTCGTCGATCTTGAGCAGGTCCTGGCGCTTGAGGCCCATGTCCAGCGAGATGGCCGAGGCGACGTAGATCGAGGAGAAGGTGCCGATCGCGATACCGAGCAGCAGCGTCAGCGAAAAGCCGTACAAGGCCTCGCCACCGAAGACGAACAGCGCCAGGGCGGTCAGGAAGGTGGTCCCCGAGGTGATCACCGTGCGCGACATGGTCTGGTTGACCGAGGCGTTCATCACCTCCTTCTCGGTGCCCTTGCGCATCTTCTGGAAGTTCTCGCGGATGCGGTCGAACACGACGATGGTGTCGTTGATCGAGTAGCCCGCCAGCGCGAGGAAGGCGGCCAGCACGGTCAGGTCGAAACGAATGCCCAGCAGGCTCACGATGCCCAGCACCACGACGAGGTCGTGCGCCAGCGCCAGGATCGCGCCGCCGGCCAGGCGTACCTGGAACCGGAAACCGACGTAGACGAGGATGCCCGCCAGCACGACCAGCAGGGCGAGCCCGCCGGCGTTGAACAGCTCCTTGCCCACGGCCGGGCCGACGTACTCGACCCGGCGCATCTCCACGTCATCGGTCTCGGCCTGCATGGCGAGCAGCAGGTCGTCGGCCAGCGAGCTGTGGCTGTCGTCGGTCGGCGGGAGGCGGATCATCACCGACTCCGACGAACCGAACAGCTGCGCGACGGCGTTATCGAAGCCCTGGGCGTCGAGTGTCTCGCGCACCGTGTCGATGTCCGCGCCGCCCGGGTAGCCGAGCTCGATCACCACGCCACCGGTGAAATCCAGCCCCAGGTTCAGGCCCTTGGTCACCAGAGAACCGGCGGCGACCAGCAGCAGGATCGCCGAGAGCACGTAGGCGAAATGGCGCTTGCCGAAGAAATCGAATCGCGCGTCGGGCGGGAATACGTTCATGGTGTCACTCGTCTGATTCGAATGCCGGTCGCTGACCGGCTCAGATGGAAAGTCCCTTCAGGCGCGCCTGGCGGCCGTAGACCAGGTTGGCCAGCGCGCGCGACAGCATCACCGCGGTGAACACCGAGGCCAGGATGCCGATCGACAGCGTCACGGCGAAGCCCTTGATCGGCCCGGTGCCGAAGGCGAACAGGGCCAGCGCGGCCAGCAGCGTGGTGATGTTGGCGTCCAGGATGGTGCCGAAGGCCCGCTCGTAGCCCGCCTTCATCGCCGCGTGCGGTGTCATGCCGTTTCTGACCTCCTCTCGGATCCGCTCGAAGATCAGCACGTTGGCATCCACCGCCATGCCCACCGTCAGCACGATGCCGGCGATACCCGGCAGGGTGAGTGTGGCCTGCAGCATGGAGAGCACCGCGACGATCAGCACCAGGTTGGTCACCAGCGCGACCACGGCGATCACGCCGAAGACCCGGTAGTAGATCATCATGAAGATCGCCACCAACACGAAGCCGAGCATGGCGGCGTTCACGCCCGCCTGGATGTTCTCGGCACCCAGGCTCGGACCGACGGTGCGCTCCTCGACGATGTCCATCGGTGCGCGCAGGGCGCCGGCACGCAGCAGCAGCGACAGGTTACGCGCCTCCTCGGAGGAATCCAGACCGGTGATCTGGAAGCGGTTGGCGAGCTGGTCGCGGATGGTGGCGACGTTGATCACCTCCTCGACCAGTTTCTTTTCCTCGGTCAGCTTGCCGTCCTCGTCGACCTTGGTGTCGATGCGGTTCTCGATGAACACCACGCCCATCTGCTTGCCGATGTTGTCGCCGGTGATGTCGGCCATGCGCCGCGCGCCCTGGCTGTCGAGGTTGACGAACACCGCCGGCGAGCCCGAATCCTGGTCGAAGCCCGAGGAGGCCCCGGTCACCCGGTCGCCCGTGACGATCACCTGGCGCTTGAGGAGCACGGAGCCCCCTTCCCGACGCTCGTAGAGCCGCGCCTGCGGCGGGACGCTGCCCGACTCGTCGGCGTCGGCCCAGTCATTCGGCGAGCCGTGAACGAGACGGAACTCCAGTGTCGCCGTGGCGCCCAGGATCTCCTTGGCGCGCACCGTGTCCTGGATGCCCGGCAGCTCGACCACGATGCGATCCTCGCCCTGCTGCTGGATCAGCGGCTCGGCCACGCCCAGCTCGTTGACGCGATTGCGCAGGGTGGTGATGTTCTGCTCGAGGGCGGCGCGGCGCTCGGTCTCGACGCCTTCCTCCGTCATCTCGGCGGTCAGGTAGGGCTCGCCGTCGATCTCGTCGGCACTGAACTCGAGATCCTCGTAGTCGCCGGCCAGCCGCTCGATCGCCTGATCGCGCGACTCGGCGTCGCGGAAGCGCACCTGGATACGCTGTTCCTCGGCCACATCGGCCGAAACGTAACGCAGCTCGGCGCCGCGCAGGTCGGCACGCATGCCGTCGACACGACTCTTCAGCGCGGTATTGATCGCCGCGTCCATGTCCACCTGCATCAGGAAGTGTACGCCGCCGCGCAGGTCGAGACCGAGATACATCGGCAGGGCGCCAAGATCGGTCAGCCAGGCCGGCGCGGCCGGGGCCAGGTTGAGGGCGACCGGGTAGTCACCGCCGAGGGCGGCACGCACCACGTCCACCGCCTCGAGCTGCTCATCGGTGGAACCGAAGCGGATCAGACCGGAATCGCCCTGTATCTCGGCACGGCCGTACTCGATGCCGGCCGCACGCAGGGCGCTCTGCGCCTCGGACAGGGCGGACTGCTCCAGGTTGCCGTCGCGCTTGGAGATCTGCAGGGCCGGCTCTTCGCCGAAGAAGTTCGGCAGGGCATAGAACAGCCCCACCAGCACGACAACGACGACGATCAGATTCTTCCACAGGGGATAGCGGTTCATCTTCTAGGCCTTCGCGTGGAACGGCGCCCCGGGTGAGGAGGCGCACCCCGCCGGCACGCGTCCCTGGCCGGCGGGCGGATAAACGAGAGGGCCCGCCGTGGCGAGCCCTTTTGCGGTGGCGAGGATCAGGCCTCGCGCGCGTCCTTGATGGTGCCCTTGGGCATCACCGTGGTGACGGCGAATCGCTGCACCACCACCGTGGTGCCCTCGGCGATCTCCAACACCAGCAGCGTGTCGCCGACGTTGATTACCCGACCCAGCAGGCCACCGGAGGTGGCGACCTCGTCACCTTTCTCGATCGCCTCGACCAGCTTCTTGTGCTCCTTCTGACGCTTGACCTGCGGACGGATCAGCAGGAAGTACATGACGGCGAAGATGAGCAGCAGCGGCAGGAAGGTCGCCAGCAGGTTCGGCTCGCCGGCCCCTTCCGCCTGGGCCATGGCATCGCTGATAAAGAACATCGTGGTTGGTGCTCCCGGTTGATTTGGTGCGTGGTTGATAAGGCAGCCCCGGAGTATGCCACAAGCCCCGGCGTTTGCATTGCGGCGAGCCGATCACACCCCGCGAGCGCGCTCGACGTAGAACCGGGCCCGGTAAGCCTCGAAGGCATCCGCCTCGATCGCCGCGCGCATCTCGGCCATCAGCACCTGGTAGTAGTGCAGGTTGTGGATCGTGCACAGCCGGGCGCCCAGCACCTCGCGCGCCTTGTGCAAGTGCTTGAGGTAGGCGCGCGAGTAGTGTCGGCAGGTGTAGCAGTCACAGTCGGCGTCGAGCGGCGCCACGTCGGTGGCGTAGCGGGCGTTCTTCAGCCGCACGTCGCCATAGCGTGTGAACAGGTGGCCGTTGCGCGCGTTGCGGGTGGGCATGACGCAATCGAACATGTCGATGCCGCGGGCGACCGACTCGACCAGGTCCTCGGGCTTGCCCACGCCCATCAGGTAGCGCGGACGATCGCCGGGCAGTTCGGGCAGGGTGACCTCGAGCACCGCGTTGCGCTCGGCGAGCGGCTCGCCCACCGACAAGCCGCCGACGGCATAGCCATCGAAGCCCAGCTCGACCAGCCCCGCGGCCGACTCGCGCCGCAGGGCCGCGTGCATGCCGCCCTGGACGATGCCGAACAGGGCCCGGTCCGAGCCCTCTGGCTTCAATGCCTCGAAGGCCGCCTTGGAGCGCGCCGCCCAGCGCAGGGATAGACGCATCGAGGCGCCGGCGACCTCGGCCGTCGCCGGGTAGGGCGTGCACTCGTCGAAGATCATCTGGATGTCCGAACCGAGCTCGTGCTGCACCTGCATCGAGGACTCGGGGGTGAGCATCACCCGGTCGCCGTTGACCGGCGAGGCGAAGCGCACCCCTTCCTCCGTGATCTTGCGCATCTCGGCCAGCGAGAACACCTGAAAGCCGCCCGAGTCGGTCAGAATGGGGCGCTCCCAGTGCATGAAGTCGTGCAGATCGCCGTGCAGGCGGATGATCTCGGTTCCCGGGCGCAGCATCAGGTGGAAGGTGTTGCCGAGCACGATCTGCGCGCCCAGATCGACCAGCTCCTCGGGCGTGACCGCCTTGACCGTGCCGTAAGTGC
Source organism: Guyparkeria sp. (assembly GCF_046540515.1). Taxonomy (GTDB): domain Bacteria; phylum Pseudomonadota; class Gammaproteobacteria; order Halothiobacillales; family Halothiobacillaceae; genus Guyparkeria. Next base: position 21,987 of record NZ_JBKHFB010000006.1, read on the forward strand.
CCACCGGCATGAACGCGGGGGTGTCGATCGTGCCGCGCTCGAAACGAATCGTGCCGCGGCGTGGCCCGGCCAGGCGTGCGGCGTCGGGTTTCGCGAGCGTGCAGTCGTGCAGGTCGAACTTCATGCGGTCTCCCCGGCGTCGACGCCGGCGCGGGCCTCGATGAACATCGCATCGCCGAAGGAATAGAAGCGGTAGCCGCGCTCGATCGCCTCGTGATAGGCGGCCAACACGCGCTCGCGGCCGGCGAACGCGGAGACCAGCATCAGCAGGGTCGAGCGCGGCAGGTGGAAATTGGTCAGCATCGCGTCGATGACGTGCAGCGGCTGACCGGGATACAGGAACAGCTGGGTGTCGCCGACGAACGGGCCGATCTCGCCGCACGCAGCCCGCTCGGGGTGGGCGCGGGCGGCTGTCTCGATGGCCCGCACCGCGGTGGTACCGATCGCGATCACGCGATTGCCGCGTCGCCGCGCGGCGGCCACGGCATCGACGGCGGCGGCCGGCACCTCGGTCCACTCGCGGTGCATCTCGTGGGCCTCGATGGTCTCGCTTCGCACCGGCTGGAAGGTGCCCGCGCCAACGTGCAGGGTGACGAAGGTGGTCTCGACGCCCTTGGCGCGCAGGCGATCGAGCAGCGCTTCGGTCAGGTGCAGCCCGGCCGTGGGCGCGGCGACCGCCCCGTCGCGGCGCGCGAAGACCGTCTGGTAGTCGTGGCGGTCCTGGTCGTCGTCCGCCCGCTCGATGTAGGTGGGCAGCGGCATGTGACCATGCGCCTCGAGCCAGCCAAGCAGGCCACCCGGGGCATCGGAATCGCGCAGCGCTAATTCGAACAACGCACCATCTCGGCCGACCACCTCGAGCCTGGCACCCCCTTCCATGTGGAGATCGGTGCCGATCTTCGGCGAACGGCTGCTTCGAAGGTGGCAAAGCACGCGATCAGCATCGAGCAGGCGCTCGAGCAGGAATTCCACCTTGCCCCCCGAGGCCTTGCGGCCGAACGCACGTGCCGGGATCACGCGGGTATCGTTCAGGATCAGGAGGTCGCCGGGCTCGATCAGGCCGGGAAGGTCGTTGATTGTCCGGTGCTCGAACTCGCCGTCGGTCGGCAGCACCAGCAGGCGCGCGGATTCGCGCGGCTCGGCCGGGCGGGCGGCAATGCGGTCGGGAGACAGGTTGTAGTCGAAGGCGTCGAGCTTCATGGCCGGCGCAGTCTACCCCGCCGCGCGGGGACAGGCCACCGGGAAAACCACTCCGGCCTGCTGACATGCGGCCCCGATCAAATGCCCAGGGGTCGTGTAACCCGAATCGAGCGGGAGCGAACGAACGAATCCGGGTGGCGAACCGCACGGGGCATTCATGGTGACCGACGCAGCGCCACTGCCACGACCCCGACAGCCTCCCTTGCAAGCCGTTGCCCGAAACGCACAAATGCACAAACGCGAAATGCACCCGGATCCGAATGCTCGGAGGGTGGTGGCGGTTGAGTCAGCTTGGTCTGTCGAGGACCGGAGGATGAAGGAGAAGGGCCATCCTGGCCGGGAAACGATCCTGCCTTGCGGCATGGATCCGGCGCATTGTCCCTGCGCGTCGACTTGGGTCCCGATCCCTGGGTCCGGTGTGGCGAGTGCTTATCCCTAAGACAAGGGCAGTATCCGTTGCCGGTCCTGTTGTTTCTTGTCTCGCCGGTGACCGTTCCTGCGGTTGCTTGTTGTTGCCGGCGTCTACCACCGTGCTTATCCGGCGATGCCATCCTGCATCGGGCGCGCCTCCGGCGCGGAATCGTCCCTTGCCGTCCATGGCGGCGCCCGTCCTGGGCGCCTGGGCTAGATCCGTTACCCGGGCCCGGCATCCTTGCCGAACGCGCCGCGGCCTTCCTGGCGGCCCGCAAAAAACCTGGACTCTGTCCCGATGTCCGGTTGTTTACGGTGCGCTTCCTTAAGAGAGCGCCGTGCGCGCGTCGGGCGAACCCGACCGCCCGGTCTGGCAGATCCTCTGCCGGTGCATCCTGCGCGGACCTCCTGTCCGCCGTACGATCCCTCGGCCTCCTGGCCGGGTGGGCTTCCTGCCCTGTGCGTCCAGGCACGGGTGCATGATGCGCCTCTCGCTGCGCCCTGAATAGACGAAATCGCCGAAAGTTTCGTAGGAATCTTCCATTTATCTTGTAGGAATTTTCCTACAAGCGTCTGCTTGCCGATGCCCTCAGGCGATCGGGCGGGTCGGGAAGTCCTGGCAACCGTGGGCAAAGAAGCGGGTCACGGCGTCGAGGAACCCGGCGGTGTCCTCGATGTGCGGCCAGTGGCGGGCACGCTCCAGGGTGACGATGCAGCTTTGCGGAAAATCACGGGCAATGCGCTCCTCGTCGCCGGCCTCGATGTAGGCCGACTGGGCGCCACGTATGAACAGTGCCGGGCCGAGGTAGAAGCCCGACAGCTCGGGCATGTCCGAGGTCTGCGCGTAGGCGGCCTTCAGTTCGGGGAGGTTGAAGCGCCAGCGCCACTGACCATCGATCTGCTCGAGGTTCGCGGCGAGGAACGCCCGCACCTCGGGCTCGAACACGTGCGCCGCCATTTGCTGGCGCGCCTGCTCGCGCGACTCGAGAGCATCGAGGTCGACGGCATCAAGCGCGGCGAAGACGTCCTTGTGCCAGGGCGGGTACCACTTCGGCGCGATATCGACCACTGCCAGCCGCGCGACCCGCTCGGGATGACGGTCGGCCAGCACCATGCCGAGCTTGCCGCCCAGCGAGTGACCGATCAGGTGGGCGCGCTCGACCCCGAGCCGGTCCATCACCGCCAGGATGTCGTTGGCCATCGCCTCGTAGGAAAGCCCGGGCGCGTGGGGCGAGCGGCCGTGATTGCGCAGATCGACATTGATGACGCGGTAGTTCGCGCTCAGGGACTGGGCGACTCCCCGCCAGTTGGACAACGAACCGAACAGCCCGTGCATGATGATGACCGGCAGGCCGCCGCCACGCTCCTCGAAGTGCAGGTCGACCGCCGCGTTCGCCGCCCCCCGAGTCGCCTCGTTTGCTTGCGTGCTCATTGGAATGACTTGGTCCTTTAATGAAATCGGCCCCCGGTCGGGGGCATGCGAGATCGTGAGATACTACCAAACGCTCCAGGAAGGTCCGCAGGAATCCGGCCCCATGCGGTCGGGCGCGATGAACCGCCATGATCTCGCACTGCTCGGCGCCCCCAGGGTTACCGGGTGCCGCCGGCACCCGGCGACGAAGCGCCCTGATCACCAGCGACTCACCCAACCGGAGTGCAACGGCACGTGTGCCGATCGCCCGCAACCGACTGCCGAGCCCCATGACCGACCCGACCCCGACCCATCGCCCACCCCCCGACGACTGGCCCCGCCCCGATCTGCCACGCGGCCGCGCCTTCCCGGCCCAGATGCTGCTGGCCGCCGAGCTGCTCGAGCGCATCATCGCCGAGGGCCTGCCCGCCGACCGCAGCCTGCAACGCGAATTGGCCGGCCGGCGCAAGATGGGGCGCCGTGATCGCGAACGCGTGCGCGAGCTGACCCTGTTCGTGTTGCGTCAGCGCCGGGTGCTCGACTGGCTGCTCGATGACAGCGCGCCGAACATGGTCGCGCGGGTCGCAGCCGCCCTGTCACTTGCCGAGGCGCTCGACCCGGTGCTCGCCGAAGCGGCCGGGCTGACGCCCGACGCCCCTTCCACCCTGTCGCGCCGTCGCAGGCAACCTTTCGATCGCCTGCCCCGGGAGATCCGCTTCAACCTCGCCCCGCCGGCCGCCGCGCAATGGCAGGCCTGGCAGCCCGACGAGCCCGAGGCACTCGCCCGTGCACTGGATGCCCGCGCCCCGGTGGACCTGCACGCCAACCCGCGACACGCCGATCGTGACACGCTGATCGACGCACTGACCGAGGCCGGCATCGAGTCGCAGCCAATCACCGGCCTGCCATTGGGCGTTCGTCTCCAACGCCCGGCTCGACTGACCCGGTTGCCCGCCTTCGAGGCCGGCGGCTTCGAGGTCCAGGACGCCGGCAGCCAGTGGGTGGTTCGGGCACTGGGGGCCCGGCCGGGCGAGCGAGTGCTGGATCTGTGCGCCGGGGCCGGCGGCAAGACCCTGGGGTTGCTCGACGAGGCCCGCGGCGCGTTGACACTCACCGCCTGCGACCTGCATGCCGAGCGCCTCGATCGCCTGCGGACACGCGCCCGCCGCCACGGTGACACCAGGCTCGACCTCCGGGCACTGGACGCCACCGCCCCGCTGCCGGCGGACCTCGTCGACTTCGACCGGGTACTGGTCGATGCCCCCTGCAGCGGATCGGGCACCTGGCGCCGCCATCCGGAACTGCGCTGGGCGAGTATCGACTGGGAGGAACTGGCCCGCACCCAGTGCCGGCTGCTCGACCGGGCGGCCGGCGCCACGCGCCCCGGCGGACGGCTGGTCTACGCCACCTGCAGCCTGTGGCCGGCGGAAAACGAGGCCATTCTTGCCGACTTTCTCGGCCGCCATCCCGACTGGCACACCATCGACCCGGTGATCGACGGCCTGCCGGGCGACGCCGTGACCGCCGACGGCTGGATCCGGCTGCGCCCCGACCGTCACGGTTGCGACGGCTTTTTCATCGCCTGCCTGCAGGCACCTGGCGAGTAGCGGCCTCCATGCAGCCCCTATCGAGCCGGCGCGCCGCGAGATACCGAACGCGGCAACCCGATCAACCCACCACCTCGAACCCCTCGAATTCCGGAGGACCGAGGTACATGTCCTTGTGCTGACCTGCATTCCGGTGCGCGGCGCGGAATGCCTCCGAACGGGTCCAGTCCTCGAAGGCCCGGCGCGACTCCCAGACGGTGTGCGAAGCGTACAGCGTGTGATCGTCTGTTCCGGGTCCGCGCAACAGTTGGAACTCGCGGAAGCCGGGCACGTCCTCGAGGTGCGAGTCCCGGTCGCGCCACACGGCCTCGAAATCCGGTTCACGACCGGGCTGGATACGAAAACGGTTCATCGCGATGAACATCGAGAAACCTCCGGTGCTTGACGAAAATCCCGGACAACCATACTCGTCTCCACCGCGAATGCGTTCAACTCCATCCTGCATCCCTGGCGCGGTTGAGGCATACTGGCGGCCCCGGAGACCCTCCGCCCGAACCATCCGGAGATCCCATGCCACGTCCGTTCGCCATCCTCCTGATCACGACGCTGTTCTTCGCGCCGCTGACCGGTTGCGGGCAAAAAGGCCCCCTCTATCTGCCGGATGACCAGTCCGAGCAGGGCAATGCGCCGGCCGATCGGTCGAACTGATCCGGAGACGGTCATGCCCCGTATGGAACTGCCCCCCTACTTCACCCGAACCACCGCAGGCGACCTGCAGGTCGAGGGCGTACGCCTCGCCGACGTCGCCGAACGCTTCACGACGCCGACCTACGTCTACTCGCGCGCGGCGATCGAGTCGGCCTACCGCGCGCTGAGCGAGGCCTTCGGCGAGCGCGCCCACCGCATCTGCTACGCGGTCAAGGCCAACAGCAATATCGGCGTCCTCAACGTGCTCGCCCGTCTGGGCGCCGGCTTCGACATCGTCTCCTACGGCGAGCTGGCCCGCGTGATGGCCGCCGGCGGCGATCCCGGCCGGACCGTGTTCTCCGGGGTGGGCAAGTCGGCCGCCGAGATCCGCGGCGCGCTGGCGGCCGGCATCGGCTGCCTGAACGTCGAATCCGAGGCCGAGTTGCGCCGAATAGCCGACATTGCCTCTGAAATGAATCGAAAGGCCCCGATCTCGCTGCGCGTCAACCCGGATGTCGATGCCCGCACCCACCCCTATATCTCCACCGGGCTCAAGGACAACAAGTTCGGCATCGCGATCGACGCCGCGCTGCCGCTCTACGAGTGGGCGCACGCACACCCGGCGCTCGAGGTCACGGGCATCGACTGCCACATCGGCTCGCAGCTGACCGACGTCAGCCCCTTCCGCGATGCCGCCGAGCGGGTGATGAAACTCGCCCACCGGCTGGCCGAGCGCGGCATCGCGCTCGAACACCTCGACCTCGGCGGCGGGCTCGGCATTCGCTACACCGACGAGACCCCGCCGGCGGCAGCCGACTGGATCGAGGCGATCCGCTCGGTGGTCGACGCCGACCCGCTCGCCCGCGAGCTGCCCATCTGGATCGAGCCGGGCCGCTTCATCGCCGGCCCGGCCGGCGCGCTGCTCACCCGGGTCGAGTACCTCAAGCCCGGCGAGCACAAGTCCTTCGCCATCGTCGATGCCGCCATGAACGACCTGATGCGCCCGGCACTGTACGGCAGCGACATGGCGATCGTGCCTGCCGGGCAAGCCGCCGGCGAACGCCATCCCGGCACCTGGGAGATCGTGGGCCCGATCTGCGAGACCGGCGACTTCCTCGGCCACGAGCGCGAGATGGAACTGGCCGAGGGCGACCTGCTCGCCGTGCTGGGTGCTGGCGCCTACGGCTTTTCCATGGCCTCGAACTACAACACCCGGCCACGCCCCGCCGAGGTGCTGGTAGACGGCGAGACCCTCCACGAAATCCGCCGCCGCGAACCGCTCGAGTCGCTCTGGTCCCTCGAGCAGACCCCCGCCAATAGCTAAGGATCCTCTGCACGAAGGCCATGGCACTCTGGCCTGACGAGTCGTTCGTGGCCAAGGCGCGATATCGCCGACGTGCAGGTGGCCACGTCAAGGCATCGCAACGCGGAGCATGGGCAGCCCGGAGCGGCGTGCCAGTGGCACGTCGCGGCCCGGGAAGCGCCGAACGGCGCGAGGCCAGAACGACTCGCCAAGGCCCGCAGGACGCGCCCAAGCCGGGCATCTGCTGCGTCGCGAGTTCCGTCCATGGTCCCCGCCCCTCGGGATGGCGAGTGCCGACCGAATCGGCATCCCGCCGATTCGGTTCCGTCGCTGAAAAGGGAATCATCCTTCCGCGGCGCACGGCCGCCTTGCATCTGTCCGGCTCAAGGCACGCTTCAGCGAGTTGGCATTCGTGCAGAGACAGCCCTGGTTGCGCGCAAGCGCGCTTCGATAGCGGTCTGCTATCGAACTGATCGGAAAAATCAATTTCTCCCGATCGCCCCTACCGACTAACCTGAATGCAATTCACGGCAAAGCCAACACAGCATTCCCTGACGGCATGATGCCCGCCGCGCGGCGGCGGCCTCGCCCTTGGCATTGCATTTGGCGATTTTGCCCCCACGTTTCAGGGCGCCGGGTGGCTCGGCGAGGCGCCCCGGCCCAACTTGATTCATCCTTTTTCTCACCCTCACTCAACTCAAGGAGACTTTGCATGCTCGAGAATCGCGAAGGCCAGAAGGTACCCAACGTCACCTTCCGCACCCGCCAGGACCACGACTGGGTCAACGTGACCACCGACGAGATCTTCAAGGGCAAGACCGTCGCGGTCTTCTCGCTGCCGGGCGCGTTCACGCCGACCTGCTCCTCAAGCCACGTGCCGCGCTTCAACGAACTGGCACCGGTATTCAAGAAGCACGGCGTCGACGAGATCGTCTGCATCTCGGTCAACGACGCCTTCGTCATGAACGAGTGGGCCCTGGACCAGGACGCCGATCGCATCCGCTTCCTGCCGGACGGCAACGGCGACTTCACCGAGGGCATGGGCATGCTGGTCGACAAGGACGACCTGGGCTTCGGCAAGCGCTCCTGGCGCTACTCCATGCTGGTCAAGGACGGCACCATCGAGAAGATGTTCATCGAGCCGGAGAAGCCCGGCGACCCCTACGAGGTCTCGGACGCCGACACCATGCTCGACTGGCTGGCGCCGAACGCCAAGAAGCCGCACTCGATCATGATGTTCTCGCGCAAGGGCTGCCCCTTCTGTGCCCGCGCCAAGGGCATGCTGCACGACGCGGGGCTGGAATTCGACGAGGTCATCGTCGGTGACGAGGTACACCTGCGCGCCCTGCGTGCCGTGGCCCAGACCGAGACCGTTCCGCAGTGCTACATCGACGGCCAGCACGTCGGCGGCAGCGAGGAAGTCGAGACCTGGCTCAAGCAGAACGGCTACTGATCGCCACCTGACTGCGACAGCGACCGGCCCGGACCAACCGGGCCGGCTTTCGACTGCCATGCCCGGCGGGGGCAAGACTCGACGGCATGGCAGCCGAAAGCCGCATTGACACAAGCCGGGCCGAAGCCCGGCCCATTTTCCGATATCCCTTTCTGGAGGCATCCATGAGTGGCAAGCATTTCGACATGATCGTCCTCGGCGGCGGCTCCGGCGGTCTCGCGGTCGCCGAACGCGCGTCCCAGCACGGCAAGCGGGTCGCCGTGGTCGAGCCCACCGCGCTCGGCGGCACCTGCGTCAACGTCGGCTGCGTGCCGAAGAAGGTCATGTGGTACGCCGCCAACCTCGCCCACGATCGAGCCGATGCCGTCGACTGGGGCTTCCCCGAGGCGCCGGGCACGGTCGACTTCGCCACGCTGGTGAAAAAGCGCCGCGAGTTCATTGCCGGCATCACCAAGTTCTGGGACGGCTACGCCAGGGACCTCGAGCTCGAGGTGATCGCGGGCTACGGCCGTCTGGCGGGCGGCAACGAGGTGGAAGTCGACGGCACCACCTATACCGCCGACCACATCGTGATCTCCACCGGCGGCCGCCCGCTGGTGCCGCCGGTACCGGGCGCCGAGCATGGCATCACCTCCGACGGCTTCTTCGAACTCGACGAACTGCCGAAGAAGGCCGCCGTGATCGGCGGTGGCTACATCGGCGTGGAGCTGGCCGGCGTGCTGCGCTCGCTGGGCAGCGAGGTCACCCTGCTCGACATGCTCGACACGGTGCTCGCACCGTTCGACCCGCTGATCCGCGAGACGGCCACCGAGAACCTGCACAAGATGGGCATCGAGACCCACCTGCCGTACAAGGTCGCCCGGCTTGAGAAGACCGACAAGGGTACGGTCATCCATGGCGCCGACGGCGAGAAGCTGGGCCCGTTCGACCAGGTGATCTGGGCGGTCGGCCGCAAGCCGAACACCGACGACATCGGGCTGGACAAGGCCGGCGTGGCGGTGGAGAAGAACGGCATGATTCCGGTCGATGCCTACCAGAACACGAATGTCGAGGGCATCTACGCCATTGGCGACATCATCGGCAAGTACCCGCTCACGCCAGTGGCCATCGCCGCGGGTCGACGCCTGTCCGATCGTCTGTTCGACGGCCAGAACGATGCGCACCTCGAGTACGAGACCATCCCGACGGTGGTCTTCGCCCACCCGGCACTGGGCACCGTCGGCCTGACCGAACCGCAGGCGGTCGAGCGCTTCGGCAAGAAACTGGTGACGGTCTACGAGACCACCTTCACCCCGATGCGCTACGCGCTCTCCTCGCACGGCTTCAAGACGGCGATGAAGCTGGTATGCGTCGGCAAGGAGGAACGCGTGGTCGGGCTGCACATCGTCGGCGACGGCGCCGACGAGATGCTGCAGGGCTTTGCCGTGGCAGTGAAGGCCGGCCTGACCAAGGGCCAGTTCGACGCCACCGTCGCCCTGCACCCCACCTCCGCCGAGGAACTGGTCACCCTCAAGACGCCGCGCGCGGACTGATCCGTCGCGCCGCATGCCTGCCGATGGCCGGTGCGGGGGCTACCCGACCGGCCATTTTTTCAGGACTCTACTGCCCGGCTCCACGCTTGCAGACCGGCATCGGATCCCGAGCAGGGAGTCCCAGGAGAAAATCCATGTTCCTGGAACTGCGCCACCTGAAGACCATTCGCGCGATCGAGCAGACCGGCTCGCTGGCCGCGGCAGCCGAACGCCTGCACCTGACGCAGTCGGCGCTGTCGCACCAGATCCGGGCGCTGGAGTCCTACTACGAGACACCGCTGTTCTCGCGCAGCTCGCGCCCCATGCGGCTGACCGAGGCCGGCCGGCGCCTGCTGGCCGCGGCCACCGCGGTGCTCCCGGAGATCGACCGGCTCGACCGCGACCTGCGGCAGATCGCCGGCGGGGCCACCGGACGATTGTTCCTGGCACTGGAGTGCCATTCCTGCTTCACCTGGCTGATCCCCACGCTGGAGCGTTACCGCGCCCAGTGGCCCTCGATCGAGACCGACCTGTCGATGTCGTTCAGCTTCGATGCCATCGACGCGCTGCGCCGTGGCCAGCTCGACGGCGTGATCAGCTCCGACCCGGTCGACGACCCCGAACTGCACTTCGAGCCACTGTTCCACTATCCGGTCGTACTGACGCTCGCCCCCGGCCACCCCCTGGCCGCCGAGGTGCGCATCACGCCCGACATGCTGGCTGATCAGACGGTGATCAGCTACCCGGTCGAACGCGAGCGGCTCGACATCTACCGCCGCTTTCTCGACCCGGCGGGCGTCGAACCGGCGGGGTCACGCCGCTCGGAGCTGACCGCGATGATCGCCCAATGGGTCGCCAGCGGTCACGGAGTGGCCGCCCTGCCCAAGTGGGCGATCAGCGACGAGCTGACCCGTGGCACGGTCATCGCCCGGCCGCTGGGTGACGGGCTGACCGCCACCATGCACCTGGCGGTGCGCCGCGACGAGCACCGGCTCGCCTACCTGGACGCCTTCCTGCGCCTGGCCCGCGAACAGGCCGGCGAACGCCTCGGCGACATCACACTCGCCCACCCCGGCCACTGATCGCCGCCGTCCGCACCACCGGCAGGACGGGGGCCTCGCGGGCGAAGCGGTAGCCCTGCATCAGGTCGATCGCCAACCCGCGGATCAATTCGACCTGCCCGTCGGTCTCGACATTGTGGGCGATGACGGTCACTCCCAGGGTCTCGGCGATGGTCAGCAGGCCGTCAATGAAGGCGCGGTCGCGCCGGCTGACCTTTCGGTCGCACAGCCAGTCGGCCTCGATCTTGACGTAGTCCACATCGAAGCGGCGCAGGTAACTGAGTGTCTCGCGCCCGGAACCGGCGTGATCGATCGCCAGGCCCACGCCTGCGGCACGCAGGTCCGCCAGCGGCCCGGCAAGCGCTCCGATCTCGCCGGCCAGCGGGCTCTCGCTGATTTCGATCACCACTTGCTCGGCCGCCAGCGCAGAGCGCTCGACCGCATCCAGCAGGAAGTCGACGAACCGCGCCTCCATCAGGCTGGTGGGCGCCACATTGAAGAACAGCTGGCCGGCGAAACAGCGGATTGCCGGGTCATCCAGCACACGCTCGACCACCTGCCGATCGACCGCATCGATCAGCTGGTCGCGATCCAGGGCACGCACGAACTCTGCCGCGGGCACCAGACGGTCGCCGACACGGGCCCGGGCGAAGGCCTCGGCGCCCATCACCTCGCCGTCGGCACGCCGGATCGACTGGTAGACCACCGACACCGTCGCCGGGTCGAGGATGGCAAACGCCTCCGGCGTCCCGCCGCCGGCCTGATCGAGGGCGCGGACCTCATCGCGGTTGGCCACCGCCAGTCGGTTCTTGCCGGCGGCCTTGGCGCGGTACATCGCCTGGTCGGCCAGCGAGAACAACGCCTGCGTCGAGGCCGGATCGGCCGCGTCCATCGGCCCCACGGCCAGGCCAACCGACAACGACAACCGCAGCGACTCGCCGTCCGGTGCGGCGATCGCGGTCTTCTGGGCGCGGGCAAGCAGTCGGTCGGCCACCTGCTCGGCGGCAGCATCGTCGGCATCGGGCAGGATCGCGACGAACTCGTCGCCGCCGTAGCGCGCGACGATGTCGCCGTCGCGCAGGCCGTCATTGAGCAGGTCGGCAATCCGGCGGAGGTAGTCGTCGCCGAAGCCGTGACCGTAGCGATCGTTGACCCGCTTGAAGTCGTCAAGGTCGATCACCATCAGCCCGAAACGGCTCTCGTGACGCCGGGCGCGACCGATCTCGTAGTCGAGCAGCGACCAGAACATGCGCTGGTTGTACAGGCGGGTGAGCGGATCGCGGGTGGCGAAATACTCGAGATCCTCGGTGTGGCGCTCGATCGCCCGCACCGAGCCGACGACGTTGATCAACGTCGAGAGAATCGACTCGATCACCAGCTTTTTCACCGGCACGCGCGCCTCGCCCATGGGCACGATCAGACCGACCATGCCCCGCATCGGCGGCAGGTCCATCGAGAGGGTCTTGGTGTGCAGGTCGAGGCGGCCGGCATCGCTGACCGGCAGGCCGTCCTTGCCGGGGTGCTGCCGGGGGGTGACCTCATGGACCTGGCCACCGAGACCCTCGCCGACCCGCCGACCGATCTCCTGATCCAGGCGCGCGACAACCACCTCGTCGACCGGTCCGTGCCAGAACACGTCCACGCCGACCGGTCGATCGGCGATCGAGAAGGCGGTGAACACGCCGTGCACGGTGAACTGGCGATTGATCTCCTCGAGCAGGTCGCGCACGTAGCGGCGCCAGTCGCGCACCACGTCCGAGGTGATGACGAAATGCTCGAGCAGGCCGATCTCGAACTCGAGCAGGTTGCGGTCGATCGCCACGTGGCGGACCTTGTCGGTCAGCACATCGACGCGCGAGAGCACGTCGTCGAGCTCCGTAAAGCCGGTCGAGGCACCGGCAAAACGCAGGTCAGCCAGATCCTCGACCCGGTTGACCTGTTCCACCGACCGGTTCAGCCGCCTGACCGACCGCCCCAGCCGCCAGCTCAGCAGCCCGGCAACGAGCAAGGCTGCCAACAGCGGGGCGGGCACGATCAGCATCAGGCGGTCGACCAACTCGTCATGCGCCTGCTCGATCATCGGCCCGATCGGCTGGCGGATGGAGAGCACACCGAGCACATCGCCGGACTGAGCGTTGACGTGGCATTGGAGACACTCGGCGTCAGCGACCAGCGGTCGGTCGTAACGCACCATTTCCGTCCCGGCATCAACGTGGGTTCGTCTCGAATCGAATGCCGCCATGGCGGTCTTGTCCGGGGCGGGCTGCTCGATGCGACCGAACAGCTCATTGACCCGTGCCCCGCGATAGACATTGATCACGGCACCGGGGTCGGCACGCTGGTTGAGTGAGTCGAGAAACTCGTTGAGCTGATCGCGCGTCCAGCCCTGGCGCATGATTTGATACATGGCATTGAAAGTGCCATCGGCCAGCACACGGGCGTTCTGCACGCTGGCACGTTGTACCGCCTGGGTGAAGACCGCCTCTGTTGCCAGATACACCGCAGCGGTGACCAGCAGCGAAACGGCCAGCGCGGCAATCACCATCAGCGCACGCAACGAACGGAACCATCCGATGATTCGTCCGAGCGGGTCCGCCGCCTTCAACTCCGGTGATCGTCCCTTGATTTCCATCGGCCCTTGTCCGTCCCTGGTCTGATAAGCCGGCGCTCGTGCAACGGTTGACGTCCGACGCTTCGTGGTCCTTCACGACAAGACCGCAATGGCAATGCGGTCACAACATATCCGACAGCTTAACGTGTTGAAAGCAGAGGCGTAATCAGAAGTAAGCCTAGTATTATCAAATATTTGAATATTACCTTTCCGGTAATCGGGCGGACTCGATCACCGCCCGCCGTGTGGCCTTTCCCGAGACCGGATGGCGAAGCAACGCCTTGCCGAATGTCGTGGCCCTGAAGCATGCGTTGATCGGAACGACCGGGCAGGGCACAGCGGCGTCGGATTCGCACCTACAATCTCCCTGGTCTGTGGCGCATGACCAGCCGATCGAGAAATCACATCTGACGACTGGCCACCCGCGACCCCGGCCACTATGGTCTGGGTCTACACCCTCACAAGGTTCGACCATGCCTGAAACCAACCCGTCCCGACGTCGAGTGCTGCGGCTGGCCGCGGCGGGTCTGGGCGCCAGCTGGCTGCCCGGCCCACCCGGCCACGCAATGGCAGAAGAGGACAAGGAACGCCTCGTCACCCGCCGCCTGCCTGACGAAAGCGAACTGCCGGCCATCGGCATGGGCACATGGATCACCTTCAACGTCGGTTCGGACGCGAAGGCACGGAAACAGCGCACCGAGATACTGCGCACCTTCTTCGAGGCCGGTGGCGAGCTGGTCGACTCATCACCCATGTACGGTTCGTCGGAGGCGGTGGTCGGTCATGCGCTGGCCGAGATCGGCGGCGACCCTCCCGTGTTCGCCGCCTCGAAGGTCTGGACACCGGATGGGGATGCGACCGACGAACAGGTCACCCAGTCCGAACGCCGCTGGGGCCGTGATCGAATGGACCTGATGCAGGTGCACAACCTGGTTGCCTGGGAACCCCACCTGGAGCATCTCCTCGAGATGCGCAAGCAAGGCCGCATCCGCTTCGTCGGCATCACCACCTCGCACGGGCGTCGGCATGCCGAGATCGAGCGGATCATGCGCGAGCGACCGATCGACTTCGTGCAGGCGAGTTACAGCCTGGCCAACCGCGAGGCCGAGCAACGCCTGCTGCCGCTCGCCCGGGAGCGCGGCATCGCCTTCATCGCCAATCGCCCCTTCCAGGGCGGCCGCCTGATCGACCGGGTCAAGCGCGAGCCCTTCCCCGACTGGGCCAAGGGGGCCGGACTGGACAACTGGGCGGACCTCCTGCTCAAGTTCCTGATCGCCCACCCGGGCGTGACCTGCGCGATCCCGGCCACCAGCCGGGTCGAACACATGCGCGAGAACATGACCGCGTTGCGCGGCCCGCTACCCGACGAGGCCACCCGTCGACGCATGATCGAGTTCCTGCGGGAACTCTGAAAACCGCCATGGACACCTGGCTCAGCTACCGTCTGGCCGATCTGCTGATGTTCTCGCCGAGCACCTATGCCCGGCTGATCGAGCGGGTCAACGAGGCGCTCTGGCCGGGCCACTGGCTGATCGGCGGCCTCATCCTGGCCATGCTCGCGCTCGCGATCTGGCCCCGGCAGGCGGCTCACCGGTTGGCCGCTTTGCTGCTGGCGGCCGCCTGGGGCTGGGTGGCATGGTGGTTCTTCGGCCTGTATGCGGAAATCAATCTGGCCGCGCCCGGCTTTGCCGGCCTGTTCGCGGTGCAGGCCGTCGGACTGCTGCTCCTGGCCTGGCCCGGACCGGGCCTGGCGTTCGCCCGGCCGGCCCGGCCGCGCCACTGGCTGGGGCTGGGGCTGCTTGTCTGGGGACTGTTGCTCCACCCGCTCGCCTGGTTGATGGCCGACCGACCACTGGCGGGCGCGGAACTCGTTGCCGTCACCCCCGATCCCACGGCCATCGCCACGATCGGCCTGCTGCTGGCCGCCTGCCTGCCCGGGGACGACCGCTGGCCGCTTCGGGCCCTGCTGCTGGCATTGCCGCTGGCGTGGCTCGCGATCTCGGCGCTGACCTGGTGGACGCTTCTGGGCGCCTGACGAGCGCGGAGTCTGCCGCTCCTGCCCGGCCGGGTGAGCTACGATCTAATCCGAGATTCGCAGCGGAGGCACCAACGCCGGCATGACGACAACCGATCGCAACGACGGCACCCCGCCCGAGGGCTTCTGGCGCACCGGCCGGGCCGACCGGCTCGGCCTGGTGGTCGACGGCGAGCACTGGTTTCCGGCGTTCGCCGAGATGCTGGCGCAGGCCCGTCGGCAGGCCGTCATCCTGTGCTGGGACGTCGACAGCCGGGTCGAGATGCAGCGCCCCTGCCATGCCGACCGGGCCCCCTGCCACCTGACCGCCGTCCTGCACGCCGCACTGGCGGAAAACCCGGGGCTGACGATCCACCTGCTGCCCTGGGACTTCGCCATGATCTACGCCTTCGAACGCGAATGGCTGCCGCGGTTCTCGCGCCCGATGTCCCGCCACCCGCGGCTCAAGGTGCGCTACGACGGCGAGCACCCGCTGGGGGCCTCGCAGCACCAGAAACTGCTGGTCATCGACGACCATGCCGCTCTCGTCGGCGGCTTCGATCCGTCCAAATGGCGCTGGGACCGACGCGCGCACGCCGCGGACGAGCCGTTGCGACGCGACCCGGATGGCCACCCCTATCCGCCGTTCCACGATCTCGCCTTCGCCGTCACCGGCCCGGTCTGCCGCGATCTCGGCGAGCTGGCACGTGACCGCTGGCAGCGCGCCACCGGCGAGCGACTCGACCCGCCCGGGGAGATCGACGGGCCGGCCCCCTGGCCGGAGGCGCACGTCGCCGTCGCCCTGCGCGACGCCCGGGTCGGCATCGCCCGCACGCTCCCGGCGTGGCACGACCAGCCGGAAGTACGCGAAATCGAGACCCGGCTGCTGCGACTGATCCGCACGGCTCGCCGGAGCATCTACATCGAGAACCAGTACTTCACCAGCCACCGTATCGGCGAGGCCCTGATCGAGCGGCTCGCCGACGAGGACGGCCCAGAGGTGATCCTGCTGCTCCCAAGGGAAAAGGATGGCTGGCTCGAGCGTCTGACCATGGACGTGCTGCGCGCGCGACTGATCGAACGCCTGCGCCAGGCCGACCGGCACGGCCGACTGCGACTCTACTACCCGGCAGTCGCCGACCTGGAACCGAAGATGGTCAGCCTGCACTCCAAGCTGGTCATCGGCGACGACCGCGAGATCAACCTCGGCTCGGCGAACACCTCGAACCGCTCGATGGGCTTCGACAGCGAACTGAACCTGTCGCTGCTCGGGGAGTGCGAGGAAAGCCGCGCGGCCGTTACCGCCATGCGCCAGGAACTGCTCGCCGAGCATCTCGGCTGCCCGCCCGAGGCGGTCGCGAAGGCCGAAGAAGCGGCGCAGGGCTCGGTGGCCGGCGCGATCGACGCGTTGAACCGTCCGGGCAACGAGCGCTGGCTCGAGCCCCTGACCATCACGCTCGACCCGGCCCTCGATCGCCAGATGCCCGACGCCGCGGTAATCGACCCCGAGCGCGCCCGACCACCGGAGGAGCTGATCGACATGTTCATCGAGAAGAAGGCGCGCCGGCCCGTGCGACGCAAGGCGGCCGGGTTTGCGCTGCTGATCGCGCTGTTCGTGGCGGTCGCCGCGCTGCTCAAGTTCACGCCGCTGGGCGAGACGATCGCCCCGCGCGAACTCCTGGAATGGCTGGCGGGAGTGCGCGACGCGCCCGGCGGCACCTGGGTCTTTTTCGGCCTGGCGGTGACCGGACTGCTGCTGGGCATGCCGGCCACACCGGTGGTGGTGATCGCCGGATTGCTGTTTGGTGCCTGGGTCGGCTTCGGCTTGGCCTACGGTGCGCTGGCGCTCGCCGCACTGACCGGGTTCTTCGCCGGGCAGTTCCTCGGCGCCGAGGCCCTGCGCCGACTGGCGGGAAAACGTCTCGACCAGCTCTCTCGCATGCTCGCCCGTCGCGGCATCCTCACCGTGTTCTCGCTGCGACTGGTGCCACTGGCGCCGTTTGCCGTGGTCAACCTGGTTGCCGGGGCCACCCACATCCGCGTCCGCGACTTCCTGGTCGGCACCCTTGCCGGGCTCGCGCCTGGCACGATTGCGCTGACCCTGTTCTCAGACCAGTTGCTGCGCACCCTGCTCGATCCGTCACCGACCACCATCGGCGTGCTGGCGCTGATCACCATCGCGTTCATCGGAATCGGCTGGGGGCTGTCACGCTGGCTGGCCCTGCGGGATCAGGCCTCGGGGGCGTCATGACGGCCGACGGGCGCCGCTTGGGGAAACTCTGTACGATTCGATGACGTCTCTGCGGGACCTCCAAGGGTGCAGATGCAAGGTGCAGTCCGCCGTGAAGGGCCGTCGCCTTTTACAAGGGCTGCAACGCCGCAGATGGGCCCTTGGAGCCCCGCCCGGACGGGGCTCGCGGGTTTGCCCGCACTCGGCGTTGCCGTCCCTCGACGGGCAACGAGCCCGTCTTCGGTCCGGCGCCTTGATTACGAACAAACCCGCGAGCCAGAGATGCCATCGAACCGTGCAGAGTTTCCCTTGCGATTCGTGACCTGGAACATCCACAGCTGCATCGACCACCGCGGCCGCTACACGCCGGAACGCACCGCCCGGGTGCTGCGTCTGCTCGCCCCCGACGTGGTGGCCCTGCAGGAGGCGAACCTGGTCGCCGAGCCGGCCGACGACCGACTGCTCCGAGCGCTCGCCCCGATCCTGCCGCACTGGCTGTTCGCCCCCACGCACGAGCGCGGCTGCCTGCAGCGCCCGGGCGAGGTGACCGGGTTTGGCAACCTGATCATGTCGCGCTGGCCGATCCACCCCGAAGATCCGCTCGAGCTTTCGCACGTCGGCCGCGAGCCACGCCAGGCGTTGCGGGCACGACTCGACCTGCCGGAAGGCGAACTGCACTGCTGGGCGGTCCACCTCGGTCTGGGCCTGGCCGAGCGACGCGAGCAGGGGCGACGACTGGCCGCGGCGCTGGCCGACCTGCCGGACGACGAGCCGCTGTTGCTCGCCGGCGACTTCAACGAGTGGTTGCCGCGCGCCCGCAGCCTCGGCGCACTGCACCCCTACCTGACCCGACTGCCGACACGACGCACCTTTCCGGCGGGGCGCCCGCTGCTGCCGCTCGACCAGATCTGGATGCGCGGCCCACTGCGCGCCCAGGCCCTCAAGGCGGTCCGCGACCCGATCGTGCCGCGTATCTCCGATCACCTGCCGCTGGTCGCCGACCTCACCATCGAGGCACGCTGAAGCGCTCGTCAGTCCGGGGCGCGATCCAGCCACGCGCTGATCACGTCACGGACCTCGCGCACGTGAGTGCCCTTGGTGCCCGAGAAGGCCATCCACTGCCCGTTGGGCAACGGGTGCTCGCGCGCCAGCTTCGCCACCGTCTGCTTGACCTGGCCGAAGCCGAGCTTGTCGGCCTTGGTCAGCAGGGCCAGCACCGGCAGCCCGCGCGCCATCGCGTACTCGATCATCTGCTGGTCGAGCGCCTTGAGCGGGTGGCGGATGTCCATGATCACCACCACGCCCACCAGCGACTGTCGTTCGGCGAAGTACTGCGCCATCGCCTCGCCCCAGGCACGGCGTACCCGCTCGGGCACCTTGGCAAAACCGTAGCCGGGCAGGTCGACCAGTCGGCGTCGGGCACCCTCGGTCTCGCCGCCGAGCCCGAACAGGTTGATCATCTGGGTGCGACCCGGTGTGCGCGAGGTCCGCGCCAGGGCCTTCTGCCCGACCAGGGCGTTGAGGGCGGTCGACTTGCCGGCGTTCGAGCGCCCGGCGAAGGCGACCTCGGCGCCGACGTCCTCGCCGATGTCGGTCAGGCGTGGGGCGCTCTTGATGAAGGAAGCGGCGTCGAACAGGCGGCGCTGGTGTCGAGTGGAGTCGTCGGTCATGCGGTTCAACCAGGCTTTGAAGGAGAAGGGGCGCAAACGGGCCCACATCCGGATGCTGGCATCCTGCCACGCCGCGAGGTTGCAAGCGAGTGACTTATGCGGTTTGATTACGGGTCGTTTTGACGATGCCCGGAAATTCATTCTGGGAATAACGCAGTGAAACACTAGGCCAGGCACCTGTATTTTTGGGGCGCCTTGCAAACCACTTCAACGGCCAGGGCCGGCCGAACGCGAAACCACAACGAGATCGTTAGCGATGATGACAGCAGTTCACCCGATGCCGCGGCGCGGCCGTTTCACCGCCGGCATGCTCCTGGGGCTTTCCTTTTTCGCCGGCGCCGCACAGGCCAGTGACGATGGCTCGATCAAGGCCGGGCGCGAGGCCGCCCAATCCTGCGCCTCCTGCCACGGCGACAAGGGAAACAGCAACAATCCCGCCTTTCCGTCACTGGCAGGCCAGCCGGCCAAGTACGTGGCCGCGCAACTGACGGCCTATCGGGACGGCGAGCGCGAGAACGCCATCATGAGCGGTCAGGCCTCCGGTCTCAGCGACCAGCAGATCGAGGACATCGCCGCCTACTACGCCGCCCAGGAGCGCAAGGTGGCCAGCCCGGCCGGCGAAGGCTCGGAACTCGGCGCCGATCTGTACCACCAGGGACGCGATGAGGTCGCCGCCTGCGCGGCCTGCCACCACAGCGAAGGCCACGGCAACCAGCCCGCCGGCTTCCCCGCACTGCGCGGACTGTCGGCCGACTACGTCGCCCAGTCACTCAAGGGCTACCGTAGCGGCGACCGCGACCACGGCCAAGCGGAGATTATGATCCCGCTGGCCGCCGATCTGTCCGACGAAGAGATCGACGCGCTGGCCGCGCACATCGCCAGCCTCGACTGAGCGCGCCCCGGCCGGGACGCGCCGCGATTCCTCCCCAGCGGGGAACCCGGGGCACCTCCCGGCGTCTGAGTAGGCTGGCGAACGCATCCCGATGCCGACCGCCGCCCCAAACACCGACCCGATCCCGCGAAGGCTAGCCGATGACCTCCCAGGCCCAAACCGCCCGCAAACGCCGCCGCAGCCTTGGCTCGCGCCTGTACACCTGGCTCACGTCGATGAACCTGGCCATCGCGCTGCTCTCGATCCTGGCGATCGCCTCGGTGATCGGCACCGTGCTGCAGCAGAACCAGCCGTTCAACGACTACCTGATCGAGTTCGGCCCGTTCTGGTTCGAGGTGTTCAACACCCTGGGGCTCTACGATGTCTACTCGGTGGGCTGGTTCGTGGCCATCCTGCTGTTCCTGCTCGCCTCGACCAGCGCCTGCCTGATCCGCAACGCCCCGGGCTTCATGCGTGACATCCGGAGCTTCCGCCTCAACGCACAGGACAAGTCGCTGCGCGCCTTCGCCCATTCCCGGCAATACCAGAGCGACCTGCCGGCAGCGACCATCGTCGAGCGCACCCAGGCACTGTTCGGCCAGCTGGGCTACAAGGCGCGAGTCAAGGAACGTGACGGCGAAATCCTGGTGGCGGCACGCAAGGGCGGCATGAACCGCATCGGTTACGTGCTCACCCACCTTGGCATGGTGGTGATCCTGGTCGGCGGGCTGATCGACAGCAAGATGTACCTCAAGACGCTCAACATGCTGGGCGTGGTCGAGGTCGAGACCCGTGATCTGCCGGTCAGTCAGGTGCCCGAGGAATCCCACCTGCCGCCGGGTGCGCTGGCCGGCTTTCGCGGTTCGGTGAACATTCCCGAGGGCAAGTGGGGCGACGTGGCCTTCATCGGCCTGAAGGACGGCTACGTGGTGCAGAACCTGCCGTTCAAGATCGAGGTGGAGGACTTCCACATCGAACACTACGACACCGGCATGCCCAAGTCCTTCAACTCGGACCTCAAGCTCACCGACAAGGAAACCGGCGAGGTGATCGAGGAAACCATCCGGGTCAACCACCCGCTCAAGTACAAGGGCTACAACATCTTCCAGTCGAGCTTCGGCGACGGCGGCACGGAGCTCGAGTTCGACGCCTGGCAGCTGTTCGGCAAGGCCGGCACCAAGCAGGAACTGGAGGGCACGGTCAACAAGGAGCGGACCTTCGAGTTCGAGGACGAGAAGTACACCCTCGAGTTCCGCGATTTCTCGCTGTTCAACGTCAACCCCACCGAAGGTCCGGACGGCAACACCGAGAACACCAACTTCGGTCCGTCGGTGACGTTCCGCCTGCGCGACGGCTCCGGTCAGGCCATCGAGTACGAGAACTACTTCCAGCCGGTCGACTTCGACGGCACCAAGTATTTCCTCAGCGGCGTGACCCCCGAGGTTGGCGCCCAGCAGCAGTTCCTGTTCATCCCGGCCGACCGCAACGACTCGCTCGAGACGTTCATGGCGTTCTACGCGACGCTCAAGGATCGCGACGAGATCACCCGGATCGCGGCCGAGCTGGTCGCGCAGACCCCGCAGGGCAACCAGGGTGGCGCGGCACAGAGTTCCGCGGCCCGCTCGATCGCCGATATGGTCGAGACCTTCGTCGAGCAGGGCTTCTCCAGGCTGGGCGAACAGGTCGAGCAGCAGCTGGCCGAACGCGACATGCCGCCGGAGATGGCCGAGCAGGCACGTGAATCGTCCTTCCGCGTGGTCCAGTCGGTCCTGATGCGCGCCTACATGGAGACCCTTCAGGAACAGGGCGTCGAGGACTTCGGCGACCGCGACGAGGAATTCTTCGAGAAGGCTCTCGATGTGGTGACCGTCATTCCGAACTACGGCTCGCCCATCTTCGTCGCGCCCACCGGCTTCAATCACATCCAGTCGACCGGCCTCGAGGTCACGCGGGCGCCGGGCATGTTCTGGGTGTACCTGGGTTCGCTGATGCTGACCCTCGGCATCTTCATGCTGTTCTACATCCACTATCGTCGACTGTGGGTGTTGATCAAACCGGCCGGCTTGACCGATGATGACCGGCCGACGCACCACCGGGTGGTGGTCGCCGGCACGGATGCCCGCAAGAACATCGACTTCGACCAGGCCTTCGCCCAGTTCAGCGATGAACTCATGCGTCAGACCGGGTCCAACGACCAGAACGACGCGTCCACGACGCCCGGCAAGGGCTAGAGGCGCCGGACAATCCGCGCAGGAGAAACCACGATGTCTGTCCCGAACGAACAGATGGTCAACGGCTATCAACCCACGTCCAACCTGCCGTCGCCACGGCACATTGGCCTGATCGACGTGCTCTGGGCGGTGGCGATGCTGGTGATTGCCGGCATCGGCTACGCCCAGTACAGCGAGTCGCTCGACGTCTACACCACCAGCACCCTGTTCGGCACCGCGCTCGGCCTGGGCTTTCTCGGCTGGGTCTGGCCGGCGACCCGCTGGCTGGTAGGTATCGTGGCGATCATCTCCACCTACGCCGTCTGGCAGTACAACATCCTCGGCGCCGACGGGCCGGTGGGCCGTGGCGGACTGGCCGACTTCCAGGAATCCAACTTCCTGTTCAAGTATTTCCTCTCCAGCACCTCGGCGACGATGTGGATGGTCGCGCTCTACATCCTGTCGATCCCGACCTACTTCATCGCCACGATGGCGCGCTCCGAGTACGGCCTGAAGGTCGGCTCGGCACTGGTATGGACCGGGTCGGTGATGGGCTTCGTCGCCTTCTTCTCCCGCTGGCGCGAGGGTTACCTGATCAACCTCGATTACGGCCACATCCCGGTGAGCAACCTCTACGAGGTGTTCATCGTCTTCGCCGTGTTCACTGCCCTGCTGTATCTCTACTACGAAAAGCGTTACAACAACCGCAGCCTGGGCGGCTTCGCCATGCTGATCGTCGGCGTCTCGTTGGCGTTCCTGCTCTGGTACCAGTTCGACCGTCAGGCCCACATCATCGAGCCGCTGGTCCCTGCGCTCAACAGCTGGTGGATGAAGATCCACGTGCCGGCGAACTTCGTCGGCTACGGCACCTTCGCCATCGCCGCGATGGTCGGCATCGCCTACCTGATCAAGTACAAGATGGGCGGCGACGGCCCCAACGACCGCCTGCCGTCGCTGGCCGTGATGGACGACATCCAGTACAAGGCCATCGCGCTGGGCTTCGCCTTCTTCACCATCGCCACCATCCTCGGCGCCATGTGGGCGGCCGAGGCCTGGGGCGGCTACTGGAGCTGGGATCCGAAGGAGACCTGGGCCCTGATCGTCTGGCTGAACTACGCCGCCTGGCTGCACATGCGCCTGACCAAGGGCTGGCGCGGTCCGGTCATGGCCTGGTGGAGCATCGGCGGCCTGTTCATCACCAGCTTCGCCTTCCTCGGGGTGAACATGTTCCTCTCGGGGCTGCATTCCTACGGCGAACTCTGATCCCGACAGGGCCCGTACAGACAATGGGGCAGTCGGCTGCAATCGCAGCGGGCCTGCCCCATACTTCGTTCCGGGGTGGCGGCACGGCCACTGCCCCGCCGCTACCGAACACACCGTCCTGACCGACACACGGAGACGCTCGATGCCCGTCACACGATTCACTACCTGTCTCAAGGGCCTGGCCGCCACACTGCTTACGACCGTCGCCCTGATCCTGACCGCGCCCGCCATGGCAACCGACGGGGAAGGCTACCGGGAGGTGAAGACCGACGTCAGCTCGCCGGAGGGCAAGGTGCTGGTCCAGGAGTTCTTCTGGTACGGCTGCCCGCACTGCCACTACCTCGAGGCCGAACTCGAGCCCTGGCTTGAAGGGCTCGACGAGGACGTGATCTTCGAGCGTCGCGCACTGGCACTGGGCGAACACTGGCTGCCGCTGACCCGCGCGTTCTACGCCGCCGAGCAGCTCGATGCCGTCGACGACACGCACGCCGAGGTCTTTCACGCCATCCACGAGGAAGGCACCCGCCTGACGGACGCCGAGGCGATCGCCGACTTCTACGCCGAGCAGGGCGTCGACCGCGACGCATTCCTCGACGCCTACGAGGGCTTCGGCACCCAGAACGCCATCCGGAAGACCAACCAGATCGCCCAGGCCGCCCAGGTGCGCGGCGTGCCGGCGCTGCTGGTCGATGGCCGTTACCTGGTTACCGGGCGGCTGGCCGGCGGCAACGCCGAGATGCTCGATGTAGTCGATTCGCTGATCGAACAGATCCGTGACGAGCGGGACTGATCGCCCCGTGAGAACCGGAGCCCAGCTGCTGCTGCGCTGCCTGGAGAACGAGGGTGTCCGTTATGTCTTCGGCATCCCCGGCGAGGAGAACCTCGACTTCGTCGATGCCCTCAACGAGTCGTCGATCGAGCTGGTCGTCACCCGCCACGAGCAGGGTGCGGCGTTCATGGCCGATATCGTCGGCCGGCTGACCGGCAAGCCGGGCGTGTGCTTCTCCACCCTCGGGCCCGGGGCGACGAATCTCGTCACCGGCGTGGCGGATGCCAACATGGACCACGCCCCTCTGATCGCCATTGCCGGCCAGGCCGGGATCGACCGGCTGCACAAGGAGTCCCACCAGGTCCTGGATCTCGTGCGGATGTTCGAGCCGATCACCCGCTACGCCTCACGGGTGATCACGCCCGCGGCGATCCCGGAAACCGTCCGTCGGGCGGCCAAGTTCGCCGAGGCCGGCAAGGGCGGCGCGAGCTTCATCGAGTTGCCCGAGGACGTCGCCGCCATGCCGGTGGAGTCGGACTACGCCTCGCCCCTGCCGGTGACCTCCAACGGCGCGAGTCAGCCACGCGAGTCCTGCCTCGAGCAGGCCGCCGAGGCATTGAGCGGCGCGCGACACCCCATCATCCTCGCCGGGCACGGTGTGGTGCGGGCCGGGGCGAGCGAGGCCCTGGCGGCGCTCGCCGAACGGCTCAACATCCCGGTGGCCAACACCTTCATGGCCAAGGGCGTGATCCCGTTCCGCCACCCGATGGCACTGGGTTCGGTGGGCCTGCAGTCGAAGGACTACGTCAACGTGGGCTTCGACCAGGCCGACGTGATCGTCTGCATCGGCTATGACCTGGTCGAGTACCACCCCCAACTGTGGCATCCCACCCGCGACCGGCAGATCATCCACGTCGACACCGAAGCGGCCGAGGTCGACGCGCACTATCCGGTCGCCACCAGCATCGTCGGCGACATCAACACCGCCATGCAACGCCTGGGCGAGCTCACCACGCCGCACGAGGGCCCGGCCTTCCGCGATCTGCGCGAGGCGCTGATCGAGGACATGAACCGGCACGCGGACGACGACTGCCTGCCGATCAAGCCGCAGAAGCTGATCTGGGACCTGCGCACGGCCCTCTCCAGCCGGGACATCGTCATCTCCGACGTCGGCGCCCACAAGATGTGGCTGGCGCGCATGTACCGCTCCGAGCGGCCCAACAGCTGCATCATCTCCAACGGCTTTGCCAGCATGGGCATTGCGCTGCCCGGCGCGATCGCCGCCAAGCTGCTCTACCCGGAGCGGCACATCGTCGCCGCGACCGGTGACGCCGGGTTCCTGATGAACGTCCAGGAACTCGAGACCGCGGTACGCTGCAAGACCCCGATCATCGTCCTGATCTGGAACGACGGCGGCTACGGGCTGATCGACATGAAGCAGCGCCGCGGTTTCGGCCGGTCCACCGGCGTGCACTTCGGCAACCCGGATTTCGTCCAGCTCGCCGAGAGCTTCGGCGCGAAGGGCTACCGGGTCGAATCCGGCGACGGGCTGTTGCCGATCCTCAAGGACGCGATGGCCAGCGAGGCGGTCTGCGTCATCGACGTGCCGGTCGACTACCGCGAGAACGAGCAGCTCACCCGGCGGCTCGGCGAGACCCTGGTGGGCGGATGATCGGCCGGGCGGCCAGCCGACGCTGCCTGAGTTGCAGCCCGGCCAGCGGCGGGCCCGACGACTTCATCGACGTGCGCGGCCATCAGCCGCTGCGCCTGCTCTCTCACAACATCCAGGTCGGCATCGCCACCCATCGCTACCGCGACTACCTCACCGGCGGCTGGAAGCACCTGCTGCCGAGTGCCGACCGCACCCGCAGCCTGGAGGCGATCGGGCCGACCTTGTCGCACTTCGACATCATCGGCCTGCAAGAGGCGGACGCCGGCTCGATCCGCAGTCGCTTTCTCAACCAGGCCGAGCACCTCGCCGAGCTGGCCGAGCTGCCGCACTGGGCCGTGCGGGTCAACCGCGATCTGGGCCAGTTCGGCAAGCACGCCCTGGGTCTGATCAGCCGCATCCAGCCGCTGGCGATCGATCAATGCCCGCTGCCGGGGCGCATGCCCGGGCGCGGGGCGCTGGTGGCGGACTTCCGCTGGGATGGACACCCGTTACGGGTGATCGACACCCACCTTGCCCTGAGTCGTCGGGCCCGCCAGATGCAGTTCGACCAGCTGGGCGAGCTGGCCGACGTACCCGGCTATGTCGTGGTGATGGCGGACTTCAACTGCGAACCGGACGACCCGGGCATGCAGCAGTGGTGCATCGATAACGGCCTGAAGCTGCCCATCCGGTCGCCGCTGACCTACCCGCGCTGGCGTCCACAGCGTGCGATCGACCACATCGCCGTGAGCCAGTCGCTGGATATCCGCGGCACCGAGGCACGCCCGATCGGCGGCTCCGATCACGTCCCCCTCGCGATGAGCATCGCGCTACCATCGCCGCGGAAAGCCGGCTAGGCTTGACGCGCCACACCGCCGGCAGACGACCCTGAAAAACGAGCGAGGGAGAGATCACCACGATGGCCGAGGCACCCACCGAGTCGACGGCACCGGACGACTACCGGCAGCGTTACGAACAGCTGCTGGGCGAAGTCGGCCGACTGGAGGACCATGATCAGGAGCTGGGCGGGTTGCTCAAGCTCACCCTCTCGCGGGTCCTGTTCGCCGTCGACAAGGCCTACCCGGAGCTGGCCGACGACGCCGCCCGGATTCGCGAAAAGGCGCGCAAGCAGGACGAGCACGGCTTCGAGGTCGGCCGCCTCAAGGGCGATATCGAGGACCTCGCCCGGCGGATCCGCGAGCTCGAGGCCAGCCAGCCCGACGACGCACCACCAAAAGCTGCGCCACCCAGCCACGACACCCATGCCGGCTCGGCCGCGCAGGTGCGCGAGGTACTGCCGCTGCTGCTCGACCGCATCGCCTTCGTCGACTCGCTCGAGGGCAGACGGGCGCGGCTCATCAATACCATCGATGACCCCAACGACACCACCCTGCCCAGCATCCTGATCGACCGGGTCGCCACGCTGATCAATGACATGCGCCAGGCCATCGAGAAGGAGAAGGGTGAGCTGGCCCGCTTTCTCGAGCAGGTCACCGAGGCGCTGGCGGACATCGACCAGTTCAGCCAGGCCCAGACCGACGACCTCGCGGTGCAACGCGACGCCCGTCTCAAGCTGGACGATTCGCTGCGCGAGCATGTCGACCACATCACCAAGCAGGTCGAGTCGGCCGATGACCTGGACGGTCTCCGGCAGGTCGTGCGCGAACGCATTGACCGGATCCGTCAGCAGGTGCAGGCCTTCCAGCAAGCCGAGGAACGCCGGCAGGAAGACGTCGAGGCGGACAACGAGCAGCTACGGGCGAAGCTCGCGCGCCTGGAAGACCAGACCCGCATGCTCGAGGAACAGCTCAAGCAGAGCGAGGCGAAACTGTTCCGCGACAATCTCACCGGGCTACCCAACCGGCTGGCCTTCGATCACCGCGTGCGGCTGGAAACCGCACGCATGCGCCGTGACAACTCGCCGCTGACGCTCGCCATCTGGGACCTGGACCACTTCAAAAGGATCAACGACCAGCTCGGCCACCAGGCCGGAGACAAGACCCTGATCATCGTCGGCAAGACCTTCATGGATCTGATCCGCGACGTCGACATGATCGCGCGTTTCGGCGGCGAGGAGTTCGTCATGCTGCTGCCCGGGGCAAACGGCGAGGAGGCAATGAAAGTGGTCGAACGCATCCGGGAAAAGCTCGCGCGCACCAAGCTGCGCTACCGCGGTCAGGAGATCGGGGTCACCGCCTCCTGCGGGCTGGCCGAGTTCGCCCCGGGCGAGGAGATGGAAACGGTCTTCACGCGTGCCGACGATGCGCTCTACCAGGCCAAGGAACAGGGTCGCAATCGTTGTGTGCTCTCGGCCGACAGGGTCGACTGACGCCTCACCCCGGGATCGCGGCAGACCGGCGGTTCAATCGTTCCCTGCGGCCTCGGCCCGGGCCATCACCGCCTCGAACACCGCTGCCATCGCCTGCTCGGCCTGCGGATCCGGCCGGATCGGCCGGCCCCACTCCCGGTCGGTCTCGCCGGGCCATTTCGAGGTGGCATCCAGCCCCATCTTGCCGCCCAGCCCGGAGACGGGCGAGGCGAAGTCGAGATAGTCGATCGGGGTGTTCTCGACGAGATGCGTGTCACGCACCGGGTCCATGCGCGTGGTCATCGCCCAGATCACGTCCTCCCAGGAACGCGGGTCGACGTCGTCGTCGACCACGATGACGAACTTGGTGTACATGAACTGGCGCAGGAAGCTCCACACGCCCATCATCACGCGCTTGGCGTGGCCCGGATACTGCTTTTTCATCGATACCACCGCCATCCGGTAGGAACATCCCTCCGGCGGCAGGTAGAAGTCGACGATCTCCGGAAACGGCTTCTGGATAAGCGGCACGAACACCTCGTTGAGCGCCACGCCGAGGATGGCTGGCTCGTCCGGCGGGCGGCCGGTGTGCGTGCTGTGGTAGATCGGGTTCTTGCGATGGGTGATGCGCTCGATGGTCATCACCGGGAAGGTCTCGGTCTCGTTGTAGTAGCCGGTGTGATCCCCGTAGGGACCTTCGACGGCCGTGTCCTCCGGGTGGATGAACCCTTCGAGGACGATCTCCGCGTTCGCCGGCACCAGCAGATCGTGCGACAGGCACTCGACCAGCCGGGTGCGCTCGCCGCGCAACAGGCCCGCGAAGGCGTACTCGGAGAGCGTGTCGGGTACCGGGGTGACCGCGCCGAGGATCGTGGCCGGGTCGGCCCCCAGCGTGACGGCGATGGGAAACGGCTGGCCCGGATGGGTCTGTTGCCAGTGGGCGAAGTCCAGCGCCCCGCCGCGGTGGGCCAGCCAGCGCATGATCACCCGGTTGCGGCCGATCACCTGCTGGCGGTAGATGCCCA
>NZ_JBKHFB010000007.1:0-50575 GCF_046540515.1 Guyparkeria sp.
CGTCGGGCTCATAACCCGAAGGTCGCAGGTTCGAATCCTGCTCCCGCAACCAGATTCAGGAAAGCCCCGGGGCCTCGCCTCGGGGCTTTTTTCATGTCGAATGGAACCACTCGGATTCCTGTCGAACTTTTCTTGACAGCATGGCGAGTCCGCGTACAATGCGCGCCATACCAGACGCGGGATGGAGCAGTCCGGTAGCTCGTCGGGCTCATAACCCGAAGGTCGCAGGTTCGAATCCTGCTCCCGCAACCAGATCGAGAAAAGCCCCGAGGCATCGCCCTCGGGGCTTTTTGTTTTCCGCCTGTTTGTGGCGCTATTCATTACGCTCAGGCAGCCCCTGCACGCCGTCGCTGGGCGACCCCGAGCACGCTCGCCGTCAGCGCCGGCAGGAAGGTCAGGGTCACGATGGTCGCCCCGAGCAGGCCGAACATCACGATCGCGCCCACCCCGCGATAGAGCTCGGTGCCCTCGCCCGGGATCAGCACCAGCGGCGACAGCCCGCTGATGGTGGTCAACGTGGTCATCACGATCGGTCGCAGGCGCACCGCCACCGCCTCCATTACCGCATCGACCGCATCACGTCCGTCGGCAAAACTGCGGCGTGCCTGTTCGACCAGCAGAATCGGATTGTTGACCACCGTCCCCATCAGGATCAGAAAGCCCAACATGGTGATCATGTCGAACGGCTGGCTGATCGCCTTCAGGCCGACCAGCGGCAGCATTCCGCCCACCAGGTTCATCAGCGCCAGTCCCGCGATCCCCCCGGCAATGCCGAGCGGGATGGCGGTCATGATCAGCAGCGGGTAGCGCCAGTGCGTGAAGATCGCCACCAGCAGCAGGTAGATGATCGCCAGCGCGATGACGAAGTTTTCCGACAGCGCCTCCCGGGTGGCGTTGAGCTGATCCGAGGCACCCGAGATCGACAGGCTCACCCCGGCGGGGATCTCGCCGGCGGCGCGCATCTCGCCGACCAACTCGTCGCGCACCCGTTCCACCCCGGCCTCGAGTGCGACGGACTCGGGCGGAATGATGTCGAGAGTGACCATCCGCTTGCCGTCGACACGGCGGACGATGCTGGTATCGACGCGCGTCTCGATCCGGGCCACCGAAGACAGCGGCAGGCTCGCCCCCTGCGGGCTCTTGACCAGGATCTCCTCGAGCCGCGCCAGCCGAGGATCACGTCCGCCGGGGCCGTAGAGGTAGATGTCGATCTTGTCGTCACCGAGGAAGAAGTCGTCGACGTAGGCCCCCTCGGTCAGCGCGGAGACGGAAAACCCGATCGCCTCCATGCTCAATCCCAGTTCCTCGGCCCGCTCCCAGTCCGGTCGGATCTCCACCAGCGGCTGGGCCAGCTCCAGCGTCGAGGGGCGGGTCTGGATGCGCGGGTTGTCGAAGATGGTTTCGGCACGCTCGTAGGCGCGATTGGCCACCTCGTAGATGGCGGCCAGGTCCGACCCGGCGATGTCCAGCGAGATGCTGCGGGTACCGCCGTCGTTGCTGGAGATGATCGAACCCTTGGCGGCAAACGCCCGCATGCCCGGGTACTGCTCGTAGAACCGGGTGATCTCGGCCATCAGGGGGTCGATGTGATCCGGATCGAGGGTCTCCGAGATCACCCGAAGCTGCGTGGGCTGTACCTGCATCACCAGGTTGCGGATCGGCGGCACCGGAGTCTCGCCGCGCTCGAACTCGGCCGGGTCGGCGTCGACTGCCGGCAGGAGATGGGCCTCTACCTCCTCGGCGATGCGCGCCATCTCATCGAGGTTGTAGCCCGGCGGCGCGTTCATCACCGCGAAGGTCTTCGGCTCCTCCCCCTCGGGGAGGTATTCCGCCGGCGGGGTCAGCCACACCACGATCGACACGCTCCCCGCCAGGGCCACCAGCATGGTCAGCCAGCGGCGCGGCCGGGAACCGATCATGCCTCGCACGCCGGCGGCCACGCCACGCGCCCAGCCGGGCGTGGCCCGGCCCTTGCGCCCGGAACGGCCGAAGTCGAGGTGCGCACTCAAGGTGGGGATCAGCATCACCGCCACCAGCATCGAGGCGACGATCGCCGCGGCGATGGCGATCGCCACGTCCGAATACAGCTGTCCGGCCTCTTCCTGGATGAACAGGATCGGCAGGAACACCAGCACCGTGGTCGCCGTCGAGGCAAGCACCGCCGGCCAGACCTCGCGCACCCCCTCGACCGCCGATTCCAGTCTCGCCATGCCGCGTCGGCGCAATCGCTCGATGTTCTCCAGCACGACGATGCTGTTGTCCACGGTCATGCCGATGGCGAAGGCCACGCCGGCCAGCGAGATGACGTTGACGGTGCGCCCGGTGATCAGCAGCCCGAGAAACGCGGCGATCGCGCACAGGGGTATCCCGATCACGCCCACCAGGGTCGCGCGCGGCGAGCGCAGGAACAGGAACATCACCAGGGTGGCGATCGCCGCCCCCAGCCCCAGGTTTGTCCAGACGTTCTTGATCGAAGCCTGCACGTAGCGCGCATCGTCGGTGTTGAGCTCGAGGACCATCCCGGCCGGCTCGAGGACCTCCTCGTTGATGCGCTCGACCTCGTCGATCATCGCGTGCTTGATGTCGATGACGTTCGAGCCGCTCTCGCGACGCACCTGCAGACCGATCACCTTCTGGCCGTTGGTGAACGCCAGCGACCGCTGGCGCGATCCGCCTTGCACCACCGTGGCGACATCGCCCAGCCGAGTGACGGCATCGCCCCGGCGCGCGATCACCAGCCGCTCGAGCTCCTCGGCATCGGCGAACCGCCCCACGGTGCGCAGCAGGTAGCGACGCTTGCCGGCGTCCACCTCCCCGCCCGAGATATCCTGGTTGCGCGCCCGTATGGCATCGCGCAGGTCCAGCAGGGTAAGTCCGCGGCGCGCCAGCTGGCGTTCGTCGACGTGGACCTGCATCTGGCGCTCGGCACCGCCACCCATGGTGACCTCCGAGACGCCCGACACGCCCTCCATGCGGGGGCGCACCTCGTCCTCGATGAAGTCGCGCATCAGGTCGATGTCGAGCCCGTGCGGATTGTCGGGCAGGGTCGCCACCCGGAAGTACATGAAGGCATTCGACGAGAACGACGTCGCCGCAATCCTGGGCTCGTCGACGTTGCGCGGGTAGCCGGGCACCTGGCTCAGGGCGTTGTTGACCTCGATCAGGGCCTCGGTGATGTCCGTGCCGAAGGGGAATTCCAGTTCGATCTCGGCGCTGTCGCTGGTGGCCGTGGCGTTGAGTTCCGCCAGACCGGGAATATTCCGCAGGTAGCGTTCCTGCTCGATCAGGATCTCCTTCTCGATGTCCTGCGGGGTGGCGCCCGGCCAGCGTGTCTCGACGGTGATGGTGCGCACGTCCAGGTCGGGAATCATCTGCACCGGAATCCGCAGGGCGGCGACCACGCCGAGGATCGCGATGATCAGGGTGATCACCGTGACCAGTGTGCCGTGCCGGACGACCGCGGCAAACATCAGTCGTCCTCCCCACCGCGCTCATCCTCCACCCGCACCTCCATGCCCCGCTCCAGGGCCTCGTTGCCGCGCACGATGACCTCGTCGCCGGCCTCGATGCCGTCGGTGATCACGGTCCGCTCGTCGTAACCCCGCTCGATCGTCACCTGCCGTTCTGCGACCGTCAGTGCCTCGGGATCGTCGATCACCCAGACGGTGGTGCGCCCGTCCGGGTAGCGTTGCACCGCGTCCCGGGCCACGGTCAGCCC
Source organism: Guyparkeria sp. (assembly GCF_046540515.1). Lineage (GTDB taxonomy): Bacteria > Pseudomonadota > Gammaproteobacteria > Halothiobacillales > Halothiobacillaceae > Guyparkeria. The sequence goes on from NZ_JBKHFB010000007.1 coordinate 3,719, forward strand.
CTCGCGCCCGGTCGGCAGGCGCAGGCGTCCCTCGATCGCCATGCCGGGCAACAGGCCCGCGCTCTCGGCCGGCTCGCCGCGCAGCAGGAAGGTCCGTGCCGTCGAATCCGTTACCGGCACCATCGTGTCGATGGCGGCACGCTGCCAGTCGTCCGCGCCCCCGTCGACGCGGTAGCGCAGTTGCGCCTTTTCACCGAGCAGGCGGTAATAACGTTGCGGTACCGGAAAGTCGAGGCGCAACGCCTCGCGGTCGACGAGGTGAACCAACGCCTCACCGGGCTCGACCCACTCGCCCCGTTCGGCGTGGCGCTCGGTGATCACCCCGTCGAAGGGCGCGACCAGCCGGTGGCGCTCGAGCCGCGCCCGGCCGCGATCCAGGTTCGCGGAAACCGAGGCAAGACGCGCCGCGGCCTCTTCAACCGCACTTGCCCGCGCCTGCACCTCGGTCTCGGCGATATTGCGCCCGGCCCCGACCGACCGGGCCTCCTCGAGTCGTCGCGCGGCGTCCTGGCGGGCGGAGTCAGCCTGTCGGCGGTCGGCCTCCAGGCCGGCCACGGCCAGTCGCTCCAGGCTGTCGTCCAGTTCGAACAGCGGCATGCCGGCGGTCACGCGATCGCCCGTTTCCACGAAAACGGTATCGACCAGCCCGGCGATCTCGACCGACAGTTCCGCGCTGTGCAGGCTGTTGACCGTACCGTCGAGCCGAACCACCTCGATGATCTCGCCGGTCGTGGCCGGTTCGGTGATCACCCGGGGGGCGTCGGCGGCGTGCGCGAAGGACGGCAGAAGCCCCCCGGCCGCGGACGAGAAGGCAAGGACGAGCGCGTGCATTACCGGACGAGGTGTCATGGGCGTACCGAAACAGGACCGGATCCGGCGGCCTTCACCGTGACGCGGTCGGAATGGATGGATTCATGCAAATGTGAACGTCTTCAGGGTAGTGCCAAGGTCGCGCTCCTGCCACGGATCGCCCGGGCGAATCGGCAAAAATGCTAATCTGCGCGGTCAGTCGTTCACCTTCAGTCGAGAGCCACGCATGTCCAACCCCTTGCTGGATACCCCCGACCTCCCGGCCTTCGATCGGATTGCGCCCGAGCACGTCGAACCGGCGATCGACCGGATCCTCGGTGACAACCGTGCCGCCATCGACGCACGGCTCGAGCAGGGCGCACCGTTCACCTGGGATAACTTCGTCGCCCCGATGGAGGCGCTAGAGGATCGTCTCGACCGAGCCTGGTCGCCGATCAGCCACCTCAACGCCGTGGTGAACACCCCCGAACTGCGCGCCGCCTACGAGGCCTGCCTGCCCAAGCTCTCCGATTACGCCACCGACCTCGGTCAGAACGAGGCGTTGTTCGCGGCCTACCGGGCGGTGAGCGAACGTGACGATTTCGCGAGCCTTTCGGCGGGACAGCGCCGCGTGGTCGAGAATGCGATCCGCGACTTCCGGCTTGCCGGCGTCGACCTCGATCCCGACGACAAGGCACGTTTCAAGGCCCTCAAGAGCGAGTTGTCGCAACTGACCACGCGCTTTGCCAACAACCTCCTCGACGCCACCAATGCCTGGTCGCTGGACATCGACGACGAATCCCGCCTGGCCGGGCTGCCCGAGTCGGCCCGCGCCATGTTCCGCCAGGCGGCCGAGAACGCCGACCGGTCCGGCTGGCGGATCACGCTGGACATGCCGAGCTTCATCGCCGTGATGACCCATGCCGAACACCGCGATCTGCGCGAGACGCTCTACCAGGCCTTCGTCACGCGTGCCTCCGATGTCGGCCCGCACGCGGGGAAGTGGGACAACGGCCCGGTGATGGAACGCATCCTCGAGATTCGCCACGAACTCGCGCAACTGCTCGGCTTCGACAACTACGCCCAACGCTCGTTGGAGACCAAGATGGCCAGCGACCCGGCCGAGGTCCTTGCCTTCCTGCGCGAGCTTGCCGACCAGGCGGTGCCGAAGGCGCGTCGCGAGCTCGACGAACTGCAGGCCTTCGCACGTCAGTCGGGCGGTCCGGAGACGCTGCAACCCTGGGATATCGCCTTCTACGGGGAAAAGCTGCGCGAGGACCGTTTCGCCATCTCCCAGGAGCAGCTGAAACCCTACTTCCCGGCCGATCGCGTGGTCGACGGGCTGTTTACCGTGGTCGGGCGGCTGTTCGGCATCCGCGTGCGCGAACGCCGCGACGTACCGACCTGGCACCCGGACGTGCGTTTCTTCGAGATCGAGGACCGCGATGGTCTGTCGCGCGGACGCTTCTACCTCGACCTCTACGCCCGGGCGAACAAGCGCGGCGGGGCCTGGATGGCCGGTGCGATCCAGCGCCGTCGCCTGCCGGATGGCAGCATCCAGCGACCGGCCGCCTTCCTCACCTGCAACTTCACCCCGCCGGTGGGCGGGAAACCCTCGTTGCTCACGCACGACGAGGTCACCACGCTGTTCCACGAATTCGGCCATGGCCTGCACCACCTGCTCACGCGCGTGGATGCCGCCGGGGTGGCCGGCATCAGCGGCGTCGCCTGGGATGCCGTGGAACTGCCCAGCCAGTTCCTCGAGAACTGGTGCTGGGAACGCGAGGCGCTCGACCTGTTCGCCCATCACGTCGAGACCAATGAGCCGCTGCCAGCCTCGTTGTTCGAGCGCATGCGCGCGGCGCGCCAGTTCCAGGCCGGCATGCAGATGGTCCGGCAACTGGAGTTCTCGCTGTTCGACCTGCTCCTGCACCAGGACTTCGATCCGTCCACCGGGGCGCGCATCCAGGAAACCCTCGACGAGGTGCGCCGCTCCGTGGCCGTGGTGCAGCCGCCGGCCTACAACCGCTTCCAGCACGGGTTTGCGCACATCTTCGCCGGTGGCTACGCCGCCGGCTACTACAGCTACAAGTGGGCCGAGGTACTCTCGGCGGACGCCTGGTCGCGTTTCGAGGAGGACGGGGTCTTCAACGAGCGGGCGGGCTCGGACTTCCTGGTCCATATCCTCGAACGCGGCGGCAGCGAGGACCCGATGGCCCTGTTCAAGGCGTTCCGTGGCCGCGAACCCAGCATCGAGCCCTTGTTGCGCCAGCACGGCATTGCCAGTGTCGAGGATGTGTCGCGATGACCCCGACCGCCCCCTCGACAAACAAGCCAAGCCCGCTGGCCTGGCTGCTGGGTGCCGCGGCGGTCTTCATCCTGCTGGCGGGACTGAAGACGGTCAGCCACATCGTGACACCGTTCCTGCTGGCCGCATTTCTCGCCATCATCAGCGCCCCGCCCATGGCGTGGATGCAACGTCGCGGCGTTCCCGGCCTGATCTCGATCCTGTTCCTGTTCTCCCTGGTCGGGCTGGCCTTCTTCCTGTTGTTCGTCGCCCTGCAGGGCGCCGCGGAGAGTCTGGCGACCCAGGCACCCGCCTACCAGGCCAAGCTGGCCGGCTGGCTCGAGCAGATCCGGAACATGCTCGCCGAACGCGGGGCGCCCCCGGAACTGCTCCCGGCGCAGATTCCCCTGCCGGCGACGAGCACCATCACCGGCACGGCCACCGGGATCGCGACCGGGCTGGGACAGTTCACCGCCAGCACGCTGCTGGTGCTGCTCGCGTTCATGTTCCTGCTGCTCGAGGAACGCACCTTCGCCGACAAACTGGCGGCCGCGTTCCCCGGCCGTCGCCGGGCCCGGGTACGCACCCGCCGCTTCCTGCGCTCGGTCTACCGGTACCTCCTGATCAAGACCGGCGCGAGCCTTGTCACCGGCGTGCTTATCGGCGTGGGACTCTCCTGGCTGGGCATCGACTTCGCCATTCTCTGGGGCATCCTCGCCGGGCTGCTCAACTTCATCCCCACCATCGGCTCGTTCATCGCCGCAGTACCCGCACTGCTGGTAACCGTGGTGAGCGGCTCCACGATCGATCTGTTCCTGGTCGCTGCCCTGTATCTGCTGGTCAATATCAGTATCGGCAGCGTTCTCGAGCCACGCCTGCTCGGCCGGAGCCTGGGGCTTTCGCCGGTGATCGTGCTGATCTCGTTGCTGGTCTGGGGCTGGGTGTTCGGTCCGATCGGGATGCTGCTGGCGGTACCGCTGACCATGATCGCCAAGCTGGCCCTCGATTCGAGCCCGCAGACACGCTGGGCGGGCATTCTCCTGAGCGACCGGGTGCGTCGGCAGCCCGTCACGACGGATGAATGACGCCGCCGGAACCGGCAATCCGACCGCTGGCCGCAACGCCGAGGGGAGCGGGCCGGCGCCCGGGCATTCGCGCCCGGTCACATCGAGCCAGACGGGTCCTCACGAGGATCTCGAACGCCAGCTCGAACGCCACGCGCGTCGACCGTTCGCCAAGCCGATCGCCGACTACAACCGCGAGGCCTTCGACCGGGTTGCCTCGCGACTGGCCACAGTCGATCGCCCGCTGATTCTCGATTCCGGCTGCGGCACGGGTGACAGCAGCCGGCTGTTGGCGCGCCGATTTCCCGACCACTGGGTCGTGGGCGTCGACCGTTCCGCCGACCGCCTGTCGCGCCAGCGCCCGGACACCCCGTCGAATTGCCTGCTGGTTCGGGCCGACCTGATCGACTTCTGGCGACTGGCCCGGCAGCAGGGCTGGGCCCCGGCCCACCATTACCTGCTTTACCCCAACCCGGAGCCCAAGCCCCGGCACCTAAAGCGTCGATTTCACGCCCACCCGGTCTTCCCCACCGTAGTCGCCCTCGGGGGCCGGATCGAGTCGCGCAGCAACTGGCGCATCTATCTCGACGAACTCTCCCGGGCCCTGGCCTTCCATGGCCGCACTGCTCGGGTCGAACCGATCCCGGTCGACGCCGCGCCCCTGACGCCTTTCGAACGCAAGTACCGAGCGAGTGGCCAGCGCCTGTGGCGGTTGATCAGCGCTGACGGATAAAACCGGCCAGGTTTTATCGGGGGCGCGCCGCTTTTTCCTTTCAAGCGCCCGCGATTTTCCAGCGCAAGGCATTTGCCATGCCGCCATGGCCATCGGGTTTGACAGGGCCGTTATGCTGTCAGCCGGCCTGCCCTCGAAGGCAATCGGGCCGACGGGTTTCACCCCAGCCCCCGGGCATGTGCCTATACTCGGACGAGCCGTTCCGGGCGTCCTGTCGAGAAACGAAACCCATTATCGGCACGCGTCGTCCGCAATGTATCGTGCATGACAAACGGATCGAACCCGTTTCGATGAACATTCCAGGAGGAGCCGAACGCATGTACCACTCGATAATGGTCCCGGTGGATCTCGCGCATCTCGATGCGCTGGAAAAGCCGTTGACGGTGGCGGCCGACATGGCCCGCCACTACAACGCCCGACTCTGCTACGTGGGTGTCACCACCTCCCAACCCAGTTCGGTGGCCAGAACACCCGAGGAATACCAACACAAGCTCATGGCCTTCGCCCGGGAACATGCACCGGACAATGGCCAGACACCCTCCGCCCGTGTCTACAACAGTCACGATCCCGTGGCCGACCTGGACGACATCCTGCTCGAGGCAATCGACGACGTCGGCGCCGACCTGGTGGTGATGGGCACCCACCTGCCCCACCACATCGACGCGATCATGCCGGCCAACGGCAGCAAGGTCGCCGCGCACTCGAACGTCTCGGTCTTCCTCGTTCGACCCTGAATCCGGAAGGATCATCAAGACCTTCCCTGATCGATCGAAGCGACTGACCTGGTCAACCAGAAACCGACGGAGAGACACACGTGGACAACAAACCCGATAACGCACCGGATACACGTAGCGAATCGGTCGGTGTCCCGGCCCCCGAAGGACCGGCAAACCTGATCGACACCGATTACAGGATCGGGCAGGACAACTACCAGGCCGCGCCGATGGGCGTGAACATCGACATCCATGGCGCGGTATTCGCCTTTTCCTCGCTCGTCATCCTGGCCTTCGTGGTCCTGTCTCTTGCGCTCCCGGAGCAGACCACCAACTGGTTCGGTGCCACCCAGGAGTGGATCAACGAGGAAATGAGCTGGTTCCTGATCGGCGCGGCGAACATCTTCGTCATCCTGTGCCTGGTGCTGATCTTCTCGCCGCTGGGCCGGGTGCGCATCGGCGGGGCGAAGGCCGCTCCCGATTTCAGCTACGTCTCCTGGTTCGCGATGCTGTTCGCCGCCGGCATGGGCGTGGGCCTGATGTTCTACGGCGTCTCGGAACCGCTGTCACACTACGGCACCGCGCTCGGCGGCATCTCGACGGAAGACGGTGCTCGAACGGACTGGGCCCCGCTCGGTGGCGCCGAGGGCGACCAGGGCGCCGCGATGAGCCTCGGCATGGCCGCAACCATCTTCCACTGGGGTCTGCATCCCTGGGCGATCTATGCGATCGTGGCACTGTCGCTGGCGATCTTCTCCTACAACAAGGGGCTGCCGCTGACCGTTCGCTCGATGTTCTACCCCCTGCTGGGCGAGCGCATCTGGGGCTGGCCGGGCCACGTCATCGACATCATGGCGGTCTTCGCGACCCTGTTCGGCCTGGCCACCTCGCTGGGGATCGGGGCACAGCAGGCGTCCGCGGGGCTCTCTCACCTGTTCGGCCTGCCCGAGGGCAACACCACGCTGGTGCTCCTGATCACGGCGATCACGGCCGTGGCGGTGGTGTCGATCGTCGCCGGTGTGGACAAAGGGGTCAAACGCCTGTCCCAGATCAACCTCGTGCTGGCCTTCCTGCTGCTGATGTTCGTGGTCTTCGTCGGCCCGACGCTCCTGATCGCTACCGGCTTCGTGAAGAATCTCGGTTCCTACCTCACCGAGCTGCCGTTCCTCTCCAACCCGTTCGGCCGAGAAGATGCCAACTTCAGCCAGGGCTGGACGACGTTCTACTGGGCCTGGTGGATAAGCTGGTCGCCGTTCGTCGGCATGTTCATCGCCCGTGTCTCACGCGGCCGCTCCGTGCGCGAATTCCTGATCGCGGTGCTGCTGGTGCCCTCCACGGTCTCCGTGTTCTGGATGACCGCCTTCGGCACCACCGCCATCAACCAACTGCAGAACGGCTTTGAAGGGGCTAAGGACTCGGACCTGCCCGTGCAGCTGTTCGAGGTGCTCGGCCAGATGCCGATGGCCGAGATCACTTCGGCCATCGGCATCTTCCTCGTGATCATATTCTTCGTGACCTCGTCGGACTCTGGATCGCTGGTCATCGACACCATCACTGCCGGCGGCAAGATCGATGCACCCAAACCCCAGCGTGTGTTCTGGGGCGTGATCGAGGGCGCGATCGCGATTGCCCTGCTCGTCGGCGGCGGCCTCGCGGCGCTGCAATCCGCGGCCGTTGCCGCCGGCCTGCCGTTCACGGTGGTCCTGCTGGTGGGCTGCTATGCCATCGTCAAGGGACTGATGAGCGAACCACGCGGCAAGTAACCCCACCTGGGGTCCGGTCGGCACAGAGCCATCCCGCCCCGAATCGGAAACCATCCAGCCATTGCAGAAAAGGCGACCCCTCGGTCGCCTTTTTCTTTTGCAGCAGACGATTTCCCCGGCCCGGGTTTATTCCCAGAGGTCGCCGACCGGCGTGTCCCGGGAGTAGTGCCATGCGATTTGCGCCTGCAGGAGTTCGGCCGCTGCCAGCGCGTCGAGCTTTGCGTGATGCGCCGAGTAGGCCGGCAAGCCGTAGCGAGCGCGGGTATCCCCCAGCCGGATCGACGTTCGGCCCGCCGAGAACTGCGCCTTGATCCGATTCCACCACCCGGCGCGCACCTGCCGTGCCTCGATGCTCATGGTGTCTATCACGGGAAACAGGCAGCGTTCCCCGCGACGGGCGAGCACCGCCGCGTCGAGAAAGGGCCGCTCGATGCCGCGAAAATGGACCACCACCACGTGCCCGGCCAGGGCCGCGAGCACCTCGTCAAGCACCTCGTCGAGATCGGGCGCGCCAGACACCTCGGCGTGAGTGATGCGGTGAAAGCGGATCGAGGCCTCGTCCAGGGGGCGAGGCGGACGCACAACCCAGTAGCGCCCTGCCGAGGGGCGTATCCGGGACAGGTCGAACGGCACCATTCCGATCGAGATGATGGCGTGACGGTGCACGTCCATGCCGGTGGTCTCGAAGTCGAGCGCCATCAACGGGACGTTGTCTATCGGCATCTCCGGGTCAGGGACGCCGGCGGCGTAGAAGGCGCGCAGGGCGGGATCGTGGCAGCGTCGTGCCCGATCGGCGAAGAACGTCGGCCAGGTCCCATTTCCCGATTGCTCGTCAGACACGTCTCGGTTCACCGATTGGGCATGGGGTAACGGAACCGCAGGAACTTCTGCGCGTTGCTCAGCACCTGGAAGGCGTCCTTGAGATTGTGTCGTTCGCCGTCCGATACGTTCTCCGGCTCGATGTTGTTGTCCGGTGGGTGATGGTGCTTGAGGTCGTGTGCCTGGTGTCGGATACGCACCATGGAGATGAACTCCAGCGCGTAGCGCAGCTTGTCCGCCTGCCCGGCCGGCAGGGAGTTGGCCGCGACGATGTCATCCAGCCTCTCGAACGAGTTCTGCGAGCGCGATCCCACCGCCAGCGCATGCACCCGGATCACATCGACCAGCGGCGCGGTACCGCGGCGCTTGAGATTGATGGAATTGTTGTGCTGACCGTCCTTTTCCATGACGAAGGTCCGGAAAAAGCCCAGTGGTGGAGTCCGGCTCAGTGCATTGCGCGCGAGTGCCGCGAGAAACAGCGGACTGCGGCTTGCCCGTTCGGCGATCAGGTCCTGCAACTGCTCGACGAAACGCTCCTCGCCATGAACGGCCTCGAGATCGAAGAAGATCGAGCTGTGCAGCAGTTTTTCCGGGTCGGGGTCGTCGATCCATTGGGTGAAGTAGCGACGCCAGACCGACAGCGGCTGACGCCATTTGTCGTTGGTGGCCATGATTCCCCCGCTGCAGTAGGGGTAGCCGCAGGCATGCAGTCCATCGCTGACACGCTTGGCCAGCGCGGCGAACCAGGCGTCGTGCTCGGCCGGATCGAAAGAGTCGTCCAGAATCAGGGCGTTGTCCTGGTCGGTAGAGATGGTCTGGTCGTTTCGCGCCATCGAACCGTTGACCATGAAGCAATACGGCACCGGGGGCGGCCCGAGTTCCGCCTCGGCCAGTTCGATCAACCGGCGGATAAGGCTGCGGCCGATACTCGACATCGCCTGGCCGATCATCTGCGAGGTCGCCCCGTCGTCGACCAGGCGCACGAACGCCGCCCGCACGTCCGGCATCAGGCGCGACAGGCCCTTGACCGAACCCTGGTTGAAGATATTGCTGACAAGGTACAGGCTGCTGTGCGTCTCGTAGCGCACGATGTCGGACAGGTGCACCACGCCGACCGGCCGGCGGCGATGCAGGACCGGCAGGTGATGGACGTTGTTGCGCAGCATCGCCAGCATCGCCTCGTAGACCGACTCGTCAGACTGGATGGTGATCAGCCGGTCGTGCTTGATCCGGGTCAGCGGCGTATCGCCCGGCAGCCCGACGGCAAGGATCCGGCCACGCAGATCCTCGTCGGTCAGAATACCCGTCAGTCGCCAGTGGCCATGCCCCTCACCGGAAAAGCCGCGTTCGTCGTCCTCCCCGGTAGGTGACAACAGAAGAATGGACGAGACCTGGTTCTCGGTCATCAGGCGTGCCGCGTCGTGCACCGTGGCGTTCTCGTCGATGCTGACCGGCGAGCGGGTGAGCAATCGGCGGACTCGGCTGACCATCAGGTCGTTGTCGCGCTCGTTCCGCTCGACCGTGGACTGCAGGCGCGGGCCCGACAGCTCGACGAAGTCGGCAAACTGGTCGTCCTGCTCGCAAAGCTGGTCGAAGATATCGGCAGGGATGAGGTAGAGCAGCGTGTCCTCGATCGCCCGAACCGGGAAACGTACTCGGCGATGGTGCAGCAGGCCCGTGTGGCCAAAGATGTCGCCCTCGCCGATCCGGTTGTACAACTCGCCGTTGTGACGGTAGACCTCGACGGCGCCACTGCGGATGTAGCGCATCGTGTCGATCGGCTCGCCGTATTCCTGGATGGTCGCCCCTTCCCGGTAATAGGCGACGTCCGTGCGGGCGGCAATCTCGTCCAGCCAGTGCGGGTCGAGCCGATCGAACGGCGGGTATTGCCGCAAGTGATCGCGAATTTCCTGGACTTCGGCTTCCATGGCTGACACTCCCGCGAGGTTTCCGGGCCACTGCTCCCGCACGTCCCTCAAGCGTAGGTCATGAAGACGACGGGGCGACGGAACGAGGAAAGCCGGCACTCCGTGGAGCGCCGGCTGGAAGTGGAGATTCCGATCTCACCACAGACCCCGCCCTAGAAATCCTAGAAATCGTAACGGAACCCTAGCGAGACGGTCTGGCCACCACCAGCATCCAGGGTATCGGTTGCCCCGCCCCGCCGAGTCGTGATCGCAGCCGGTTCTTCCTCGTAATAGTATTCGGCGAACAGCTTCAGGTCTTCCATCAACTGGTAGTCGTACCCGGCGTGGAACACGTTGTCGCCGTATTCCGGCACATCCGCGACCATGCCCTTGACCGTGTGCTTGCCGACCGAGTACGAAGCGAACAGGTTGACGGCCGTGTCGCCATCCTCGCCGTAGCCGTCATCGCGATCCGAAGCGAAACGCTCGGCTTTCGCACCAATGTATACGGAACCGTCGCCAACGTTTTCGATGGTGTGCATAAGGGACAGCCCGTAGATCCTCATGTCGTCAGCCCCACCCAGATCATCGAGTCCGGCGGACAATGTCGTGCCTCCGACGGTATAACTAGCGGTCAGCTGGTAACGGTCATCGGCATCACCGTCTTCCTCAAAATCACCACCTTCATGGCTATACCCACCGGAAAACGAAAACCCTGACCAATCCGGGCTGTAATAGGCAAGCGTATTGTTACGACGGAAAGCGGTATACGTTGCGAACCCGCTGTAATACGTGGAGAACATATCCACCGGATAAGCAATCGCGTTGTAGTATGGAAGCCAATCCTGACCGAATGCCACGGTACCAAAATCACCCGAGATACCCACTTTTGCGATTCGGAGATGATCCCAAAGCTGGCCTTCATCATGAGCCGATGTGTCGTTCTGCTCGTACGGGCCTTGGATCCTGAAGTTCGCCAAATCCAGACCTGATTCGACGTGACCAAAGAATGTTACCGGGCCAGCGTCATAGCTCGCCTTCGCACCGAGTCGGGAGTAGGCATCGCGAAACCCGAAATAATCGTCTTCTACCGAGCTGTCGTCGGGATCGACGTACTCACCTTGCATACGGATAGATCCGTAGAAGTCAAAATCGAATGCGCTCGCCTCCTCTTCCGAGGGAGACTCAGCCATGCCAACGGCTGGGAGTCCCAAGGCAAACGCCACGGATGCTGCGAGAAATCGTTTCTTCATCATCTTCTTCCCTCATTATTCGTTGTCTGACAACGGCTCAGCTCGTTTTTATTCGCGGCCTTCCGCCACGCTAACACGGGGCCCCAACCCCCTTTTCGGGTATCCCCCGTGTCGCCCGGACCGCCACTGAGTTCATGGCGCTGAGCGCTGGTCACGCTCCGTGGCGCAGGGGTCGTCACGCGAGATCGGCGGCACGATCAATATCAGGTCGTAGGCGTCCCCGGCACCCGGCTTCACATCCATTTGATCGATCGGCAGCATGCCGACGGACAAGACATCCGGATTGCCCTCCACCACTCGATCCAGCCAGTAACCCACCCCACGGTCCAGCCGGGCATGCTGATTGCCCATGACGGCAACGACCCGGTACGACGGATAGGCCTCGCGCGACGCCATGATCGCCTCGGCCATGACGAGATCCCGCGCAACCTGTGCCCTGACCATACGACGAGCCATGGCGTCCGGAATCTCACGACAATGCGAGCGCTCCAGCACCTCGACCAATTCGCCCTGCTCGTCATCGGGCAGGGAGAGATCCGGTGCCCACCTCTCGATCCAGGCCGAGGTCGTCGGGTCCAGGGATTCACGCCAGTCGTCACCCTCGGCCATCGCCACCGCCATCGCCTTTTCGCGTGACAGATTCAGCGGCCACAACGGCGTCCGGTTTTGCCAAGCCCAGTCGAACAATGGGCCGTAGTGCTCCCAGCCCCACCCCTCGACATCGAAGTCGCCGGCCTCGGCCCGCGCCCGGCCGCTGGCGAACGTTTCCCCGTTGAGACGATCGACACGATCCGCACCTGCCCGATCCAGCTGCTCCAGTCCCAGCACTACGGGACCGTCGAGCGCCTTCAGCAACTCCAGCTGACGACGGTGCGTCTCGGGCGAATCATGCACCTCGCCGAGCAAAATCACGGACGCCCCGTTCAGTCGCGACAACGCCTTGGATTCGGCAATCGAATCGCCCTGGCCATTCCACCAGCTGCCGACCTCGATCGACTCCGCGCAGGCACTGAAACACATCGTCAGCAGCAGGGACGCGGACCACGCCATGCGCTTCGTGACCACCTGCGGCTTTAGCATGAGTCTCCCTTGAATCGTCTGGCCACGCCCCTTCCGCTTACGGCCAAGGCGAGGTTGGTCAACGCGTTGCTGGCAAAGTCGGCAGCAAAGATACGGAGGGGAGTCTAGTAAACCGAGATTTGTTTGGCAGACATTCTCGTGGTGAGACCTGAATCGTACCGGCGAACGACCCTCACAAAAGACCACTTGCGTTCGCGGCCGAATGCTTTAATGTCAGGCGAATGGAGAGCCCTACGCTGCCCATGACGTCCTGTCGTGGCCGCATCACGGTCTCTTCATCCGACCGGGATGGATGCGTGCTGAACATCCCGGCCGGTCGCCAGATCAGCACGGCTTTGAGAGTTTGTTTTCGAGATGATCAATATTTACGTGGGCAACCTGCCCTACTCCGTGGATGACCAGGGCCTTCAGGCCGCCTTCGAAGCCTTTGGCGAGGTCAAGTCCGCCAAGGTGATCAAGGACATGGCCACCGGTCGATCCAAGGGTTTCGGCTTTGTCGAGATGTCCGACAAGGATGCCGGCATGCAGGCCATCGAAGCGCTGAACGACTCGGACATGGACGGTCGCAACATTCGTGTCAACGAGGCGCGTCCGCGTGAGCGCAACAACGACCGTGGCGGTTTCCGCCCGCGTTTCTGAAGCGCTGTCCCAGAGTGACGACGAAAGGCCGGCCTTGCGCCGGCTTTTCTGTTTCTGTCTCAGGTACGATGAAGGGACACTTTACCCTCGTACTTCTACTCGAGCCCGCGAGCGCGCTTTTGCCGCGGTAGCCTTGGATAAAAATACAGGTCAAATCGACCGGCCGGAATAACCGCCCCGAATTCTACGCCCGGCACCTCGAAGGCCAATGAGTACAGCCCGCCCTCACTGGGAAGTTCTCGTTGACATTTGCGCCACAAACGCAACATGGGCTCGGGTGAGAGAAACGCGAATATGGCGTCCTTGTCGTTCCATGACTCCCCCCAGAAATCGCGAAACCTGACCCGGCAATTAGGTAGGTCGCGGCATCGCCATCGAGCTATCACGAAGAGCAGTGGTGCCGTCTCGAATCCCGTGAATTGAACCTCGGGAAATCGTCTGGCCAGGGCTGCGATCACGTGACCGTCACCACAGCCGACATCGGCAAGGTGGCGGATGCGTCGTTGCCGGATTTCTCCGTCCAGGACACCGATTACTGCCGGGCCCGACCGGTACAACGGCACTCGATGGCGGATTGCATTGAACTGCACCAGCAACAGGAGCACTGCCGCGGCAAGAAACCAGCCCGGGTGAATCTGAAGCCCGCCCCACATCACCAGCGGGGCGACCAACAGTACGCCGCGCCACCAAGTCGGCAGCAACCGCCAACCCATGACCATGGCAAGCACGCCCGCCAGGACGGCGATCAGCCATGCCGGAGGCATTTGGTGCTGCCACTGTGTCCAGGCCCGGGCAATCAACAAGCTCGCCACAATGCCAAGGGCTAGAACGGCAAACGCAGTCAGGAGAGCAAGGTGACGACGCATGGGCAATTACGGTGCCTGGACCTCGCCATCGCCCTCGGCCTCACCCTCGAGCTCGGGCTCGCTCGACTCGGTCGTTTCGGGGAGCGTCGACTCACTCCCCGGCGTGTTCTCGAGAAGGTCTTCGACACTCATGCCGCCTTCACGGGTAGGTTTGAGAATGCGCCGAGTCGCCGATTCCTTCATGACCGTCATCGAAATACGGCGGTTCTGAGGGTCGAGGGGATCTTCGTCGACGAATGGCAAGGCGTCCGCCATGCCGATCACCTGCAGGAACTTCGTGTCCTCGTAACCGTAGTCGGCCAGGGTGCGACGCGCCGAATTCGCCCGTTCGGCCGACAGCTCCCAGTTGCTGCGCCCCTCCCGACCGAAGGGACGCGCATCCGTGTGCCCCTCGATCGACAGGCGATTGGGCATTTCGTTGAGCACCGGGGCCAGCGAGTGCAGGATCTCGTCGGCGTATTCCTGCATTTCGTCCGAACCGAGCTCGAACATCGGTCGGTTTTCCTTGTCGATGATCTGGATGCGCAGTCCGTCGCGGGTGATGTCGAGCTTGATCTGATCCTTGTAGGCCTTGAGCGCCGGGTCGACCTCGATCAACGACTCGAGGCGCTCCTTGAGGTCCTCGATCTGCTCACGCTCCATTTTCTCGATCTGTTCGAGCATCTGCTCCTCCGACATCTCTGTCGGGTCGGCAGTCTTCTCCTCGGACTGGGTATCGCGCTTCTCCGGCGTGGGTCGGTCCCCGGCGTTCACCTGGCCTTGCTCGCGAGTGAGATCATCTCCCCCGCCGTCGATCAGGCTCTCGCTCATCCCGGCACTGTCGCCACCTTCGAGCGTGACCTTGGTCGGATTGGCGAAGTACTCGGAAATGCCCTTGAGGTCCTCTTCCCCCATCGAGCCGAGCAGCCACATGAGCAGGAAGAAGGCCATCATTGCCGTCACGAAGTCGGCAAAGGCAATCTTCCAGGCGCCACCGTGGTGACCACCGTGGCCTTTCTTGACCTTCTTGATGACGATTTGCTGGTTCTGGTCTGGCTGCTCTGCCACGTCGATTTCAACCGTTTAACGGAAAGTTACTTGTTGTCCTTAAGGTAGGATTCCAACTCCGAAAAGCTGGGACGCTCCGATGCAAACAGCACTTTCCTGCCGAATTCGACCGCCACCTGAGGGGGGTATCCGTTCATGAAGGCGATCAGAGATGCCTTGATGCTCTGCTGATACTTGGTCGAATCGCTCACCTTGTGCTCGAGATTTGCGGCCACAGGGTTGACGAACGCATAGGCCGCCAATATGCCCAGGAATGTGCCGACTAGCGCGATGGCGATCAGCTTGCCAAGTTCCTCCGGCGGCAAGTGGACCGACTCGAGCGTGTGTACCACACCAAGCACCGCGGCAACGATACCGAAGGCCGGTAACGCCTCACCCATCTTGGCGATCGTCGATCGCGGCAGGTCGGCCTCCTCGTGATGAGTGTCGATATCCAGATCCATCAAGTTGTCGATCTGGTGCACGTCGAGCGTGCTTGAAACCATCAACCGCAGGTAATCGGTGATGAATTCGACCGTATGGTGATCCTTCATCACGGTCGGCGCACTCTTGAAAAGCTCGCTGTTTTCCGGGTCATCGATATCCTCCTCGATGGCCATCAAGCCTTCCTTCCGTGCCCGGGTGAAGATCGCGTACAGGAGACCGAGGGTCTCCATGTTGAGCTTCTTGCCGTAGCGCGACCCCTTGAAGGCGGTTCCGAATCCTCCAAGGGTAGCCTTGAGTGTCTTGGGTGAATTTCCCGCAACCAGCGCTGCAATCGCAGCGCCAAAAATCATCAGATACTCCACCGGCTGGAACACGATTATCAGGTGCCCGCCGGCCAGCACGAAGCCGCCAAAAACACTGGCCAAAGCGATTAGCCAACCAATTGCAACCATCATGGATTGACAGCCTCCAGAAAACGAATCATTGGCCTTCTATTTCAGTGCCTTGCCGGCGATTTCCGCGAGATCGGCAGAGCAATTCGGGCGATCAAGCATGCGAGCCAGTTCGCCCCGCATCCGATCGGCTCTACCACCATCATACCGGCGCCAACGGCTGAACACCGTCGCCATGCGAGCGGCGATCTGAGGATTGAACCCATCGATCTCGATAATCTTGTCGGCAACCCAGCGATATCCTGAACCCGTCGCGGCGTGAAACGCGACGGGGTTGCCACGCGAGAACGTCCCCACCAGCGCGCGCACCCGGTTCGGGTTGCGGATCGAGAACGCCTTGTGCGCCTCCAGCGATGCCAGTGTCGCGGTGTCGTCCGGCTCGACGATGCGCGCGCTCAGGGCGAGCCACTTGTCCATGACCAGCGGGTCGTCCTGCCACTCGTCGGCGAAGGACTCGAGGGCCTGATCGCGCTCGGAACTTGACCGCAGGGACAACGCGACGAGCGCATTGAAGCGCTCGGTCATGTTGTCCGCCTGCTCGAGTTGCTCCACCGCCAGACGGCGCCAGGCTGGATGGTCCAGCGCATTGAGATAGGAAAGCGTCTGCGCCCGCAACGCCCGGCGACCCACGTCCACCCCGTCGAATCGGTACTCCCCTTCCACGGCGAGTTTCTCGAAGGCAAGCACCAGCGTCTGCGACCACTCGTTTGCCAACTGCTCGCGCAGCTCGACACGCGCCCGGTGAATCGCATCCACGGGCACGTCGCGAGGGAACTGCTCCGCGATGTAGTTCTCGCTCGGCAGATTCAGGCATTCGGCGACGAAGCGCGGGTCCGCACCGCCCTGTTCGCTGACCGCCGAGTGCAACAAGCGACCGAAGGCGGCACTCAGCCCCTCGGGCAATTCCGTTTCCGGCCATTCCCCCAGTTCGTTGGCCTCGCGGATGCGCTCGACCAGGGTCAGGAGCACCAGGCGCTGGTAGGCGTCCCAGCGGTTGAACTCGTCAGTATCGGAACCGGCAAGCAAGGCGAGATCGGCAGCGCTGTAGTCGTGCTCGATCTTGACCGGCGCGGTGAAGCCGCGGTTGAGCGAGAGCACGGGCAGCTCGTCCTGACCCGATAGGCGGTAACGCCGGGTTTCGCGGATCTTCGACAACACCAGGGTCTGCGCCGGCTCGCCGTTGCCGTCCGGCCCGTCGAGCGCAAGCGGCCGCCCGTCGCGATCGAAGGCGGCCAGCCCCAGCGGGATCAGGAAGGGCTGCTTGTCGTCCTGCCCCGCCACGGCGGGGACGTCCTGCTCCAGTTCGACCACCAGTTCATCGCCGTCGCGGCGTTTTTCTACGTGCACGATCGGCGTGCCCGCCCGGTCGTACCAGCGACGGAACTGGGCGGTATCGAAATCCGCCTGCTCGGCCATGGTGTCGATGAAGTCCTCGATGGTGACCGCCTGGCCGTCGAAGCGCTCGAAGTAGCGGTCGGTGCCGCGCCGAAACGCCTCCCAACCCAGCAGGTTGTGCCACATCCGCACCACCTCCGCGCCCTTGTTGTAGACGGTCGCGGTGTAGAAGTTGTTGATCTGCTCGTATTCCTTGGGCTGGACCGGGTGGGCCTGTGGGCCGGCGTCCTCGGGGAACTGCACCTGGCGAAGCAGGTTGACCTCCTCGATGCGCTTGACCGCGGCCGAGCCCATGTCCGCGGAGAACTCCTGATCGCGGAACACGGTGAAGCCTTCCTTCAGCGAAAGCTGGAACCAGTCACGGCAGGTCACCCGGTTGCCCGACCAGTTGTGGAAATACTCGTGGGCGACGACCGACTCGATGCCCTCGTAGTCCTGGTCGGTGGCGGTCTCCGAGCGCGCCAGCACGAACTTGGAGTTGAAGATGTTCAGCCCCTTGTTCTCCATCGCGCCCATGTTGAAGTCGTCGACCGCGACGATGTTGAACACGTCGAGATCGTATTCACGGCCGTAGGTCTCCTCGTCCCAGGCCATCGACTTGATCAGCGACCGCATGGCGTGGTCACAGCGGTCGATGTTGTGTGGCTCAACAAAGATGCCCAGATCGATCGTCCGGCCAGAACAGGTGGTGAACTGGTCGTGGATCGACTCGAGATTGCCGGCCACCAGCGCGAACAGGTAGGAGGGCTTGGGATGCGGGTCTTCCCAGACGGCCAGATGGCGCCCGTCCTCGAGGTCGCGGGACTCGATCGGGTTGCCATTGCTCAACAGCACCGGGCAACTGGCCTTGTCCGCGATCAGCGTGACCCGGTAGCGACTGAGCACGTCCGGCCGATCGGGGAAGTAGGTAATCCGCCGAAACCCTTCCGGCTCACACTGGGTGCAGTAGTTGCCGGAAGACTGGTAGAGGCCGTCGAGCTTGCTGTTGTCGACCGGGTCGACACGGCAGACCACACGCAGGGTGCATGTCTCGGGCAGTCCCCGGATCGAAAGACCGTCGTCACGTACCTCGAGGCGATCGCCGCGAAGTGTCTCGCCGTCGAGCTCGATCGACTCCAGCGTCAGTTCGTCGCCGTCCAGCCACAGCGGCTCGTCGTGTTCGCCGTTGCGTCGGATCTTCAGCGACGACTCCACCCGAGTGCCGCGGGCGGCGAGATCGAAGGTCAGGTCGACATGGTCGACCAGGTAGTTCGGCGGGCGATAGTCGGCGAGGCGGACAGTGTGCGCGTGTCGTTCGGTCATGGTGGCCTTTGAAATGACGACAGGAAATTGGACGGCTCAACCCGAGAGCATATCAGGAACCATATCGGTTCCGCGCCTGTTCATGCCGAGCACTGCGTCAGCCGATGGTCCGATCAATGGTCCCGGACAATGGCCCCGGGCAATGGTCCGGGCCATCAGGCATAATGCGCCCCGTCGTGAACCCGGTGGCCCACCACCGGTCACCCGTTTGCAACCAATCACCGGAGTCGCCGACGCCATGCTCTTTACCCAGATTGCCGCCTTCGACCTGTCAGACTGGTCGGAACCGTCACTGGAAACGCTGTCCGAACGGTTGGCCGAGAAGCGCTTTACCCCCACCCTCTCCCAACAGGTGGAATCCATGGGCTGGGCGCCGGTGGTCGACGAGAGGCTCGCCCTCGAGACCGACGGCGCCTTCGGACTGCTGTTCCGCCGTGAGGAACGCGCGGTGCCGCCGCGGGTGGTCCAGGACCACGCGGCCAAAAAGCTGGCCGAAGAGGCCGGAGAACGCGAACCCTCCCGCGACGAGTTGCGCCAGGCACGCGAGACCGCCCTGCTCGAACTGCTTCCGCAGGCCTTCCCGCGGCAGGCCGAGACCCGGGTAATCATCGATACACGCAACAAACAGGCGTGGCTGGCCAACGCCGGCGAAAAGCGCAACAGCCAGATCAACTCCCTGCTGCGCGAGTCGCTCGGCCAGTGGCGCGTCACCCCGGCGTTCGGCTCGGAAGAGCACGGCAGTCGCCTGTCGCGCTGGCTGCTCGAGGGCCCGCCGGCCGGGTTCGAACTGGGCGATTCGGCCAAGCTGCTCGAACCGCGCGACGGCGGCAGCATCACGGTCACCCGCCTGGGACTGCCCGACGAGAACGTACTGGCCCACCTGCGCGACGGCATGACCGTCGAGCAACTCGAACTGGTCTGGCGAGACCGGCTGCGCTTCACCATCCGGGCCGACGGTGCGCTGACCAAGGTCAAGGCGCTCGATACCCTCGACGACGAGTTCGACGACGACGGCCTGGACGATCCGGCCACCCGCCTGGAGGCCGAGCAACGCCTGACGCTCGACGTGCTGCGTGAACTGACCCGCGTGCTGCACGAGGCCCTGGCCCGCCCCGGCAAGGCCAGCTGACCGCCAGCGACTGACCGACGACCCTGGTCGGGTGCCGGTCGCATTTGGCTACCCTGACCGCCAAATCGCATAATCACGAACCGACCCGTTGAATTCGAGACTCTCTCCCGACTCGACCAACCGATTCTCACAGGAACGCGCATGACCGACTCCGCCCAAACGATTCATTCCCCGGCCGCCTTCGCCCTGACCGCCGTCTCGCCGCTCGATGGCCGCTACGCCCGCCACACGCGAGCGCTGACCGAGTGCTTCAGCGAATACGCGCTGATCAAGTATCGCGTGCTGGTGGAAATCGAATGGTTCAAGGCGCTGGCCGACGAGCCCAAGATCGCCGAGGTCCCGACGCTGAACGACGAGGACCGCGCCTCGCTGGACGCCATCGCATCCGAGTTCACGGTCGAGTCGGCCATGCGCGTCAAGGAATTCGAGGCGACCACCAATCACGACGTCAAGGCGGTCGAGTACTTTCTCAAGGAGCAGGTCGCCGACCACCCGCGGCTGGCCTCGATCAGCGAATTCTTCCACTTCGCCTGCACCTCCGAGGACATCAACAACCTCGCCTACGGCCTGATGCTGAGAAAGGCACGCGCCGAGGTGGTGCTGCCGGAAATCGACGGGCTGATCGACACCCTGCGCAAGATGGCCCACGAGTGGGCCGCCGTCTCCCTGCTCTCGCGCACCCACGGGCAACCGGCCTCGCCGTCGACCATCGGCAAGGAGATCGCCAACGTGGTCGCCCGCCTCGAGCGCCAGCGCGCCCAGATCGCCGAAGTCGCGCTGATGGGCAAGATCAACGGCGCGGTGGGCAACTTCAACGCGCACCTGGCCGCCTACCCCGAGATCGACTGGCCCGGATTCTCCAGGCGCTTCGTCGAAGGGCTGGGCCTGACCCACAACGCCTACACCATCCAGATCGAGCCGCACGACTACATCGCCGAGCTGTTCGATGCCATCGAGCGGGCCAACACCGTCCTGATCGATTTCGCCCGCGACATCTGGGGCCAGATTGCCCTGGGGCACTTCAAGCAGCGCCTGGTCGAGGGCGAGGTGGGCTCGTCGACCATGCCGCACAAGGTCAACCCGATCGACTTCGAGAACGCCGAGGGCAACCTCGGCGTGGGCAACGCCGTGATGGGACATCTGGCCCGCAAGCTGCCGATCAGCCGCTGGCAGCGAGACCTCACCGACTCGACCGTACTGCGCACGCTGGGCGTGGGTATCGGTCACTCTCTGATCGCCTACCGCTCGCTGGCCAAGGGCCTGTCCAAGCTGGAGATCAACGCCGACCAGCTGGCCGCCGAACTCGACGGCAACTGGGAGGTGCTCGGCGAGGCGGTGCAGACGGTCATGCGTCGCCACGGCGTGGAAAAGCCCTACGAGAAGCTCAAGGCCCTCACCCGCGGCCAGCGGGTCGACGGCCCGGCCATGCGCGAGTTCATCGAGGGCATCGACGAGCTGCCGCCCGAGGCACGCGAACGGCTTGCCTCCATGGCGCCGGGCGACTATATCGGCAACGCCAAGGAAATGGCCGAGCGCATCTAGGGACTCTCTGCACGAATGCCATACCGCTCTGCGCGCCTTGAGCCGGGCAGATGCAAGGTGAGCGTGCCCCGGAAGCGGCCGGACGGGCTTCACCATTGCGCCAGGGGCGAAAAGCCCGCATTGTTTGACCGAAGGACACGGCATGACGCCCGGCACGCGGCGTCGAGGGACTGATTGGGGGATGCCGGCATGACCCTGCCCGACAACTGGAGCGAGTACCTGCTCGAACACCCGCTGCCCGTACGGCGGGCAATTCATCAGGGCATGTGCCGGGAACTGCTGAGCGAGTCGCCGGACTTTCCCCGGCTCGTCGGCTGGCTGCGCCGCGACCCGGCGGCGGCCAGTTTCGTCCTGGGCACGGCAGCCAGCGGACAGCGAAAGCGCGAGCGGAGTGCGCCACACAATCTCGAACATGCCCTGTCGCTGCTGGGCAGCGACTGGGCCCGCAACCAGCTGCCGACGCTGCCGATCCTCGAGAACAGCATCACAGACGAGGCCCAGCGGGCCGGCTACCTCGCCGCCTCCTCGCGCGCCATGCGGGCCGCCCGCCTGACCGAGGCATGGCTGATCGAACGCCGCGAGACCAGCTTCGAGATGGTCTCGGTCGCCGCCCTGCTCCACAACCTGATCGAACTCGCCCTCTGGCGCGATGCCCCGGAGATGGCCCGCCAGGCACTCGCGATCGCCAGAACGAGCCTGATCGAATTCACCCGGGACTACGTGGAAGATGCCAGCATGGATCGCTGCTTTTCGGTGGGTCACGCGTTCGAGACCGTGCTGGCCGAGGCGGGCGTCGACTTGCTCGAACTGGAAACGGCTCTGACCGAACGCTATTACCTGCCGGTCATGCTCCTCGCGGAGGAAGCCAGCATTCCCGTTCTGGGGGCGCACCACCAGGCCATTCTCGTACTGGCACGCCGTCTGGCCTTCGCCAGCGAGTTCGGCTGGTATCACCCCGTGATCCGCCGCCTGATCCCGGCGATCGCCGAGCAGCTGCATCTTTCGCCGGCGGCCGCCTGGCGCGTGACGGTGAAGAAAACGCTCTGGGATGCCCGCGAATTCGTGGACATCCCGCTCTATCACCCGGGGCGTCTGCTGGTGCAGCATGACGACGGACGAGAACTGCTCTGGCCCCTGCCGGCGGACTACGGGCTCGAGGCAAGCGACAACGTCTCTCACGCCAGCGGCGGCACCACGAGGGCAACCACGCCCGGACGGCGGATCGGTGAGGCAATCCGGCAACTGACCCGGTTCGATGAAGTCGAGGAAATCGCGCTCTACGAGAACGCCGCACAGGGGCGTTCCCAGCGTCGCTTCCACTGGTGCCGCGCGGGCCAAGGCGAGCTGCCGGAAACCCTCGCTCTCGGCCAGTCGCCATTGCTGACCAGGCTGCAGTCCCGGCTTGAGACACTGGGCATCGACGAGCAGAACCGCGAGCGTCTCGCACCGCACCTCGACAAGACCCTCGAGGCGGCCACCCGGGCCGGGCTGGTGGTCGCGCCACTGGCGGTCGACGGCGAGCTGATCTCGACCCTGCTGGTTCGCGGCGCAGGTGGCGATCGACAACGAGAGATCATCACCGCGCTCGACCGCATCTGATCCGTTCTCAGACCTCGCCGTTCAGCCGAGCCAACGCCCAGCGAATGTGGCGATCGACCTGGTCGCCCGCCTGGCCCAATCCCTTTCGCAGGGCCTCGATCGCCGCCGGCACACGCTCGTGCCCGCCCGGGAGGTTTCCCAGCGCCACGGCGAGATTGCGGCGCCAGCGGCGCCAGCCGATCCGCCGGATGGCCGAGCCCTCGGTCCGGTGCAGGAAGGTCGACTCGTCCCACTCGAACAACTCGACCAGGTCCGGGGCATCCAGCCCCTGGCGGGCGTGGAAGTCGGCATCATCGGTGGTCCGCGCGAAACGGTTCCAGGGGCAGACCAGCTGGCAATCGTCACAGCCGTAGATGCGGTTGCTCATCAGCGGCCGCAAGGCCTCGGGGATATCGTCGTGGGACTCGATGGTGAGGTAGGAAATGCAGCGACGGGCATCGACTACTCCGTCGGCGACGATCGCCCCGGTCGGGCACACGTCCAGGCAGGCGGTACAGGTCCCGCAATGCGGTTCGACCGGCTGGTCGACCGGCAGGTCGATGTCGAGAAACAGCGCGCCAAGGAAGAACCAGGACCCCCCGCTGCGGTTGAGCACCAGCGAATGCTTGCCTTTCCAGCCGATCCCGGCCCGTTCGGCAAGCCCCGTCTCGTATACCGGCGCGGAATCGCAGAAGGCGCGGTAGGTAAAGGGACCCACCTCTTGACTGATGCGCCCTGCCAGTTGCGCCAGGCGCTTTCGCACCAGCTTGTGGTAGTCGCGTCCCAGAGCGTAACGGCTGACGTAGCCAAGGCCGGGGGCGCCCAAAACGCGGGATGGGCCGTGCGATTCGGGCGGCAGGTAGTCACGCGTGACCATCAACACGCGCCGGGTTCCGGGAACGAGTTCCTCCGGGTGAAAGCGCATCATCCCGTGGCGCTCGAAGAAGCCCATCGAGCCGGCGTGCCCCTCGGCCAGCCAGCGCTCGAACCCCGCCTCGTAGGCCGACAGGTCGGTATCGGTGACGCGGGCGTCCGTGAACCCGAGTTCCCCGGCCCAGGTGCGGATGGACTGCTTGAGCTCGGACGGCTCCACGATCAGCCCCCCAGGCGTTCGGCCATCAGCATTCCGCCCCGAGCGGCCACCAGACACAGTACCACCGTGCCGACCACGTAAATGCCCGCCCACAGCCACGCCTGGCGCTGCATCAGGGCCAGCGTGTCGACGGAAAAGGCGGACATCGTGGTGAATGCACCGAGAAAGCCGGTCAGGATTGCGAGACGATACTCCAGCGGCAACTGCCAGCGAGTGAGCAGCCACACGCCAAGAAACCCCATCAGACCGGAACCGATCACGTTGACGCTCAACGTACCCCAGGGAAACGCGCGGCCACCGAGCTGGGTCAAGGCCACCGTGATCGCGTAGCGCGCCATGGCGCCGAGTCCCCCGGCCAGTCCGATCAACAGGTACAGTTTCATTTCGCCACTCTTTTCCTCGGCGGGAACCTCGACCGCCGGCGCCATGATCAGGAATCGCCGCGAGGTTATCACGGCCCGCCGCCACGCCCGGTCAGCGGAAGGACGCGGTGAAGGCAGGCTCCTGCGATAGTTCGCCCATCCGCACCGGGTTGAAACGGCGCGCAAGTGTCCTAAGCTTCATTCGTACGACGACCCCGGGACGAGCCGTCATCCAGACCCCAGCATGTCCGTTGCAGGTCGCCACCGCTCTTCTCAACCCAAGCAAAGTCAAGGAGAACGCATGAAAAAATTGCTACTCGCCAGTGCCATTGCTGGACTCTCGGTGGGCCTGAGCATGCCGAGCATGGCAGCCGACAACAAGTACGAGCAGTATCAGGCAACGATCGACGAGCGCGGGGATTCCGGCGTTTCCGGCACGGCGATCTTCGTTCCTGAAGACGGCAAGATCGCCGTGACGGTCAATGCCCAGAATGCCGACGACATGTCGGTCGGTATTCACCGAGGCCTCTGCCGTTACGCCGAGGACAGCGAGGGCGCGCCGGAAGATCTCGCTTTCAACAAGGAGCCGGAGTTTCGCTGCACCCCGTTCCAGGACGGCGAATCCATGACCACGATCGACATCTCGATCGACGATCTCATGGGGCAGCCGCGTTCGATCGCCGTCTACGATGACGACACGATTACCGCCTGCGGCAATATCCAGTAAGCGTACTGCCTTACCCTGACCAGACGCCCCGGCCCCGGCCGGGGCGTTTTTGTTTGTACCCTCAGCCGACCGCCCGGCCGGCCTGCCAGGCAAGTCCCTACCGGCCGGCGACGTTGTTGCGCAGGTAATGGGGCACGGCGCGATCCGGTGGGATGTAGGCCGTCTCGGGCAGACGGCGGATGATCGCAAGGGCATCCCTGGCGTGGGGCAACGCGTCGGGCTCGAGACGGAGCACCTCGCTCCCTTCACCAAGGGCAGGATAGCGGGCGAAACCGCTGCCACTGGCCACGACACGCCCGGATGCCGTCGGCGGGAAGACCGGTTCGGCCACCGCCTCCTCGAGAACGGTGACCAGCCCGCCCGCCCCGTCCAGCCGGTAGGCGGCGCGGTAGATCTCGCCCATGCGGGCATCGATCGCAGCCCGGGCCTCCACCCCCTCGGTGGTTTCCCCGCTGGCTTGCAGGCGACGAAACGCACCGGCCGCGAGACAGGCGAGCGACGAAACCCCCGCCATCGGCAGGTCGCGGGAGATCGCGACCCCCTGGGCCATGGCCGTGGCGATGCGCACGCCGGTAAACGATCCCGGCCCGCGGCCGAATCCGACCAGGTCGAGATCATCGAACCCGATCCCCGCCTCGTCGAGCAATGCCTCGGCCATGGGCAACAGCCTTTCCGCGTGTCCCCGCGGGGCGACCTCGAAGTCGGTGACCAGTCGTTCTCCGGCCAGCACGCCGGCGGTGCAGGCCTCGGTGGAGGAGTCGAAGTACAGAATGTTCACGGGCACCCCGGCGCGATACGAACAGAAGGATGACGGCCGACCCGGCATGGCCGGACGGCGTCGATTCGAGGCAAGGACTCGACAGGCGCGAATTCTAACGGAACCGACACGGAAGACCGTGCGGCGTCATGACTCCACAAGGATGCGGGAGCGTTCCCCCCCCTCCCGTCAGGAGGCGTCCTAGCCGTCCTGGGCCGGGTCCCAGTGCTGGCGAATCTCGTCGAGCAGCCAGCACGTCGAGCCGTCGAAGGGATCGTCGGGCTGGTCGCTGCCGACGAAGGGCTCGATCTCGTCAGCCATCTGCTTGCCGAGCTCCACCCCCCACTGGTCGAACGAGTCGATCTGCCAGACCGCCCCGGCCACGAACACCCGGTGCTCGTAGAGAGCCAGGAGCGCCCCTACCGCCTCCGGGGTCATCTGCGGGAAGAGGATCGTGTTCGACGGCTGACCGCCCGGACAGACCCGGTGGGGGGCGATGCGCTCGATGGTCTCCTCGTCGGCGCCCTCCGCACGCATCTGCGCCTCGACCTCCTCCTGGGTGCGACCCAGCATCAGTGCCCGGCTCTGCGCGACCAGGTTGGCGAGCAGCTGGCGTTGTTGCGTACCGATCGGGGAGTGGGTGCGGATCGCGCTGATGAAATCCGACGGGATCAACCGCGTGCCCTGGTGCAACAACTGGTAGAAGGCGTGCTGCCCGTTGGTGCCCAGCCCGCCCCAAAGCACCGCACTGGTGTGCGAATCCACCGGCTGCCCGTCGATGCGCACGCGCTTGCCGTTCGATTCCATCATCACCTGCTGGAGGTGCGCGGGCAGAAAGCCCAGTCGCGTGCCGTAGGGGAACACCGCCAGCGAGTCCGAACCGAGGAAGTCGGCGTTCCAGACATCGATCAGGCCGAGGATCAGCGGCAGGTTGTCGCGTCCGGTATTGAGCCGGAAGTGCTCGTCGAGGGCATGTGCCCCGTCGAGCAGGCGCTTGAAACGATCCATGCCGAGATACAGGGCTATCGGCAGGCCGATGGCCGACCAGAGCGAATACCGCCCGCCGACCCAGTCCCAGATCGGGAACATGTTGTCCGGGTCGATGCCGAAATCGCGCACCCGCTGGGTGTGGGTGGAGACGGCGACGAAGTGCTTCTTGATCGCCTCCTCGTCCGGCGCACTCTCGAGGAACCAAGCGCGCGCGGAGCGGGCGTTGGCCAGGGTTTCCTGGGTGCCGAAACTCTTGGATGCCACCACGAACAAGGTGGTCTTCGGGTCGAGTACGGCGAGCTTCGAGGCCAGATCGCTCGGCGCGATATTGGAAACGAAGTGCACCCGGATGGAGCGATCGGCATACGACCCCAGCGCCCGGCAGACCATGCGGGTGCCCAGGTCCGAGCCGCCGACCCCGATATTGACCACGTCGGTGATCGGATCGCCGGCATACCCACGCCATTCACCCGACTGGACCGACTCGACGAAGGTTTCCATGTGGTCGAGGACGGCGTTGACCTCGGGCATGACGTCCTGTCCATCCAGCAGGATCGGCCGGTTCGACCGGTTGCGCAGTGCCACGTGCAGGACCGCCCGGTCCTCGCTGCCGTTGATGTGCACGCCGTTGAACATGTCGTCGCGCAACTCGAGCACGCCGCGCTCCTCGGCCAGCGCGAGCAGCCCGTCGATGACGTCATCGGTCACGCGCTGCTTGGAGTAATCGATCGACAGCCCCGCCGCCCGTCCCGAGAGTCGGTTCGCCCGATCGACGTCGGTCTCGAACCACTCGTTCGGGTGACGACGCATGTGTTCGGTCGCCTTGACCTCGAGCAACTGCCAGATCGGGCTCATCCGGCCGACGTATCGTTCCTTTCGCATCAATTCTCTCCCGGGATCTTGAGGTTGTTTCTCCAGCGGTGCCAGTCGGCATCGAACAGCCGATCCGCCTCCGGCGGCCCCCAGCTGCCCGCTGAGTAGGTCGGAATGTAGTCACGTTCGACCGCCCAGTTGCGCAGGATCGGATCGACCACTCGCCAGGCCCAGGAGACCTCATCATAGCGGAGGAACAGGGTCTGATCGCCGTTGATCACGTCGAGCAGGAGCGTTGCGTAGGCGTCCAGGTTGGTCGGCTCCTCCCCGGTGTAGGTGGCATCCATCTGCACCGTGCGCGTGCGCATTTCCAGCCCCTCGGTCTTGATCTGCATCTCGAAGCGGAAGTTCTCCTCCGGTTGGATGCCGATCAGGAGCCAGTTGGGCGCGGTGTTCGCGATCTGTGTTTCGCGGAACAGTTGCTGCGGCGGCTCGCGAAAACGAATCGAGATCTGCGAATGGCTCTTGGCCATGCGCTTGCCCGTGCGCAGATAGAACGGCACGTCCCGCCACCGCCAGTTGTCGATGTAGAGCTTGAGTGCGGCGAAGGTCTCGGTCACCGAGTCGTCGGGCACACCCGGCTCGTCGAGATAACCCGGCTCGTTCTGTCCGTCCACCGTGCCGCGGGCGTACTGCGCCCGGAACGCCTGCGCGTGCACGCCGCGATGGGAAATCGGACGAATGCAGCGCAGCACCTTGACCTTCTCGTCGCGCACCGCTTCGGCATCCATCGAGGCCGGCGGTTCCATCGCGGTCAGCGCGAGCATCTGCATCAGGTGGCTCTGCACCATGTCGCGCAGCGCGCCGGCCGAGTCGTAGTACTCCCCGCGCCCCTCGATGCCCTGCTGCTCGGCGTGGGAGATCTGTACGTGGTCGATGTAGTTGCGATTCCATAGCGGCTCGAGCAGCAGGTTGGCGAACCGCATCACCATGATGTTCTGCACCGTCCCCTTGCCGAGATAGTGGTCGATGCGGAATATCTGGTGCTCGTCGAAATACTGGTGCAACAGGCCGTCAAGGGCGTGCGCGCTGTCGATGTCGTGGCCGAAGGGCTTCTCGATCACCACCCGCCGGCAACCGAGCGTCTCGTCGGTCAGACCGCAGGCTCCGAGGTTGCGGCAGATTGCGCCGAAGGCGGACGGCGAGACGGCGAAGTAGAACACCACGCAATCCGGAAACTCGTCGTGCGTGAGTCGGTCGGCCAGGTTCTCGAAGCAGTCGGTCTCGTTGAGATCGCCGTTGTGAAAGTGCAGCTTGCCCAGCAGGCGTTCGATGGAGTGGTCCGACGGGCAATCGTCTTTCTCGCCTTCGCCGGCCAGGCACAGGCGCCGCACCTCTTCCCGCCAGGTGGCATCGTCCCAATCACGCCGACCGAAACCGATGATGCGACTGCCCTCGGCCAGTTGGCCGGCGCGCTCGAGCTGATACAACGCCGGCAAGAGCTTGTGCCGCGACAGGCTCCCGGTCGCGCCGAAAATGACGATGGTTACGGGGCTCGGCGGTTCACGGCGGATGGGTTTACGCATGCAGGCCACTCCCGATTGGTGAATCCCGAAGGTAACGCGTGATCATGATTCGTCCCGACGTTGCACGACATGACCTCCGAAGGCGTTGCGCATCATCGCCAGGACGCGATTGCCGTAACCCTCCTCGTCCTGGCTGGCAAAGCGCATCTGCAGGGCCAGGGTCATCACCGGCGCGGCCACGCCCAGATCGATCGCCTCGATGGCCGTCCAGCGGCCCTCGCCGGAATCGGCGACGTGCGGCCGGATCGCCTCCAGCCCCTGACCTTCCTGCTTGAGCGCCTCGGCGGTGAGGTCCAGCAGCCAGCTCTGCACCACCGAGCCCTCGCGCCACAGCTCGGTAACCTGGGCGAGATCGAGATCGAACTCGGATTTCTTGCGCAGTACCGCCAGGCCTTCGGCCATCGCCTGCATCATCCCGTACTCGATCCCGTTATGGATCATCTTGGTGAAGTGACCGGCTCCCGCCGGGCCGACATGTCCCCAACCCGAATCGGGGGTGGGTGCGAGCACACGGATGGCGGGCTCGATGAGCGCGAAGCCCTCACGGGTGCCCCCGACCATCAGGCTGTAGCCGTTCTTCAGCCCCCAGACGCCACCGGAGGTGCCGCAATCGAGAAAGTGCACTCCGGCGGCCTCGACACGCTCGGCGTGCGCCATGGTCTCGCTGTAACGCGAGTTGCCTCCGTCGACCAGCACATCGCCGGGGCTCATCTGCGGCAACAACCGCTCGATCGCCTGACTGGTGACCCTGCCTGCCGGCAACATCAACCAGATCACGCGCGGGCCGTCGAGTTGCCGCAAGACGTCGCCTTCCTCGTAGGCCGGCACGACGTGCTCCTCCTCGGCCACCAGCTCGTCGATGGGCCCGCGGCTGCGATTGTGCGCCACCACCGTGATCCCGCCGCGCGAGAGGCGGCGCGCCATGTTCGCGCCCATGCGCCCAAGTCCGATAATCGCGAGTTTCATCGACACCGTCTCCCTTGTGTTGAATGGTTGAGTCCCGCCGGCTGACCGGTCCGCGGCGACACCGCTACGTCCGCCCGCCATCTTGCCAGCCGGTGCCCGGCGACGGGCAACCCAAACGCTAGCACTAAACGTCGAGCAAGGTTCGCGCCATTTACCGTCGACGCTGTCTGCACCAGACCACGGGCGCTCGGCAGGCACCCGCTACCGTATCCCCTCTTGTGCCGACCACATCTGGCGAGGCGAGGCGCCGGGGGCGACGGCACGCCGACTCTCACCGCAAATCCTAGCCAACGAACGTTCCAATTACATGACGACGCGGGAAGTGACCGTCCCAAACGCCGCCATGACGCGGATGCCACGGCAAACCGGCAAGGACGGACAGAAATCGCTATAATGCCCGCGATTTTGCCCGACGATCCCGACCCCCTTCCCACGGGCCAACCCCAGGGTCCCCCCGGTCGGACGGGCCACTCCGGCCGAGACTAACGGCGGCCCGGAGCCGCAACCATCAATCCGCGAGAACTCATACGCGATGACGATTAGCAAAGACAAGGACAAGGCCCTGCGCGCCCGAGTGCGCCTTTTCGGCAACCTGCTCGGTGAAGTGCTGCGCGAACAGGCCGGCGATTCGGTGTTCGACATCGTCGAGAGCCTGCGCCGCGGCTTCATCCGCCTGCGCAAGAGCTACGACCCCGAGCTCTACCGCGAGCTGATGGACGAGATCGAGGCGCTCGACGCCGACAGCCTCAACCTGGTCGT
Source organism: Guyparkeria sp. (assembly GCF_046540515.1). GTDB lineage: Bacteria > Pseudomonadota > Gammaproteobacteria > Halothiobacillales > Halothiobacillaceae > Guyparkeria. Next base: position 34,556 of record NZ_JBKHFB010000007.1, read on the forward strand.
GCGCGCCTATGGCCTGTACTTCAACCTCGTCAACATCGCCGAGGAGGACTATTCCCACCAGCATCGCCGTCGACAGATCCGCCGTGGTCTGCGGCTGTGGCGCGGCTCGTTCTACGACACCATCCGTGGCTTCCAGCGCCAGGGCATGACGCCGGAACAGCTGCAGGGCCTGCTCGACCAGCTGGTCTACATGCCGGTGTTCACCGCCCACCCGACCGAAGCCAAGCGGCGCACGGTCATGGACCTGCAACGCCGCATCTTCCTTTTGTGCGGTGAACTCGACCGCCCGGAATCCACCGGCGTCGAACGCGAGCGACTGCTCGATGAAGTCAAATCGATCATCCTCGCCCTGCTGCGCACCAACGAGGTGCGCACGACGCGCCCCGAGGTGGCAGACGAGATCCGCCTGGGGATGTACTACTTCCGCACCTCGATCTTCACCGCCGTGCCCAAGGCCTACCGCTACCTCGAACGGGCGGTCAATCTCAATTACAACTCGCACCACCCGGAAAACCCGATCACGGTGCCGAGCCTGTTCAAGTTCGGCTCCTGGATCGGCGGTGATCGCGACGGCAACCCCTACGTCACCCACGACGTCACCGTCAAGGCGGTCTGTCTGGCATCCGAGACCATCCTCGAGGAATACCTGGACCGGCTGGAGACCCTCAAGCGCATCCTGACCCACTCCCTGCAGCTGGTGCCGGAGATCGACTGCGAGCAGTTGCAGCTCAAGGCCGATGCCGAGGCCCTGGGCATGCTGGAGGCCAACCAGCAGGATGGCGAGTTCTTCCCCGAAGAGCCCTACCGCCTCAAGCTGCGCGCCATCCGCCAGCGCCTGCGCTACAACCTCGCCTACATCCACAGCGAACTTGATGGCAAGCCGACCGCGCTCGACCCGCGCGCCTACCAGAGCAAGGATGCCTTCCTCGACGACCTCTACCGCCTGCGCGACTCGCTGATCGGCATCGGCGACCGCCTGCTGGCCGAGGGGGATCTCAAGGATCTGATTCGCCTCGCCGAGACCTTCGGCTGGCACCTGGTGCGGCTGGACATCCGACAGGAATCCACCGAGCACACCGAAACGGTTACCCAGGTGCTGGGACAGCTGGCCCCCGAGATCGACTACGCCAACCTGGCCGAGGACGATCGCACGCGCGTGCTGGGCGAGCTGATCGAGGCGGGCACGCATCGGGTCGACGACCTCGGTGAAGGCCTGAGCGAGAAATCCCGCGAGGTGATCAAGGTGCTCGAGATCAAGCGCCAGCTGATCGACCACATCAGCCGCGAGTGCTTCGGCACCTACGTGATCTCGATGACCCACTCGGCCAGCCACGTGATGGAGGTGATGTATCTCGCCTCGCTGACCGGGCTGGTGGGCAAGACCGAGAACGACGAGTGGTTCAGCGATATCCAGGTCTCGCCGCTGTTCGAGACCATCGAGGACCTCAAGCACATCGAACATGTGCTGGGCACGCTGTTCGACAACCCCACCTACCGTGGCCTGGTGCGCGCCTCCGGCGAACTGCAGGAAGTCATGCTGGGCTACTCCGACTCCTGCAAGGACGGCGGCTCGCTCGCCTCGGCCTGGAGCCTCTACAACGCCCAGAAGCGCGTCATCCGCCTGACCCGCAGCCACGGCGTTCGATGCCGACTGTTCCACGGGCGCGGCGGGACGGTCGCTCGCGGTGGCGGCCCGACCCACGAGTCGATCCTCTCGCTGCCGCAGGGCACCGTCGAGGGCCAGATCAAGTTCACCGAGCAGGGTGAAGTGCTCTCCTCGAAGTACAGCAACAACGAGACGGCGATCTACGAACTGACCATGGGCGCGACCGGCCTGATGAAGGCCTCGCAGCACCAGGTGGTCGACGAGGACCCCGTGCCGACGGAATACGAGCACGTGGTGGGGGATCTGGCGCGCTTCGGCGAGGAGGCCTATCGCGACCTCACCGACCACACGCCGTTCTTCTTTCACTACTTCCACGAGGCCACCCCGGTACGCGAACTGGGTCTGCTGAACATCGGTTCGCGCCCGGCCTCGCGCAAGAAGGGCGACCTCTCCAAGGCCTCGGTACGCGCCATTCCCTGGGTGTTCGGCTGGTCGCAATCGCGGCACACGCTGCCGGCGTGGTTCGGCATGGGTTCGGCGCTCAAGCGCTGGCGCGAGGAGAATCCGGGTCGGGAGGATCTGCTGCACGAGCTGTTCGAGCAGTGGCCGTTCTTCCACAGCATGCTGCGCAACACGCAGCTGTCGCTGACCAAGGGCGAGATGAACATCGCGCGCGAGTACGCGGGGCTGGTTTCCGACCAGGAACAGGCCCAGGCCGTCTACGAGAAGATACGTGCCGAATACGACTGCGCGGTCGAGCAGCTGCTGGAGGTGGCCCACGCCGACTCGCTGGTGGAGATCGACGAGTACATCGGCACCTCGATGATGCGGCGCAACCCCTACCTGGACGTGCTCAACCACATCCAGATCACCCTGCTCTCCCGCCACCGGGACGAGACCGTGCCCGAGGGCGAGCGCGAGAAATGGCTGCCGCCGCTGCTGCGCAGCATCAACGCCATTGCCGCCGGCATGCGCAATACCGGCTGAGCAGGGCGTCGATCCGGGCCTTGGGGCCTGGCCGGGAGAGAGGCCGTCATCCGACCCCCTCGGGCGGCGGTCTGTCGTTTATGGCGGAGTCGTGTCGTCTCGATTCAGACCAGCCGATCGCGACGTGACAGTCGTTCACGCAGGCGGGCAGCCACCCCGTCATCGAGCGCGCCCGCCGGCAGACGCCAGCACCAGTTGCCCTCCACCGTGCCGGGCATGTTGATGCGTGCCTCCGAACCCAGTCCGAGCAGATCGCCCACGGGCAATATCGCCAGATTCGCCCGGGAGGCCAGCGCCGACTCGATCAGGGCTTCCGGCATGGGCAATCCCGCATCGATGCCCTGCATCGACTCCAGCCAGCGTCTCACCCGGGCGTGATAGGCCTCGTCGAGCGAGCGCCACCAGCCGAGGGTGGTGTCGTTGTCGTGCGTGCCGGTGTAGACCACGCTCCGTGGCCGATGGTGCACCGGCAGGTGCGGGTTGTCCTCGTCGCCGTCGAAGGCGAACTGCAGCACGACCATCCCCGGCAGGTCGAACCGATCGCGCAGCGCGGTCACGTCCGGGGTGATGACACCCAGGTCTTCGGCCACCAGCGGCAGACCGCCATCGACGGACCCGACCGTGCCCAGTGCCTCGAGCAGGGCGTCCCCGGGCCCGGGGACCCATTCGCCCTCGGTGGCATCCGGTGCCTCGGCCGGGATCGCCCAGTAGCCGGCGATTCCGCGGAAATGATCGATGCGAACCCAGTCGTACAAGGCAAGGTGCCGGGCGAGGCGTTGCCGCCACCAGGCGTACCCGTCCGCCGCCATTTGCGCGAAGTCGAACAGCGGGTTGCCCCAGCGCTGCCCGGTCGCGGAGAAATAATCCGGTGGCACACCTGCCACGACGCTCGGCCGGCCATCGGCCTCGAGCTGGAACAGGCGCCGATTCGCCCAGACATCGGCCGAATCGCCGGCGACGAAGATCGGCAGGTCGCCGAACAGGCAAATCGAGCCCCTGAGGGCCTCTCCTCGCAACACCTGCCACTGGCGCTCGAGCAGAAACTGCTCGAAGGCGATCGCCTCGATCCGCTCGGTGTTCGCCTGTTCGAAGCTGTCCATCGCCTCGGGTTCCCGGTCCCTCAGTCCCCGGGGCCACTCCGTCCAGTGCCGGCTCCCCTGCGCCTCACGGATCGCGACGAAGCGAGCGTAATCCTCGAGCCAATGCGATTCGCGATGACGGAAGCGTTCGAACGCCGCGCGCAATTCCTTGCTCGCACCGGTACCGTGACGACGTTCGCCTACCGGTACCCCGGGGTCGAAGGCCGGATCGTCCGCCAGGTCTCGCTCGTCGAGATAGGCGGGCTCGAGCGCGAACGAGGAAAGGCACTGGTAGGGACTGTTGTCGGGATGGGTGGGGCCGAGCGGCAGGACCTGCCAGACGGTCAACCCGGCGCGTTGAAGAAACCCCAGCACCTCGCGCGCCTCACCACCGAAACCGGGTGTGGTCAGGCTGCCGATCGGCAGCAACAATCCTGCGCGACGGCGGGTGGCCGGTGGTTCGAAGACCGACGGCGGGCCAACTTCTGCATCAGCGTCCGGGGTCACGCCTGCCCCCGCCGCATCGTTCCGCCGCCGGTCACCTGCCCCGGCGTGTCGGTCGGCACGCTGATCGGCTCGTCCAGCTTGGCCGGCACGGGCACCTCGATCAGCTCGTAGAGACGCGCAAGCTGCAGTCTGAACAGGCGATCGAAGTCCCGCGTGGCGTCGGCCGGATTGTCGTCACCGAACCACCAGAACCAGTCGGAGCCTTCGCAGACGGCCAGTTGCTGGGCGTTGCGCGCCTCCGTTTCCCGGTCCCAGCCGCCGCGGGACTCGGCCTCGATGTAGGCGCGCCGGGCCTCGACCAGCCGGTCCCACGCCCGGTTCTTGGCCGCTTCGCCAATCCAGGTGGCGAGGTTGCCGTATACCCAGCTGCCGGCGACCAGTGATTGCAGCACCACCGCCGGCGGCTGGCGCTCGAGCACCGCCGAGAACGTGGTCATCTCGATGCGCGGGTGCGCCGACAGGCGCTTGTACAACCCGTCGAGCAGCCAGAACCCGTTGTCGGGGTAGTGCTCCCAGGCGTTCTCGCCATCGAGGATGATCGGCACGACCGGGTACTCGACGCCGAGATGGTCACAGGTATCGGCGATCGATACCAGGTGGTGGGTCAGATCCTCGACCGCGTCGTCGGAATGCCAGTTCTGATAATCGAAGCCGATCCGATCGGACAAGCCGTCGTCGCGGAAGAACAGGCATAACGACGACTCCGGCCGGGTGAACACCTGGTGTTCGCAGTGCAGCGACTGGTGGGCGCGATTGAGGCTGTTGCGCAAGACCTGCTGACCGCTGGCCGCCCAGGCGAACCCGGCATCGTCAAGCAGGCGGGCGATGTCCGCGGAGATCGCCCCCTCCGATGGCCAGCAGCCGCGTGCCTCGCAGCCGAGCAGTCGATGAAATACCTCCCGGCCGTGTTCGATATGCCAGCGGGTGCGCTCCTCACCGTCGGGGTAGCTTTCCGAACGGGTGGTCGGGGCATCGGGTTCGGTCTCGTGGCCGGCCCGAAGATCGTGCAGCAGCGGCATGATCGGATGGGCGTAGGGCGTCATCGACAGCTCGATCTGACCGCGATCGGCCAGACGGCGATAGCGCTCGAACAGCCCCCGGATCGTCTCGCCGATCACCCCGAGCAGGGCATCACGCTGTGTGGCGTCGAACCCCTGTTCCTGATCGAGCAATCCCTGGATCACCGGATTCGCCTGGCGGAGGGTTTCCCCACACCAGGCCAGGTGATACCAGGTCGACAGGTCGGCCAGGAAGGCGTCGCTGGCGTAGCCGGCCGGATCGGCCGTCTGCAGCAACGCCTCGGCGGCCTCGACCAGGCGGGACAAGGGTGCGAAGCGCTCGATCATGCGATCACGGTTGGCCCGCAAAAGGCTGCGCAATACCTCGAGGCGCGGCTCGCCCCGCAACGATTCGGGAGCTACCAGGCTCGCCAGCACGGGATCGCGCAGGTCATCGACGCCGCCGCGGCGGTACGTCTCGATGCGCTCGGCGTAATCATCGAGCTGTTCGAGCAGGATGGGCACGAAATTGACCACCACACGCGCCTCCGGCCAGCGCTCGAGGTGGGCGGCCATGTCGGCGTAGTCCTTGATCGCGTGCAGGTAGGTCCAGGGCTGCTGGTAGACCCCGTCGCGCGGATCGCGGTATTCCGGCTGGTGCATGTGCCAGAGGAACACCACTGAAACCGAAGGCGCGGACACGCCGGTCGATGGGCGTTTGCTTGTCATGCCGAAGAAACCCGTGGGGGTGCCGCGGGCACCCGGTTTGTCGTGAAGGATGCCGGCGCCCGGCGGGCGTCAGCGCACCATGTGCAAATTCTGTCCCAGCATCTGCGGGGTCACCAGCACCACCCCGCCGGGGCTGACCTCGAACCGCTCTCGGTCGGCCTCGAGGTCGATTCCGATCTTCATGCCCGGCGGGATGATGCAGCCCTTGTCGATCACGGCCCGGCGCACCTGGGCGCCCTCGCCCACCTGCACGTTCGGCAGGATGACCGAGTCTTCCACGTAGGCCTGATCACGCACCATGACGTTCGAGAACAAGAGCGAATGGCGCACCACGGCGCCGGAAATGATGCAACCGCCGCTGACCATCGAGTCGATCGCCATGCCGCGCCGGCCGTCCTCGTCGAAGACGAACTTCGCCGGCGGCAACTGCTCCTGGTAGGTCCAGATGGGCCATTCCGTGTCGTAGAGATTCAGGTCCGGCTGCACGCCGATCAGCTCGAGGTTGGCCGACCAGTAGGCGTCGATGGTCCCCACGTCACGCCAGTAGGACTGCGCGTCCGAGCCGGGCTCCCGGAAGGGATAGGCGTAGACGTGATGCTCCTCGATCAGCCGCGGGATGACGTTCTTGCCGAAGTCGTGCTCGGAATCCGGGTCGTCGGCGTCCTGGATCAGCTGCTCGAACAGGAATGCCGTCCGAAACACGTAGATACCCATCGAGGCGAGCGACTGGTCCGGCGAGCTGGGTATCGTCGGCGGGTGCTCGGGTTTCTCCACGAACGACTCGATGCGCCCACCCTCCCTTATGCCCATGACGCCGAAGGCCTTCGCCTCGTCGACGGACACCTGGATGCAGCCGATCGTCAGGTCGGCCCCCTTCTCGACGTGATAAGCGATCATCGGGCCGTAGTCCATCTTGTAGACGTGGTCCCCGGCCAGTATCAGCGTGTACTCCGCCGCGTGAGCGCGGAGGATGTCGATGTTCTGGTAGACGGCATCGGCCGTGCCGCTGTACCAGGACTGGTCGTTCATCCGCTGTTGGGCCGGCAGCAGTTCCACGAACTCGCCACGAGCGACATGGTTGCCGCCCCAGCCGAGCTGCACGTGCTTGATCAGCGAGTGAGCCTTGTACTGGGTGAGCACGCCCATGCGGCGAATGCCCGAATTGACGCAGTTCGACAGGGGGAAGTCGATGATGCGGAACTTGCCGCCGAAAGGCACCGCAGGCTTGGCACGCCAGTCGGTCAGCTGGCGCAGGCGCGAGCCGCGCCCACCGGCCAGTACCAGCGCCAACGTGTCTCTGGTGATTCGACTGACCAGTCGCTTGGGGCTGTCGACAATCATCCCGAATTTCCTCTCGCGGTCCGTGTGGTCGAGATCGGCGGCAAGCCGTCACTCAAGAGACTAGCGCATCCGTGTTTCCGTTGGATAACAATTTTCGTGGGCATGTCAACTTCTCCCCGGGCCGGTGAATGGAAGCCGGACAGCGAACCCGAATGCTCCTGGGATGTTTCGGTTCAGACACTCCCGGTGGAGCCTCTGCTCGAACCGTGATAGTGCTCTGCGAGCCTTGAGCCGGGGGCAAATTCAAGGCGACCGTCCGCCGGGGAAGGGTGGTCCCATTTTCGAGGAGGCAACGCGGCAGATGCCGGCCTCACGGCGCGCCGTCCAACGCTTGCCGAGCCGCCCGCCCACGGCGTTACGGTGCCTTGACGTGACCACCGGCACGCCTGCGATACCGCGCCTGGATGGCGAATGACCCGGCAAGCCAGAGCGGCATTGCCAGTCGCGCTGAGATTCCTCAATGGATCCCGGATGGCATTGGTGGCCACCCGGATCGAAACTCAAGGAAACACCTGACCGGACTCGCCGCAACCGGACGCCTATGCCATAGTCGGTGTCCGAGGACGGGCATCGCCCGCCAGCTCATATCCGCGTCACTCATCGGAACCGAACCCGCATGGAAAACGACCTCCAAGCCCTCGTCGACACGCGCCACCACGATCCGCACCGGGTACTGGGCGTCCACGCCGTCGATGACGAAAACGTCCGCTTGCGCACCTATCAGCCGCAGGCCGAGGCCGTCGAAACGGTCGACCGCGACGGCGAATGGTTGGCACTCAGCCGCCATGAGGATTGCCCGGGATTGTTCGAGGCCACCCTGCCCCGGTCCTGGATGCCGAAACATCCCCGTTACACCATTACCCTGACCGGCGGGCATCGCTACGAGATCGTCGACCCCTACAGCTTCCTGCCGACCGTGGGCGAGCTCGACCTGCACCTGTTCGCCGAGGGACGCCACCTGCAGCTCTGGCAGATGCTGGGCGCCCAGGTGCTGTCGGTCGACGAGGTGGTCGGCACCCGGTTTTCCGTCTGGGCCCCCAACGCCGAGCGCGTCAGCCTGGTCGGCACGTTCAACGACTGGGACGGCCGCCGCCACCCCATGCGCGTCCTCGGCGACAGCGGCGTCTGGGAGCTGTTCGTCCCGGGCATGACCGTTGGCGACCTGTACAAGTTCGAGATCACCAGCCGCATCACCGGCGAGACCCGGCTGCGTACCGATCCGGTCGGACGCGCTTTCGAGTTGCGCCCCGACACCGCCGCGATCGTCCCGGAGTTCCAGCCCTACGAATGGCAGGACGAGGACTGGATCACGCGCCGCGAGCAATGGCAGTGGGACCAGGCCGCCATCACCATCTACGAGGTGCACCTGGGCTCCTGGCGGCTGCCCGACGGCCGGTTCCCGACCTACGACGAACTGGCCGACCAGCTGATCCCCTACGTCCAGGAACGCGGCTTCACGCACATCGAACTGCTGCCGGTCACCGAACACCCCTTCGACGGCTCCTGGGGCTACCAGACGACCGGCTATTTCGCCCCCACCAGCCGCTTCGGCAACCCCACGGCCTTCCGCCGGTTCGTCGACCGGGCGCACGCCGCCGGCATCGGCGTGATCCTCGACTGGGTGCCGGCCCACTTCCCGCGCGATGAATTCGCCCTGGCGCGTTTCGACGGCAGCGCGCTCTACGAGCACGATGACCCCCGGCGCGGCGAGCATCGCGACTGGGGCACCCTGATCTTCAACTACGGCCGGCGCGAGGTGCAGAACTTCCTGATCGCCTCGGCCCAGTACTGGATCGAGCAACTGCACCTCGACGGGCTGCGGGTCGACGCGGTCGCCTCGATGCTCTACCTGGACTACTCGCGGCAGGCCGACGACTGGCTGCCCAACCGTCATGGCGGCCGCGAGAACCTCGAGGCGATCGAGTTCCTGCAACGCCTCAACCACACCATCCTGTCGCGCAACCCCGGCACCCTGATGATGGCGGAGGAATCCACCGCCTGGCCGATGGTCTCCCGGCCACCGGAACACGGCGGGCTGGGATTTTCCATGAAGTGGAACATGGGCTGGATGAACGATTCGCTCGCCTACTTCGCCGAGGATCCGCTCCACCGGCAGCACCACCACAACCTGCTGACCTTCGGCCTGCTCTACGCCTTCTCGGAGAACTTCATCCTGCCGCTCTCCCACGACGAGGTGGTACACGGCAAGCGAGCGCTGCCTAACAAGATGCCGGGCGACGAGTGGCAGCGCTTTGCCAATCTGCGCCTGCTGCTCGCCTGGCAATACACCTTCCCCGGCAAGAAGCTCCTGTTCATGGGCACCGAATTCGGCCAGGGCAACGAGTGGTCGCACGCCCGTGAGCTCGACTGGTGGATGCTCGACTACCCGCTGCACCAGGGCATCCAGACCCTGGTCGATCAGCTCAACTTCCGCTACCGGAACGAGCCGGCACTGCACGAGCGCGACTTCGACCCCGGCGGCTTTGCCTGGATCGACTGCAACGACCGCAACCAGTCGGTGATCAGCTTCCGGCGCAACGGGCATTTCGAAACCGTGGTGGCGGTCTTCAACTTCACCCCGGTCCCACGGCCCGGCTACCGTATCGGGGTGCCCGAGCCTGGGCGCTACCAGGTGCTTCTCAACACCGACAGTGAAGGCTTCGGTGGCTCGGGCCACAACCCCTCGCCGAGCACCGGCGAGGCCACGCCCTGGCACGATCAGCCGGCAAGCCTGACGCTCGACCTGCCCGGCCTGTCCGCCGTGGTGCTCAAGGGGACCCGTGCGTGAGTCTGGCCTGCCCGGCGGGTGAACCAGTCGCATGGCGCTGTGGCCAACCACGCCGCTCCGATAACATGCGATACTTGGTGCAATCGGGCACGCAGGTCGCACGACCCGGCGAGGCCTGAACCCGGCATGAACCGGGCCGGCCGCCCCAACCGATATCGAGGAGATACCGACGTGTCGCTGTCTGTGCTGTTTGCGACGAGTGAAGCCTATCCCCTGATCAAGACCGGGGGTCTTGCCGACGTCTCCGGCGCGCTCCCCGCCGCGCTCACCGAGTTGGGGGTCGACGTGCGCCTCGTGCTGCCGCGTTACGGCGACCTCGCCCTGCGCGATGACCAGACCACCGAACACGTCGCCCGGCTCGACGTGCTCGGCCAGCCGGTCGACATCCTGCACACGGTCATTCCCGACAGCGGCGTGCGCGTCTACCTGGTCGACCACCCGACTTTCTCGGCACGCCAGGGCAATCCCTACATGGGGCCCGACGGCAATTCCTGGCACGACAACCCCGACCGGTTCGCGCTGTTCGCGCGGGCGGCCGTCGCGGTGGCCACCGGCGACGTGGAACCCGGCTGGCGCCCTGACGTCGTGCACGCCAACGACTGGCAGACCGGCCTGATCCCCGCCCTGCTTCACGAGGCGGAAAAACCGCATACCGTCTTCACCCTTCACAACCTCGCCTACCAGGGCGTGTTCGACCGCTCCACCTTCGAACGCCTCGGTCTGCCCTGGAGCCTGTGGCGCCCGGACGGACTGGAATTCTGGGGCAACATGTCGTTCATCAAGGGCGGCATCGTGTTCGCCGACCGCATCACCACGGTCAGCCCCAACTACGCCCGCGAGATCCAGACGCCCGAGTTCGGCTACGGGCTCGATGGACTCCTGCGCCATCGCCGCGATGTCCTTGTGGGCATACTCAACGGTATCGGTTCCGACTGGAACCCGGAGACCGACCCGGCCCTGGTCGCGCCCTATTCGCGCGAGACACTCGAGGGCAAGGCGACCAACAAGGCGGCCCTTCAGAAGGAGCTCGGCCTGCCGATACGGGATGACGTGCCGCTGATCGTGCACGTCGGCCGGCTGGTCGAGCAGAAGGGTATCGACCTGGTCATCCAGGCCCTGTCGATGCTCGGCCAACGGGACGTGCAGTTCGCCTGTCTGGGCAGCGGCGAGCGCCGCTTCGAGCAGGCGTTGCGGGCACGCGCCGAGGCCGACCCCGAGCGAATCGCCGTGCGCATCGGCTACGACGAGGGGCTGGCCCATCGACTGGAGGGAGGGGGCGATGCGTTCATCATGCCGAGTCGTTTCGAGCCCTGCGGGCTCAACCAGCTCTACAGCCTGCGTTACGGCACCGTACCGATCGTGCACAGCGTCGGCGGTCTGGCCGACACCGTCACCCCGGTCACCCCGGCCACCCTGCGCGACGGCAGCGCGACGGGCATCGTGATGAACCACGTCGACGTCACCTCGATCCTCTGGGCGATCGACGAATTCACCGCCCTGTTCAACCGTGCCGACGATCTCCGGCAGGTGCGCCTGGAGGCAATGGGCCAGCAGTACGACTGGGGCGCGAGTGCCCGTTCCTACCTCGATCTCTACCAGTCGATTTCGAACGCTGACCGACAATGATGAACCGATTCCAGACCAGCCCGGCGCAGGTTCGCGACGAACTGGCCCGCCTGATGGGGGCCGCGTTGCAAGAGGGCGTCAAGCGACTGTTTGTCCAGGCCGAGCGACAGTTGTTCGACCTTGCCTCGTCGGCAACCGACAGCGATGGTCGGTCCGAGGCCTTCGAGGCGATCGCCCTGTGTCGCAGCGGACAGGAGGAATTCTTCCGGTCGCTCATGGCGGAACTGCAGGCCCCCGGGTCCGACTGGCAGCCCGCCGAGTGGCACGAACTGATCGGGGATCGCGCCCGCGCGATGCGCTTCGAGGACGACCTGGCCGAAGCCAGCCAGCGCTGCGGCATCGAACACGCCCAGTTCGAGGCGCGGGTCGGGCAACTTCACGAGGACGACCCGGAGAATGTGCCCGCCGGACTGTTCACGCTCGAGTCGATCAGCCGCGTCTTTCTCGCCCGAACCCTCGACCTGCCGGACAGCGTGCGCCACCGCCTGATCGCCCACTGGGCCGAACAGGTGTTGTTCCGCCTCTCGCCGATCTACTCGGTGCTCAACGACTACCTGATCCAGGTCGGGGTCCTGCCCGGGATCAAGCGCCTACGAGACCCCCTTGCCGACGCCGCCCCGCTGACCGAGGCGACCATACCCCAACCGAGTATCCCCGACGTGCCACGGCACGCCGGTCCGGTGCCCGAGGTGCTGGCCGAGCGCCTGATTCCCCTGGTGCGAGCCACCATCGCCGGCGACGACCAGTACCTTTTCCGTTTCGAACGCGACCAGGACTGGCGAGCCGAGGACTTCGCCGGCTTCATCATGGAACAGCTCGAACCCACCCTGCCGGCGGCCAACTGGCCCACGCGCAGCCGCGAGATCATCCGCCTGGTCGGCATGACCCTGAGCGACGTGCTCAACGACCGCCTCATCGATCCGCGCCATCGCCGACAGATCGCCACGCTGCAGCTCGCGGTACTGTTGCTTGCCGCGCGTGACAGGCACTTCCTTTCGGACGCCGACCATCCGATGCGGCGCATCCTCAACCTGCTCGCGCTGATCGGTTCCGACCCCGACTTGAAACCCGACGTCGAGTCCTCCGCCACCCTGCTCGGCCCGATCCAGCAGGCCACGATCGACGATCCCGCCGGCCTCACCCCCCTGTCCGACCGTCTGCGCGACATCTCACGCGGCCAGACGACCGACGCTCCGGTGCCTGTAGTCACTCCCGCCCAGGAACGTCTCGCACAGATCGAGGAGCGGTGCCGACTTCGAGTAGGAAAGATCCTTGCCGGCCACGCCAACGACATGCCGTTGCGCGAGCCCACCCGCGCGCTGCTCGACCAGGTATTCCAGCCCTTCATGGTCCGCACCATGATCAACCAGGGGCGCCAGAGTGCGCCCTGGGCCGGCATCATCGATCTGCTGCAGGACGCGCTGACCCTGCAGATCGACCCCTCGATCGATCCGGATGACGTGAAGGTCTTCTGCCGCAAGGCAGCCGACATTTTCGGCGAGCGGGACAGCGCTGCATTGCTTGCCGGCGAACAGCTGGCCCTCGACGCGTTTGTCGACTACCTGGTGCTCCAGAGCCGCGAGAACCCGAGCTTTACCGAGCCGACACCCGAACCGCCGAGGCACGCCGAGCCGGGGCCCGTCGAGCATGCGGCCACGGACGTCGCGCCCGTCCCGCCCGAATCCGCCCGGTCCGAGGCGATGCCGGAGGATTCGGCCACCGATGTCCCGTCAGGCGAGACCGGGCGGGAGTCGGCCACGAGTTCCTCCGAATCACCCGGCCTGCGCGATTCCGCCCCACCGCCCGCCAATGGCGACCCCGAGGCCACCTTGCGTGAACCGGAAGAGAGCGACATTCCAACCGACGGCCTGCTGCTCGCCTCACTCGAGGGCATCCGGACGTTCTTCGAACAGCAGAGCCGCAGCGAGGAATGGTTCGAGGTCCACACCGGTCCCGGCCGGGCGTTGCGTCGCCTGAAGATTCGCGACCTCGACCCGGAAAACGGGGTGGTCAACTTCGCCAATCGCACGGGCCAGACAAAACTCAGCCTGCCGGTCGGCCAGGTGCTCGAGGATCTGTTCGGCGGCCGCACCCGGCTCGTGTTCGGAAATCCGCAGTTCAACCGCGCGCTCGCCGATCTGCGCGCTCAGCTGGAGAGGCACCGCGATGACCGCTGATCGCGCGACCCTCCCCACCCGGGGCGATCCGTACCGCGATCGCCGTGATTTCATGCGGCTCGACAAGACCGGTACGGGGCTGCTGCGTCGGTCCGGCGAGTCCCGCCCCATAGCCAGCGGGCGGATCGCCGATATCAGCGCCAACGGGCTCAACCTGCGCTGCGATGCCGAATGGGTCGACCGCGTGCCTCCCGGCAGTGCCGTCGAGGTTGTAGCACGGCTCGAGGAGAGTGCCGAACCCTTCTACCTGGTCGGTGAGGTGATCTGGTGCCGGCGCCTCGACAGTGGCGAATGCCAGATCGGCATCGAACTGCCGCTTCCGGGCGAGCAACCCGAGCTGCCACGGAACGACAACCGCGACTGGCGCGCCCTGTTCCTCGCCTGACTCGCCGCTGCGGGCGAGTTCGTCTCACTCGAACCAGTGTCCCGGAGACACGTCCCGGAACCTGCCGGGGTTACACCGGCCTGTTGTACAATTCCCGCCCTCGACGCGAGCCGCCGCACGCGCCCGCCCCGGCGCCTGAGGGGCCCGTGATCGCCACCCGACACACACCGAAACGCCCGACCGACCTATGCGCATCATTACCGGTAACGCCGCCCGATCCCCGTTTCGACTCGCCAAGCTCAAGGAGCGACTCGCCGCCATCCATCCCGGGATCGAGGCCGTGCACGCGCGTTTCGTCCACCTGGTCGACATCGACGATGACGGACGGGTCGACGAGGCCCGGCTCGAGGAACTGCTCGACTACGGCGAGCCGGCCGAGGACTGGTCGTCGGTATGGCCGCGCATCGTGGTGGCCCCGCGGGCCGGCACCATCTCGCCGTGGTCCTCCAAGGCCACCGACATCGCCCGCATCTGCGGGCTGTCCGGCGTGGCGCGCCTCGAGCGCGGCGTCGAGTTCGCCGTCTCCGGGCCAACGATCAATGCCGACGACTTCGACTGGCGCCCGGCGCTGCTCGAGGTCTTGCACGATCGCATGACCGAGGCGGTCTACCAGGACAGCCGCTCGCTGGAAGCCCTGTTCACCCACGCCGAGCCCACGCCGCTCTCGCGCATCACGCTCGGCGATGACGCCGAAGGCGCGATCGCGGCGGCCAACCTGAGTATGGGCCTGGCACTGAGCGACGACGAGGTCGAATACCTCGCACGTGCTTACCGGGAGCTCGATCGCGACCCGACCGACGTCGAGTTGATGATGTTCGCCCAGGCGAACTCGGAGCACTGCCGCCACAAGATCTTCAACGCCGACTGGACCATCGACGGCGAAGAGCGCGACCTGTCGCTGTTCGCCATGATCCGCAACACCCACCGGCGCCACCCCGAGGGCACGCTGTCGGCCTACAAGGACAACGCCGCGGTCCTGCAGGGCCAGGATGGCACCCGCTTTGCCGTCAATCCGGCCACCGGCCGCTACGAGACGGTCGACGAGCGCATCGACTTCCTGGCCAAGGTCGAGACCCACAACCACCCCACCGCCATCTCCCCGGACCCGGGCGCGGCCACCGGTGCCGGTGGCGAGATCCGCGACGAGGGCGCGACCGGCCGCGGCGGCAAGCCCAAGGCCGGGCTGACCGGCTTTTCGGTCTCCAACCTGCGCATCCCGGCGCTGCCGCAGCCCTGGGAGGCGGCCACCGCCGACGTCGGCCGCCCGGAGCGCATCGTCAGCCCGCTGGAGATCATGCTCGATGGACCGATCGGTGCCGCGGCCTTCAACAACGAGTTCGGCCGCCCGGCCCTCGGCGGCTATTTCCGCACGCTGGAAATGAACACCGGCGAGGACGAGGCCAGCCACGAACGCAAGGCCTGGGGCTACCACAAGCCGATCATGATCGCCGGCGGCGTCGGCGTGATCCGCCCCAACCTGATCGAGAAGGAACCGATCGCCCCGGGGCACCTCCTGATCGTGCTAGGCGGCCCGGCCATGCAGATCGGCCTGGGCGGTGGCGCGGCCTCCTCGCAGGATTCCGGCGCCGGCCACGCCGAGCTGGATTTCGCCTCGGTCCAGCGCGCCAACCCCGAGATGGAGCGACGCGTCCAGGAGGTGATCGACCGCTGCATCTCGCTCGGCGACAGCAACCCGATCGTCTCGATCCACGACGTCGGCGCCGGCGGGCTCTCCAACGCCCTGCCCGAGCTGATCAACGACGCCGGCATGGGCGGGACCTTCGACCTGCGCAAGAT
>NZ_JBKHFB010000008.1:0-49884 GCF_046540515.1 Guyparkeria sp.
GTTGTGCCGCGTGGACAGCCCCTCGTTGCGGAAGTTGCGGTTGATCTCGTAGACCCGCTCGAAGCCGCCGACCACCAGGCGCTTGAGGAACAGTTCCGGGGCGATACGCAGGTAGAGCGGCATGTCGAGCGCGTTGTGGTGCGTGACGAACGGCTTGGCCGCCGCGCCGCCGGGGATGGCCTGCATCATCGGCGTCTCGACTTCCAGGAAGCCGCGGGTGTTGAGGTAGTCGCGGATGAACTGGATCACGCGGCTGCGCAGGCGGAAGGTCTCGCGGGCGGCCTCATTCATGACCAGGTCCAGGTAGCGCTGGCGGTAGCGGGCCTCGGTGTCGGACAGGCCGTGGAACTTGTCCGGCAGCGGGCGCAGGCTCTTGGTGAGCATGCGCAGGTTGTCGACGCGCACGGAGAGCTCGCCCTTGTTGGTCTTGAAGAGGACGCCCTCGCCGCCGACGATGTCGCCGATGTCCCAGGTCTTGAAGTCCTGGTAGGCATCCGCGCCGATGTCGTCGCGGGCGACGTATAACTGGATGCGCCCGGACTGGTCGAGGATGGAGAGGAAGCTGGCCTTGCCCATCACCCGCTTGGCCATGATGCGACCGGCGACCGCCACGCGCACGGTGTTTTCCTCGAACCACGGCTTGTCGTGCTCGCCGTACTCGGCCTGCAGTTCCCCGGCCATGTCCTCGCGGTCGAAGTCGTTGGGGAACGGGTTGCCGGTCTCGCGCAGCTTTTTCAGCTTCTCGCGGCGCTCGGCAATCAGTTGGTTCTCGTCGAGGGCGGGCTTTTGCTCGGCCATGGTTTCGGCTCTTGATGGTTGGATGGGCCGGGCGTGCCCGGCGTAATCGTGTTCGGCGGTTTATCACATCGCTGTGGGAGCTTGCCTGGCAAGCGAATCGCGCCCTTGTCCTCCGACTGGGGCGCGCGTCCCCGTTTCGGCCGTATGCTCGGCTTGGGCGGGGGCGGCCGCTGTCGCGGCCTTCGCGAGCGAGGCTCGCTCCCACAATGGGGTTTTTCCTTTTGCGAGCGGGGCTCGCTCCCACAATGGGGCTTCGTTCTGCCGCTTTACAGGCCGCTCTTGAGGCTGGCCTCGATGAACGGGTCGAGGTCACCGTCGAGCACGGCTTGCGTGTTGCCGGTCTCGTGTCCGGTGCGCAGGTCCTTGATGCGGCTCTGGTCGAGCACGTAGGAGCGGATCTGGCTGCCCCAGCCGACGTCGGCCTTGGTGTCCTCGACGGCCTGCGCCTCGGCGCGGCGCTTCTGCATCTCCAGCTCGTAGAGCTTGGCCTTGAGCTGCTTCATCGCCCGGTCGCGGTTCTGGATCTGCGAGCGCTCGGACTGGCAGGCCACCACCACGCCGGTGGGGATGTGCGTGAAGCGCACCGCCGACTCGGTCCGGTTGACGTGCTGACCGCCGGCCCCGGAGGCGCGGTAGACGTCGGTACGGATGTCGGCCGGGTTGATCTCGATCTCGATGTTGTCGTCGACCTCGGGGGAGACGAACACCGAGGCGAACGAGGTGTGGCGGCGGTTGTCCGAGTCGAACGGCGACTTCCTCACCAGGCGGTGCACGCCGGTCTCGGTGCGCAGCCAGCCGAAGGCGAACTCGCCCTCGAAGCGGATGGTGGCCGACTTGATGCCGGCGACCTCGCCGTCGGAGATCTCGGTGATCTCGGTCTTGAAGCCGTGCTTCTCGCCCCAGCGCAGGTACATGCGCAGCAGGATGGAGGCCCAGTCCTGTGCCTCCGTGCCGCCGGCGCCGGCCTGGATGTCCATGAAGGCGTTGGACTCGTCCATATCGCCGGAGAACATGCGACGGAACTCGAGATCCTCGATCTGCTTCTCGTAGGTGGCCACGTCGGCCTCGACGGCGGCGATGGTGTCCTCGTCGTCTTCCTCGCCGGCCATCTCGAGCAGTTCGCGGGCGTCGGTCAGGCCATCGCGCATCGCCGAAAGCGTGTCGACGATGCGCACCAGCGAGGCGCGCTCCTTGTTCAGTGCCTGGGCGCGGTCCGGGTCGTTCCAGACGTCGGGCACCTCGAGTTCACGGTCGACTTCTTCTAGACGTTCCTTCTTCTCGTCGTAGTCAAAGATACCCCCGGAGCGACTCGGAGCGCTCGATGAGGTTGTCGATACGATTCACAATCGGGTTGATTTCGGCCATGGAAGTGCGGTTTCGCCTGTCGTCGATTGGGTGGCAAGAAAGGACCTGCGTCTCGAACCCGGACCACGCCCGGGAACGGCGGAAAGGGCGTTCGGGAAGGTCTGCACGAATCCGATACCGCTCTGCGCGTCTTGAGCCGGGTAGATGCAAGGCGCTCGTCCGCCGCGGAAGGGTGGTTCCCTTCCCAAGGACGACAACGCAGCTGATGCCCGGCTCAAGGCGCGCCCTGCGGGGCTTGGCGAGTCGCCCGTGCTCTGCGTTGCGATGCCTTGACGTGGCCGCCGGCACGTCGGCGACATCGCGCCTTGATCACGAACGACTCGCCGAGCCAGAGTGGCATCGGATTCGTGCAGACCTTCCCTAGTTTACTGAATGGCAACGGTTACCTCAAAGCGCGTGACGACGCGGCCGCGCCGGCGTATTCCCCGGCGTTTTCCCTGTGGCATCATGAGCGCCGGCCATGCGCCGTCACATGCCCAGCTGCCCAGTGACGATCCGCCTTTTCCCGACAGCGCGGATCGCCCGAACACCGGATACACCGATACCCTATGCAACTGCCACTGACCACCCGATTCGCTGCCGGCCGCCGCGCGTGCGGCCGGCTCGCCCAGGCGGCCCTCGCCGGCCTGCTGCTCCTCCCGCTGGCCGTGACGGCGAACGACGCCCTGCCCTCGAGCGTCCGGTCGGAGCTCGCTGCCCAGAAGCTCGACGCCAACCAGCTTGGCCTGTGGGTTCAGGCCGTCGACAACGACACGCCGCTGATCAACCACCAGGGAGACCGCCCGTTCAACCCCGCCTCGGTGATGAAACTGGTGACCACGGTCGCCGCGCTGGACGTGCTCGGACCGACCTTCGAGTGGAAAACGGAATTCCTCGCCGACGCCCGGCCGGTCAGCGGGGTGATCGAGGGCGATCTCTACATCAAGGGCTACGGCGACCCCTGGTTTCGCAGCGAGGATCTCTGGGACGCGGTACGTCGGCTGCGCGAACTGGGCGTGCGCGAGATTAGCGGCGACGTGATCCTCGACGACTCCTACTTCGCGCCGATCACCGCCGACCCGGGCGAGTTCGACAATCGACCGGATCGCGTCTACAACGCCCTGCCCAATGCCCTGCTGCTCGACAACCGTGCCGTGCGCATCGCCATCACGCCGCACGGCGAAGGTGAATCGGCGGTGAGCACCTGGCCGCCGAACCCGCGCATGGCGCTGACCAACAGCCTCAACCTGGTCGACCAGCCCTGTCACGGCAACACCAACCAGCCGGTGATCGACATCCGCAACCCCACCGACCCGGGCGCGGAGATCCAGGTCCGCGGCACCGTCTCGCGCCAGTGCTCGCCCCACCTCTACTACCGCGTCGCCGGCGACCCGCACGATGCCTTCTTCCACGCCTTCAAGGAACTGTTCGAGGCTGCCGGCGGCACGATCACCGGCACCTGGCGCCGGGGGCTGGTGCAGTCCGGCTCCAAGCGCCTGCTCACCCACGACTCGCGACCGCTGTCGAACTACCTCTGGCTGATGAACAAGTGGTCGAACAACGTGATGGCACGCCAGATCATGCTCACCATGGCTGCGGAGATCGAGGGCGCCCCTGCCACCGAACTCAAGGCCGCGCGCGTGATCGAGCGCTGGGCCGCCGACCGGGAACTGGACTGGGACGGCGCCGTGGTCGAGAACGGCTCGGGGCTCTCGCGCGTCTCGCGCCTGACACCGCGCCAGATCGGCGAGATGCTGCGCTCGGTCTGGAACAGTCCCTACATGTCCGAGGTGATGTCCACCCTGCCGATCGCCGGCATCGACGGCACCATGAGAAAGCGGCTGACCAACGGCTCGATTCGCGGCCACGCCCACATCAAGACCGGCACGCTACGCGACGTGCGCGCCGGTGCGGGCTATCTGCTGGCGCGCTCCGGTCAGCGCTACGTCGTGGTCATGCTGCACAACGAGCAGGGCGTGCAGTACGGCGGCGGCACGCGCGTGCAGGACTCGTTGCTGACCTGGTTGTACGAGAACGGCTGAACCTCGTCGCCGGCTTGCCCCGCTCACGGCAGGAGCGTCTTCGGGCGCGGTCTCGGGTTGCGTTTCGCGGCCAAGGCCTCCCCTGCGGGGTTTCTCACCTTGGGAACTTGCCCTGCAAGCGAATCGCGCCGGTGGCGAGAGTCCCCGATTCGAATGGCTGATTTCTCCAACGGAGACGGCCGCTTGCGCGGCCTTCGCGAGCGGTGCTCGCTCCCATGACTGGGCTTGGAGTCGATCCGTCACGCACGCCGATGACTCGACCTCAACCGCACCGCCCAGGCGCTTGAAACGCGGCGCCCGAGGCCCAATTATCGTCGTCAGGAACTCACCCAGGCTACCCATGGAGGTGCAGCATGGCGACGATTGATCGAATTCGCGACCGCTTCGAACAGATCGGCACATCGATTACCGAGGGCTGGCACCGTCTGACCGACGCCGCCGGCCAGGCGATTACCCGCTTCACCCCGAGCCACCGCGAGTCGGCCGACCAAGGCCGCGATCTGGAACGGCGCAATATCGGCTGGGGCCTGCTGCCGGTCGAGGTGTTCGACCAGGACGCCCATGTCGAGGTGCGCCTGGAGGCACCGGGGCTGGAACGCGATGACATCGAGGTGGAGGTGCTCGACGAGCATCTGCGGATTGCCGGCGAGAAACGCGTCGAGCGGGAGCACCGTGAAGGCGAATACCACGTGGCCGAGTGCGCCTATGGCCGATTCGCACGACTGGTTCCCCTCCCGGCGCCGGTGAAGGCCGAATCCGCCAGGGCGGCCTATCGCAATGGTGTGCTCAGCGTGACGCTGGAAAAGGCCGGCGGTGCACGACGCAAGCGCATCGAGGTGCAGGCAGGCTAAGGGCAGACTAACCGGGCTGGCCCGAGCGCCGCTCGACCAATGTCCAGGCCGGCTCCCCCGGGGCCGGATGGAAGCCCGCGTCCACCAGCCAGTGCTCGCCGGCCAGCACGGCGGCCAGTCGACCGTCGACCTCCACCCCGATGGCCGCGGGGCGTTCCCACGGCGGGATGCCCCGATCCTGGAACCATTGCTTGACCGGCAGGCTCGGCCGCCCCTCGGCCGGGCGCAACCGTTCGCTGCCGCCGACCGGGCGCAGGCGCCACCCCTCCCCGCCCGCCGCGAGGACCAAGCGGTCATCCACCCCCTCGGCAACCGCCCGACGGCAGAGCTCGCGCCCCCCGTCGACGGGCAGGCAATCGCGATCGGCCGGCCAGTCGAGCGACGGCGTCGGCTCGGGCAGCACCCTGAGCCAATGGATCCGATCCCGGTAACGCCGTAGCTGGCCACCCGGCCATTCGAGCAACGGCTGGCGATCGGCCGCGGCCCGTCGCAATTGCGCCAGCCACTCGCCGAGGCGTTCCGGTGGAGGCGGCAGGCAACCCAGGCGGGCCAGCCACTGGCGCAGCAGGTTGCACTGGCGATGCGGCGGCAAGGCGGCGGCCCTGCGCCAATCGAGCGTCGGCCCGTCCAGAGACTGGTCGGCGTCCATCTCGGCCAGTTCACTCAGCAGACCTTGCTCCATCGCCAGTCGCTGGGCACTGGTGCGCATCCGAGCGACGGCATCGGGCCAGTAGGCCCGCAACGCGGGCAGCACGTGATGGCGCAGGTGATTGCGGGCAAAGCCGGGGTCGTCGTTGGCCGGGTCATCGACCCAGTCGAGCCCACTCGCCCGTGCGGCCGCCTCGAGCTCGGCGCGGGGGGTTTCCAGGAACGGCCGCCAGTGGGCAAACGCCCCGCGCGGACGCCAGGCCGACATCCCCGAGAGCCCCTGCCCGCCCGAACCGCGCATCAGCGCGAGCAGGATGGTCTCTGCCTGGTCATCGGCGTGGTGGGCGGTGACCAGCACGGGTGGATGGGACGGGCTCTCGACGGCCGCATCGCGCAGCGCCTCGTCGAGCGCGCGGTAACGGGCCTCGCGGGCGGCCGCCTCGGTCGAGCCGCGCCCGGCCCCGACCGTGGCGCGCTTGACGGCTACCCGGTGCAGCTCGAACGGGCAATCATGGAGACGGGCCTGTTCACGGGCGATCTCGGCCCAGTCCGGGGCGTCGGGGTGCAGTCCGTGATCGACGTGGACCACGGAAAGGCGGGCGAAGCGCCCATCGTCGCGCCAGCGCGCCAGTTGCACCAGCGCGCCGAGGGAATCGCGCCCGCCGGAGCTGGCGAGCAGGACATGGGCGTCGTGCGGCGGGCAAGCCGGCCCGGCCGACCGGTCGTCGCCGGCCGGCGGCTGCCGACGGGCGGCATTAGCGTTCGATGAACTCACCGTAGCTCATCAGGCGCTCGTAGCGCCGCTCGAGCAGCGCCTGGGTCGGCCGGTCGATCTGGGCGAGCACGGCCTTCTTGAGACTGCTCTTGAGCGAGCGGGCCATGGCCGGCACGTCGCGGTGCGCCCCGCCGCAAGGCTCGGGAATCACCTCGTCGACCAGGCCCAGCTCCTTGAGACGCTCGGCGGTGATGCCCAGCGATTCGGCGGCCTCGGGGGCCTTCTCGGCGCTCTTGTAGAGGATCGAGGCGCAACCTTCCGGGGAGATCACCGAGTAGGTGCTGTACTGGAGCATCATCACGTGGTCGCCCACGCCGATGGCCAGCGCGCCGCCCGAACCACCCTCGCCGATCACGGTGACGATGATCGGGGTCTCGAGCTCGGCCATCACGTAGAGGTTGCGCGCGATCGCCTCGCTCTGGCCGCGCGCCTCGGCGTCGATGCCCGGGTAGGCGCCGGGCGTGTCGATGAAGGTCAGCACCGGCAGGCCGAACTTCTCGGCCAGTTCCATCAGGCGCTTGGCCTTGCGGTAGCCCTCCGGGCGCGGCATGCCGAAGTTGCGGCGGATCTTCTCCTTGGTGTCGCGGCCCTTCTGCTGGCCGATGACCATCACCGGCAGACCGTCGAGGCGGGCCATGCCACCGATGATCGCCGGGTCGTCGCCGAAGGCGCGATCGCCGTGCAGCTCGCGGAAATCGGTGAACACCCGCTCGAGGTAGTCGGTGAGATACGGGCGCTGCGGATGGCGGGCCAGCTGGTTGACCTGCCAGGCGCCGAGATTGGCGAAGATCGACCGCGTCAGATCCGTCGACTTGGTGCGCAGCCGCTCGATCTCCTCGTCGATGTCCAGGCCCTGATCGTCGTCCATGAGCTGGAGCTCGCGGATCTTGGCCTCGAGTTCGGCGATCGGCTGTTCAAAGTCGAGATAGTTCGGATTCATAGACGCCTGCGCGGTGTGGGCGGGTAGTGGGTATGCCGTCTCGCCATTGGCACCGGGACCGAAATGGTCGCCCGTGGTCGCGAGACAGACGCGTATTGTGCCGAAATTGCGTCCGCAGCGTAAATCCGCGGTGCTCCCGGCCCGTCAGCGATCGCTTTCGGTGTTGGCCGGGTGCGGGGTGTGCACGGCGAGGTTGTCGATCAGACGGACCTTACCCAGGCGCGCGGCGACCAGCAGCCGCCCGTGCGAGACCAGCCGGGTCTGCTCCTCGAGCCGCTCGTCGTCGCAGTAGACCAGGTAGTCGACCTCGAAACCCTGTTGCGTGAGCCAGTGGCGGGCCGCTGCAAGCGTCGCGGCCACGCTGTGCCCACCGGCCAGCGACTCGGCCGCGCGCTTGAGCGCCCGGTGGACGGCAGGGGCCTGGCAACGCTGCTGCGAGTCGAGAAAGCGGTTGCGCGAGCTGATCGCCAGCCCGTCGGGTTCACGGTGGGTCGGCTCGATCGCCAGCTCCACCGGCATGTCGAGATCGGCCACCAGCCGCCGGATCACGGCCACCTGCTGGGCATCCTTCTCGCCGAAGACGGCCACGTCGGGCCGCACCAGGTTGAACAGCTTGGTCACCACGGTGGCCACGCCGGTGAAGTGCCCCGGGCGCACCGCGCCTTCGAGGCGCTCGCCCAGCGGGCCGGGATCGACGCGCACGATGTCGTCCTGGCCATGGGGGTAGAGCTCGGGTTCGGTCGGCAGGAAGACCGCCGCCACCCCGGCGCGCTCGAGCAGCTCGAGGTCGCGTTCCTCGGTGCGCGGATAGCGCGCGAAGTCGTCCGGGTCCTCGAACTGCAGCGGGTTGACGAACACGCTCACGATCACGGCATCGGCGCGTTGCCTGGCGTGCTCGATCAGCGCGAGGTGCCCGGCGTGGAGGTTGCCCATCGTCGGCACGAATCCCACCCGACGGGCCTCGAACTCGACCGACTCGCGCCAATCGCGCAGGGTCTCGATGTCGCGGATCACCTGCATCAGAAGCTTTCCTCGGGAGTCGGGAAACGCCGCTCGCGCACGGCCTCGACAAAGGCGGCGAACGCGCCCCGGATCGAGCCGCCCTCGACGAGGAAGTCGCGCACGAAGCGCGGCGGTTTCTCGGTCACACCCAGCATGTCGTGCATCACCAGCACCTGGCCGTCGGTATCCGCCCCGGCACCGATGCCGATCACCGGCACCTCGACCGCTTCGGCCAGCGCGCGGCCCAGTTCGCTCGGCACGCATTCGACCACCAGCAGGTCGATGCCGGCGGCGACCAGCGCCCGAGCATCGTCGAGGATGCGGCGGGCATCCGCCGCCTCGCGGCCCTGCACCCGGTAGCCGCCCAGCTTGCGCACGCGCTGGGGCAGCAGACCGACGTGGCCGCAGACCGGCACGCCGCTGCCGGTCAGGGCGCGGACGATCTCGGCCTTCTCGGCCCCGCCCTCGAGCTTGACCATGTCGGCCCCGCCCTCGCCCATCAGCCTGGCTGCGGCATCCAGCGCACGCTCGACGGTCGCATCGGAGAGAAACGGCATGTCGGCGATCACCAGCGCATCGCCCACGCCACGGCGCACCATGGCGGCGTGATAGGCGACGTCATCGACGGTGACGGCCAGCGTGTCGCGCTGCCCCTGGACCACCATGCCGAGCGAGTCGCCCACCAGGAAGGCATCCACCCCCGCCGCGGCCGCGACGCGCGCAAGGCCGGCCTCGTAGGCGGTGAGCATGGCGATGGGGCGGCGCTCGCTCTTGGCCTGGCGCAATCGGGTACGGGTCATGGCGACCTCCGCGTGGGAGTGGTGCGGGCGCCCTTGGCGCGATTCGGCCGGCTGTGTCCCGGGGCGGTGGCCCGGCCCTCGTCACCATGGCGTTCCCAGCGCATGGCACGCAGGAATCGCAGCGGGTGATCGGCGACCGCCTCGAGAAACCCGGCCAGGGCCGTGCCGTCGGGCAGGCGGGCGTCCGGGCGGATCTCGAGCCAGGGGGCGAGCACGAAGTGCCGGCGGACGATCTCCGGGTGCGGCACGGTCAGTTCGGACGTGTCGAGCTGGCGATCACCGAAGGCGAGGATGTCCAGGTCCAGCATCCGTTCCCCCCAGTGGCGCGTGTACGAGCGGCCCGCCGCGCGCTCCAGACCCTTCAGGGCGCGCAGCAGGGCTTCCGGAGCCAGGGCCGTTTCGAGCTCGGCCACGGCATTGACGTAGTCGGGCTGGTCCTGCGGGCCGATCGGCGGGTTGGCGTACAACCCGGAGACGGCACGCACCCGGCAAAGCGGCAGGCTGTCGATGGCCTCGATGGCCCGCTCGATCTGGTCGACCGGATCGCCGAGATTGGCGCCCAGGCCGATGGTGGCAATTTCCCGAACCATCCCTGCCTCCCGCGATCAGCCTTTGGCGGATTGCGGCTTGCCGCCGGGCTTGCGACGACGCGGGCGACGGCGACGACGTTTCTTGCCGAAGTCCGAGGGCTGCAGGGCCTCGATCGGTGCCTCTTCGCGGCTGGAGCGCTCCGGGGCATGACGGCGCCAGAAGCTGCAGACGGCCTCGTCGACCTCGTTGGTGCGCGAGCGCAGACAGAGGAAGTCCACTGCGGCGCGGAACCACGGCGCCTCGGTCAGCGCGCGCTGTTCCTCGGTCAGCTTGTCGCCGGACTTGCCGGCCGGCGGGGCATGGCGCTCGAGATCCGGCTGCAGCGACCAGATCGCGCGGATGATCTCGGCGAGCCGGCGCGGGATCATCAGACGGCGGGCGGCGACGGCGAGCACCTCGTCGGCGGCGAGAACCAGGGCGTCCTCCATGGGCACGCGCTGGTGCATCCACTGGACGCGGTGACGGCCCAGCATCCGCCAGAACAGGCCGGCGAACAGGAAGGCCGGGTTGACCGGCAGGTCCTTGGCCACCCGCTCGTCGGTGGCCTCGAGCACCGGCTCGATCAGCACCCAGTCGCTGGCCGGGTCGTTGGGCTCGATCCAGGTGGCCAGGTTGTCGAACAGGTACTCGAGCAGGCCGAGGCGCTTGAGTTCGAGCACCGTCTGGCGCCCGGCGCCGCCCTGAAGCAGCTTGACCGTCTCGTCGAACAGGCGTGCCGGGGAGATGTCGGCGAGCGTCTCGCGGCAGTGCGCGATGGCCTGCTCGCTGTCGGGCGTGAGGTGAAAGCCGAGCTTGGCGGCAAAGCGCGCCGCGCGCAGCATGCGCACCGGGTCCTCGCGGTAGCGGGCCTCCGGTTCGCCGATCACGCGCAGGCGACCGCTGCGGATGTCGGTCAGGCCCTCGACGTAGTCGACCAGTTCCCCGGAGGCGAAGTCGAGGTAGAGGGCGTTGCAGGCGAAGTCACGCCGCCAGACGTCCTCGTCGATGCTGCCGAAGACGTTGTCGCGCGTGATCATGCCGCCGTCGGCGCGCTTGACCTCGTCGGCATCGCCGCCACGGAAGGTAGTCACCTCGATCAGCTCGTCGCGGAAGACCACGTGCACGATCTTGAAGCGCCGGCCGATGATGCGCGCGCGCTTGAACAGGCGCTTGACCTCTTCGGGGCGCGCGTCGGTGACCACGTCGAAGTCCTTGGGGTTGCGTCCGCGCAGGAGATCGCGCACGCAGCCACCGACGGCGTAGGCCTCGAAGCCGGCCTCGTGCAGTCGCTCGAGGACGAACCGGGCGTTTTCGCTCAGGTCGTTGATCGAGAGGCCATGGGTCTCGGCGGGTATTCGGGTCTGGATTGCTGTCACGTTATCCGTCAAAACGGTCTGCCATTTGTCGCCGTGGCCGGCATCGACCCGGTTCGGGCGTCGAGCGGGCCGGTCGCGTCGATCGAACGCGCCGACGGGCCACGCAGTGGGTTGGGGAACCCCTGTACGGATTGCAGCGCCGCGCCGGCCGGGCCGGGGGAGGTGCCATTCGTGCAGAGGCTCCGCAGAAGAAAGCGTGAAGTCTATCACCATGGAAACTCTGCGCGATGCGATCGTGCCTCGACCGGACCGCCAAGCACCTGTCTACAAGGCGCCGTTCGCGGTGAATGCGGCGCTCCTTCCCGGGATCGCAACGTCGCAGATGGGCCCCTGGCGACCCGGCAGGACGGGACCAACCCCATAGTCGCGCCTTGGATCTGGCACCTGCTGGGTTGCCCCCGGAAAGGGAGTGCCCTACCGCGGTGGACCGCCGCGCATCTGCCCGCCTCAGGTCAGACAGAGCGTATGGCAATTCGTGCAGACTCCCCCAGCGACAATGGCCAGCGGCAATGGCGGGAGCCACCCGCGGCCATTGGCCGGAGCGACCGGCTCGGGCCGCCTCGCGCGCGCCCGCAGGACAAACACGTCGACATGCCCGCAAATCCCGTGCTGCCGCGGGTTTAGCGCCCTGGATCGGCAAGTTCTATGCTAGGATTTTGCGCTGATTGTGCCGTGATTCACGGCCGCAGCCCCATTTCACCCGCATAAGGACGGTGTTCGTGAACGCGATCGAACTCTTGGCCGCAGTCGTCTTGCTGCCGTTCCTGGCCGCCCCGCTGGCGGCCTGGAGCGCACGCATCAATCGTTATGCGGCCGCCTGGGTGGCGGGTGGCGTCACGCTGCTTGCCCTGGTGATCTTCGCCTGGCTGGTCGTCCTGCACAGCGGCCAGATGCCCGTGGCCACCTCGCATGCCTGGCTCGAGGCGGCAGGCCTGACGTTCGGTTTCCGCCTCGACGGCCTGTCGCTGCTGTTCACCGGCCTGATCCTGGTGATCGGCCTGCTGATCGTCGTCTACGCGCGCTACTACCTCTCGCCCAACGATTCGATGGGGCGGTTCTTCGCCTACCTGCTGATGTTCATGGGCGCGATGCTGGGCGTGGTGCTCTCCGAGAACATGATCAACCTGGTCATCTTCTGGGAACTGACCTCGCTGACCTCGTTCCTGCTGATCAGCTACTGGCAGCATCGCAAGGAAGCCCGCTACGGCGCGCGGCTGTCGCTGGCGATCACCGGCGCCGGGGGGCTGGCGCTGCTCGGCGGGGTACTGATCCTCGGTCACATCGTCGGCTCCTACGAGCTGACCGACGTGCTGGCCGCGGGCGACCTGATCAAGAACCACGAGCTCTACGCCCCGGCGCTGATCCTGATCCTGCTGGGCGTGTTCACCAAGTCGGCGCAGTTCCCGTTCCACTTCTGGCTGCCCAACGCCATGGCCGCACCGACGCCGGTGTCGGCCTACCTGCACTCGGCGACGATGGTCAAGGCCGGCATCTTCCTGCTGGCGCGCTTCTTCCCGGCGCTGGCCGGCACCGAGCTGTGGGTGATCATCGTCTCCACCGCCGGCCTGATCACCTTCCTGCTGGGTGCCTACACCGCGCTGTTCCGGCATGACCTCAAGGGGTTGCTGGCCTACTCGACCATCAGCCACCTGGGGCTGATCACGCTGCTGTTCGGCTTCGGCACGCCGCTGGCCGCGGTGGCGGGCATCTTCCACATCATCAACCACGCCACCTTCAAGGCCAGCCTGTTCATGGTCGCCGGCATCGTCGACCACGAGACCGGCACCCGCGACATGCGCCGTCTGGGCGGGCTGATCAAGTACATGCCGCACACGGCGGCGCTGGGCATGATCGCGGCGATGGCTATGGCTGGCGTGCCGCTGTTCAACGGCTTTCTCTCCAAGGAGATGTTCTTCACCGAGTCGGTACGCGTGGCCGGCGACATCGGTCCGGTGTGGCTGCTGCCGATCCTGGTCTCGATCGGCGGGCTGTTGTCGGTGGCCTACTCGCTGCGCTTCGTCCACGACACCTTCTTCGGCAAGCCCGACGGCGACCTGCCCAAGAAGCCCCACGAGCCGCCCGGCATGATGAAGCGCCCGGTCGACCTGCTGGTGGTGCTGTGCCTGGCCGTGGGCATCCTGCCGGCGCTTGTGGTCGGGCCCTTGCTGCACGTGGCCGTCACCGGCGTGCTGCAGGCCGAGCCGCCCGACTACAGCCTGTCGTTGTGGCACGGCTTCAACCTGCCGCTGCTGATGAGCGCGGTGGCCCTGATCGGCGGCCTGGTCATCTACCTCTACCGGGCGCCGATCTTCCGCTGGCACGCCCGTTCGCTGGCGCATCTCGATGCCCGTGCCGTCTACAACCGCGCCATGGAACTCCTGATGCGCGCCAGCACCGGGGTCACCGGGGCGCTGGACAACGGCCGGCTGGGCCGCATCGTGATCCTCACGCTGCTGTTCTCGCTGATCGCCGGGCTGGTCGGCTACGTCCAGACCGTCGGCCTGCCGGGCGTGCAGACCGCACCCGACCGCGGCACGGTCGAGGACAGCGGCGACTGGGTGACCTGGCTCGGCATGCTCCTGATCATCATCGCCGCGGTGGTCACCGCCATCGGCCATCGCCAGCGACTGTTCGCGGTGATCTCGATGAGCGTGGTCGGCCTGGGTGTGGCCATGATCTTCGCGCGCTTCTCGGCACCGGATCTCGCCATGACGCAGCTGTCGGTCGAGGTGGTGACCATGATCCTGTTGCTGCTGGCGCTGTTCTACCTGCCGCAGCAGTCGCGCCGCCTGTCGTCGCCGAGCCGTCGCTGGCGCGACGCGGGCATCGCCACCGTCATCGGCGGCGGGATCGCCGCGCTGACCTACGCGATCATCAGCCGGCCGTTCGAGACGATCTCGGGCTACTTCCTGGAGCATTCCGTGCCGGGCGGTGGCGGCACCAACGTGGTCAACGTGATCCTGGTCGACTTCCGGGGCTACGACACCTTCGGCGAGATCACGGTGCTCGCGCTAGCCGCGCTGGGCATCTTCGCCATGCTGCACAACCTGTCGCTGCCCTCCTCGCGTCGCGATCCGTTCGGACGTGCCTGGAGCGATGACCCACACCCGCTGATGCTGCGCACCTTCGCCCAGATCATCCTGCCGCTGACGCTGCTGTTCGGTATCTACGTGTTCCTGCGCGGGCACAACGAACCGGGCGGGGGCTTCATCGCCGGGCTGATCGTCGCCAGTGCGCTGGTGGCGCAGTACATGGCCTTCGGCATCGAGAACACCGAACGCAAGCTGCACCTGCCGATCCACGGCGTGATGGGTGCAGGCCTGCTGGTCGCGCTGGGCACCGGGCTGGTGGCCATGGTGGTCGGCGTGCCCTTCCTCACCTCCAACACCTGGCACTTCACGCTGCCGGTGGTCGGTGAGATCCACCTGGCCTCGGCGATCGGCTTCGACCTGGGCGTGTTCCTGGTGGTGGTCGGCTCGACCATGCTGATCCTGCTCAATCTCGGCCGCCTGACCGACCACGCGGTCGAACATCCCGACTACGCATCCATCGAGGCAAGCCCCGCAAGCGGAAAGATCCGCGGGGAGAGAAACGCATGACCAACCTGGCCATTTCCCTGCTGATCGGCGTGCTCACCGGGGCCGGCGTGTACCTGGTGCTGCGCGCGCAGACCTTCCCGGTGGTGCTGGGGCTGACCCTGATGTCCTACGGGGTCAACCTGTTCCTGTTCACCATGGGCCGGCTGCACACCGCCGCCCCGGCGGTGGTCGGAGCGGCCGAGCACTCGGCCGACGCCCTGCCCCAGGCGCTGGTGCTGACCGCCATCGTGATCGCCTTCGCCATGACCGCCTTCGTCATCGTCCTGGCGCTCAAGGCGCGCGCCGCACTGGGCAACGATCACGTCGACGGCACGCACATCCCACAGGCCGACCGGGTGATCGAACGCCGCAAGGAGCCGCGCGCATGACCGCCAACCTGATTTCCCTGCTGGTCCTGCTGCCGGTCGCGCTGGCGGCCATCCTCGCCATGACCGACCAGCGCGCGCCGGGACTGTCGCGCGGCATCAGCCTGGCCGGGGTGGCGGTGCTGCTGGTCGTCAGTGTCGGGCTGCTGGTCACGGGACAAGGCAACACCCCGCAGGTGATCGAGCTGGGCAGCTGGGCCGCGCCCTTCGGCATCGTCTGGGTGTTCGATCGCCTCTCCGGGCTGATGGTGGTGCTGACCTCGATCGTCGCGATGCTCGCCCTGCTCTACGCGGTGCGCCGCGAGGAGGATTCGGCCGGGCCGCATTTCCACGCCCTGTTCCAGGCGCAGCTGTTCGGTCTGAACGGCGCGTTCCTGACCGGCGACCTGTTCAACCTGTTCGTGTTCTTCGAGGTGCTGCTGCTCGCCTCCTACGGGCTGCTGCTGCACGGCAACGGCCGCAAGCGCACCCGGGCGGGATTCCACTACGTGGCGGTCAACCTGATCGGCTCGACGCTGTTCCTGTTCGCCGTCGGCGCGCTGTACGGCACGGTCGGCAGCCTCAACCTCGCCGACATCGCGCTAAAGCTGCCCGAAGTGGCGCCGGATGCGGTGCCGATCGTCACCACGGCGATCTTCCTGCTGTTCACGGTGTTCCTGATCAAGGGGGCGGCCTTCCCGTTGTATCTCTGGCTGCCGGGCGCCTACGCCTACGCCTCGATCCCGGTCGCCGCGCTGTTCGCGATCATGACCAAGGTGGGGCTGTACTCGGTGCTGCGCGTCGACTCGGTGATGCTCTCGGGCAACAGTATCGGCGGACTGGTCGAGACCACTACCCTTATCGCTCCGTGGCTGCTTTGGCTGGGCCTGGTCACCCTGATGCTCGCCGCGCTCGGCGTGCTCGCCGGGCGATTCCTGCGCCGGCAGGTGGCCTACCTGATCGTCGCCTCGGTTGGCATGATCCTGATCGCACTGGGTCTGGTAACCGGCTCGGAGCGTGAACTGGCGATCAGCGGCGCGCTGTACTACTGGATTCACACCACGGTACTGAGCGCCGGGTTCTTCCTGCTGGCCGGTCTGCTGGTGCGCCACCGCCCCGAGGCCGGCGATGCCTTCGAGACCACGCCTCCCATGCCGCACGCCGTGCTGGTCGGCTCGCTGTTCTTGGCCTACGCGATCGCGATGGCCGGCCTGCCGCCGCTGACCGGGTTCTTCGGCAAGGTGATGATCCTGGCCGCTGCTCTGGACAGCCCGTTGATGGCACCGATCTTCGCCGTGGTGCTGATCAGCGGCTTGCTGATGGTGATCGCCCTGGCGCAGGCCGGCAGCCGGCTGTTCTACCAGTCGCAGGCCACGCCCGGGCACCCCGCTCATCCCACTGCGCGCGACCAGCGCACGCCGCTGCCCGGGCTGACGCTTGCCATCGCTCCGCTGGCCGTCGCCACCGTGATGGTGGTCGGCGCCCAACCGCTATCCGACTGGCTGAATGTCACCGCCGAGCAGATCACGACGCCGTCGAGCTACAAGGAGGCGGTGATGCCCGATGGCATCCTGTCGCCGGACACCGCGCCCGGCAAGTACGGCCAAGATTACCCGGATTACGAGGGAGGTCACTGAATGCGCCGCATCCTGCCTCAACCCCTGCTCAGCCTGGCCCTGTGGGTCAGCTGGCTGGTGATCAACAACAGCCTCCACCCGGGCACCATCGTCATGGGGGCGATCGTCGCGCTGATCATTCCCTGGATCACGCACCGCTTCTGGGAGATCCGGGCCGGGGTCAAGAGCCCGGCGGCGCTGCTCGGCTACATCGGCATCGTGCTGGTCGACATCATCCGCGCCAATTTCGTGGTCGCCCGCCAGGTGCTGGGGCCCAACCGGGCATTGCGCTCGCAGCTGTTCGAAATGGAGCTCGATCTCCGCGGCTCGCTGCCGGTGAGCATCCTCGCGGCGACCATCACGCTCACGCCCGGCACGGTCTCCTGCCGGATCAGCCCGGACCAGACCCGCCTGTGGGTGCACGCCCTGCACGCCGACGATATCTCCGAGGAGATCGCGGAGATCAAGCAGCGCTACGAATCGCGCCTGATCCGCGTCTTCGGCCAGGCCGGCGATGCCGGACGGGCAGCAACCAACCCGGAGGCAGAATCATGATCCACGTCAGCCTCGGCATCGCCCTGGTCCTGATCGTCATCGCCATGGGCCTGGCGACCTATCGCCTGTTCAAGGGCCCGGACCAGGCCGACCGCGTCCTCGCGCTCGACACCATGTCGATCAACGCGATCGCCCTGCTGATCGCGCTGGGGATCTGGTTCGAGACCTCGATCAACTTCGAGGCGGCGCTGCTGATCGCCGTGCTGGGCTTCATCACCACCGTGGCGTTGAGCAAGTACCTGATTCGCGGCGACATCGTCGAATAGCCCGGAGGCCATCATGCTTTTCGAACTCATCGTCAGTTTCCTGATCCTGTTCGGCGCCGCCTTCGTGCTGCTGGGCTCGCTGGGCCTGGCCAAGCTGCCGAGCTTCTTCATGCGCCTGCACGGGCCCACCAAGGCATCGACACTGGGCGTGGGCAGCATCCTGCTGGCCTCGGCGGTGTATTTCACCAGCCGCGGCGGCCTGTCGGTCCACGAGATCCTGATCCTGATCTTCCTGTTCCTGACGGCGCCGATCAGCGCCCTGCTGATGGCACGCGCCGGCATCCACCGGGAGCTCTCGGGCGACAACCCGCGTTACGGCGAGGCCAATGGAAAGCCGAACCGGGAGGACGGCGGAGACTAGCACCGGTCGGCGAACGACGAACGCCCCGTGTCGACCGGGATCGACACGGGGCGTTCGTCGTGAGGCGTACCTGTCATGAGCTCTCCACTCGGCCCGCCGGCCGACAAGCTCCCTGCCGTCATCCCGCCTGTCCGCAGACCCGATGCAGCCGCGCCACGGCCTCCAGCAGGTCCGCGGTCATCTCCCAGCGCTCCCGGCTGATGTAGAGCCGCACGGCCACGGTACCGCGCTGGACGACCGGCTCGGGCAACATCACCACGCTGTGGCCGACAGCGGTGACGACGGCAGGACTGCCATACCCGCCCTCGACCGAATCGGCGCTATCGCTGTGCACCCAACGCCCCTCGCCGCTGACCACGACCCGCCCCAGCTCGTCGGCCAGGGGGCGCAGCAAGGCCTGGTGATGGCGAAGGCTCTCGGGCAGGTGGTCCTCGAGGTAGGCGATCAAAGCGGCGCGATCGTGGATCTCCGCCGTGGAGAGCGAGATGGTCCGCACATCGAGAAACGGACTCTCCGCCTGATCGGCCAACGAGACGGCCAGCGACTCGCGCTCGGCGGGCGGCAACACCGCGCAGCGTGCCGTGAGGTGATCGAGCTGCGCCCGCAGGGCGTGCAAGTCGACGGCCCGTGCCGGCCGCAGCATGCCGATCATGCGTTCCGGTTGGCCATCGCCGTCGCGCAGCACGCGGAGTTCCAGCCACATGGAGCCCGTGGCCGTTTCGCCGCTGACCCGGACCTCCAGCGCCAGCCAGTCCACCGCCCCACGGGCGAAGTAGGCCGGCAGGGCCGTCTCGGGGTCACCGGCGAGCGGGGAGGCCGAGTCGTTGGGCTCGAAGAGGTCGAACAACTGCCTGCCGACCAGCTCCTCGCGGCCCCGTCCCAGCCACTCGGCCGCCTGGCGATTGGCAACGATCACCCGCAGGCGATCCGCATCGATCTCGAGCAGGCCAAGCGACGGCATCTCGAGCCAGGCGTGATGCCAGAATTCGCACTCGCGCCGGATGTCGGCGCACCGGGCGCGATAGCGACCGCGCAGGAAGCGCCACAGGAACAGCAGGGCCGCAAACAGCCCCAGGGTCGAGAGCATGGCCGTGAGGCCCAGCCACTTCTCCAGCTGATCGACCGGCGCGAGCACGTCGCGGCGATCCTGCAGGACCAGCAAGCGGGCGGACAGGCGCGGCAGATCGGCCGTGGCATAGACACGATCACGCCCCTCGATCCGAGTCACGCCCTCGTCGGCATCCGGGTCGCCCTCGATCTCGGACAAGCCCACCTGGATGCGATCGACGATCGCCGCCGGCGTCTCGCCCACGGTCGCGGATTCGCCACGCGGGTCGAGTACCAGCATGGGCCAGAAGCTCGAGCCGCTGGCGGGGTCTTCCGGGGTGTTGATCAGGAGCGTGCTCAGCCCTTCGGCCGCCCGCACGCGCCGGACACTGTCCTCGACGTCCGCCAGGAGGCCGTCGGTGTTCAGCCGGGTCCAGAGCATCAGGTACCACGGCCCGCGGGTGACCGCCGTGCGCTCGTCGTAGATCGGAACGATCCAGAACAGGTCGACACCACCACGCCCACGGATGAACCGGGTGACCGTCTCCACCTTCCCGGTCACCGCGGCCTGGTCGAATGACTGCATCTCGGGCGGGACGACACTGGTCGTTCCGGTCTGCAGCCGCGGATTACGGTCCGGGTCGAGCAGCGTGATCGAGCGGAAGCGGCCGACCAGACTGCCCTGACGCAGGCTGTCGGGGAACTCGTCGACCCGCCCCTCGTCGAGTCTCTCGACCCAGTCTCGCAGCCAGTCACGCCGCTGGGCCAGCGCCTCGACCTGCTGGTCGCGCTCGTCCACCCAGTTCTCCAGCTCGATGGCCCGGATCGCCGCGAGGTTCGACACCTCCCGTTGCGCCTTGTCTAGCAGCAGCGGGGCGTACTGCCGGGCGGCTACCACGGCGATGAATATCTGCATCACGGCGATCAGCACCAGCGCGACCAGCATGGCGGTCAGCCAACCCTGACGAGGACGTGTCCGCTCGGGACCGAAATCGACCCGGTCTTCCCGGGCGATGGTCAACCGGTCGACCAGCACGTAGAGCATCGCGCCGGTGACCAGCACGAATATCTCGCCGAAGACCAGCCCGGCAGTGGAAATCTCCCAGTGGGCCCCGCCCAGCCGGCCCAGCAGCCACTGGGTGACCCAGATCCACAACGAGGCCAGCAACAGGTAGGCGACCGTGATCGGCAATGCCGGTCGCATGGCCCCGATCCTCATGGGAACCTCGAAAAACCTATTGCGCCACCCGATTGCCGCGTCGCGTGCTCGCTCGTTTCTCGCCTATCTTGTTGATCTGTCTCGTCACTCACTGTGCGGCTCCTTGCACTCGGGCGGCTCATGACGGTTTTTCGAGGCGCCCTCACGTCAGGCGCCGATCCGGTCCCGGAAGGCGTTGAGGCGCTGGATGCTGCGTATACGGCCCATCAGCTCCAGGATCACGCCGAAACTCGGCGACGAGGTGTGCCCCAGCAGGGCCAGTCGCAGCACCGGCCCCACCTTGCCAAGCTTGAGTTCGAGGGTACTGGCCACGCCCTTGACCGCCGCCTCGAGCGTGTCGCTGCTCTCCCAGACCGCATCGTCCTCGAGCGCGACGATCAGCGCATCGACCACCATCGCGGCCGAGGCATCGAGCTTTTCCATTGCCACGGGGTCCGGCTCGACGGCATCCAGGTAGAAGGGACGAGCCTGCTCGGCCATCTCGACCAACGTGTGTACCCGGTCGACGTAAGCCGGCACGATCGCAGCGGGATCGGGGCCGGTCTTGTCCGGATCGATGCCCAGCTGGCCGAGGTGCCAGCGCAGCTCGGCGGCGACGTCGGCGACCGGCAGCTCGCGCATGTAGTGCTGGTTGAGCCAGCGGAGTTTCTCGGGGTTTATGCTCGAGGCAGAGTGGTTGACGTCCTTGAGGTCGAACAACTGCACCAGCTCGGCACGCGAGAAGATCTCCTCGTCACCGTGCGACCAGCCCAGGCGAACCAGGTAGTTGAGCAGCGCCTCGGGCAGAAAGCCATCGTGGCGGTACTGCACCACGCTGACCGCGCCGTGGCGCTTGGAAAGCTTCGCCCCGTCGGGGCCGTGGATCATCGGCAGGTGCGCGAACTGCGGCGGCTCGACACCAAGTGCGCGGTAGAGGTTGATCTGACGCGGTGTGTTGTTGAGGTGGTCATCGCCACGCACGACGTGCGTGATCCGCATGTCCATGTCGTCGACCACCACCGTGAGGTTATAGGTCGGCGTGCCGTCACCGCGGGCGATGATCAGATCGTCGAGTTCGTCGTTGCGGAAGGTCACCCGACCACGGATGGCGTCCTCGACCACCACCAGCCCGTCGAGCGGATTCTTGAAGCGCACCACCGGCTTGACACCCGCCGGCGGCGTGCCGGTGAAGTCGCGGTAACGGCGATCGTAGCGGGGCTTCTCGCCGCGCTTCATCTGCGCCTCGCGCAGCTCGTCGAGTTCTTCGCGGGTGGCGTAGCAGTAGTAGGCCTTGCCCTCGGCAAGCAACTGGTCGATCACCTCGCGGTACCGCTCCATGCGCTCGGTCTGGTAGAACGGCCCCTCGTCGTAGTCGAGCCCCAGCCAGGTCATGCCCTCGAGGATCGCGTTGACCGACTCGGCGGTGGACCGTTCGCGGTCGGTATCCTCCACGCGCAGCACGAATTCGCCGCCGTGGCGGCGGGCGAACAGGTAGCTGAACAGGGCCGTGCGGGCGCCGCCGATGTGCAGGTAGCCGGTGGGCGACGGGGCAAAGCGGGTGCGAACGGTCATCGATACCTCGTTGGGAGCAATAAGCGGCCGACCTGTCCGATCGACAGGGGCACGGGCGGAAAACTGGGGTGGAAGTATAGCGGTTTGCCGGCGGATGACTGAACCGTCCCCCCGACTTGCCACCCTGCGCAAATGCCGTCACGAATGGCACGGCAATTGCTTCACGAGAACGTCAAGCCATCAATTCCATCCGGCCCCGTCGAACCGACCGGGCGCCGACGATTCCAACTGCCGACAGGCCAGCCGACATGCGCCGATCACTCCGTCACCTCTTGCCGACATCCCCATGCCCGACCAGCGGCCGAGCGCCCGTCGCCCTGCTGTCCGCCACGCTCCTGGCGGCAACGTGCGCCACGCCAATCGTCGAGGCATCTGACGAGGCCTGTGCCTCGTCCCACCGTATCGTGATCAGCGAGGCGCAGATCGAACACGAACCCGGTGACGTGATCGGCCTGTCCGCGGCCATCGCCGAGCGAATGACCACCCGGCTCGAGGAGGACGGTCTGCAGGTGGTACGGACCGTTCGGCCGACGCGCAGCAGTGGTCTCGAACCTGCGATGGACGTCTTCGACCGCCATGGCGCAACCTACTTCCTGCGGCTCACGGCACATAACCTGGGTACCGAGGGACGACCCTCCGGCATCGTGCTGCTGCCAGATCGCTATGCCCCCCGCGCCGGGGAGCTGGCCGGCACGCTGGACGACGGCGCGCGCGGGGCGCGTCTGGACAGCTGGAAAATCGATCTCTCGGCGACCAAGGGCAAACCGTTCTCGCCCGAGGTGGCGGCCGATTCGGCACGCTTCTGGGACAGCGACTGGGGACGTTCGCTCGATGCCGCCATCGAGACCCTGGCCGAGGCGGTGCATGAGACCGTGGCCTGCCGCCCGCTGGTCGGCCGGGTCCTGTCGACCGACAGCCGTGGCGACGCCATCGATTTGCGGGTCGACCTGGGCCAGAAAGACGGATTGTCCGCCGACGATCGCCTGATGGTGGTCGAACCGGGCGTCCCCACGGACTGGCTGGGTGTCAATCTCTTGACTCGACCCGACCTCGATACCACGGCCGGACCGATTCGCGAGGCCCGCAACCTCGGCGAGGCCCGCGTGACCTTTCTGGGCGACAACGACGCCACGCTGCGGTACCGGGGAGGACAGTCGGTCGAACGCGGCGACCTGGTGCAGGTCCAGCGTTGAGCCCGCGAACGACCGTCAGTCGATCTGGTCGCCCAACCCGCGCGCCAGGTCGGCGATGATGTCCTGCGGGTCCTCCAGACCGACCGACAACCGGATCAACCCCTCCTCGATGCCCGCCTCGGCGCGCGCCTCGGGACTCAAGCGGCCGTGGGTCGTGCTCGCCGGGTGCGTGATGGTGGTCTTGGTGTCACCGAGGTTCGCGGTGATCGAGAGCATGCGGGTGCGATCGATCACCTCCCAGGCCTTCTCGCGACCACCCTCGACCACGAACGAGACGATCGCCCCGGGTCCGGTCTGCTGCGCGGCGATGATCGCCGCCTGCGGGTGATCCGACAGCCCCGGGAAATGCACCCTGGCGACCCGCTCGTGGGCGACCAGCCAGTCGGCCACCTCGCGGGCATGCCGGCTGTGCGCTTCCATGCGCAGGTTCAGCGTCTCCAGTCCCTTGGCGAAGATCCAGGCGTTGAACGGCGCCATGGTCGGCCCGCAGGTGCGCAGGAAACCGCGCACTTCCTTGCCGACCCGCTCGGCGTCCCCCACCACGGCCCCGCCGATCGCGCGCCCCTGACCGTCGAGGAACTTGGTCGCCGAATGGATCACGATGTCGGCCCCGAGACTCAGGGGCCGCTGCAGCGCAGGGGTGCAGAAACAGTTGTCCACCACCAGTGCGGCACCGTGTGCATGGGCCAGGTCGGCCAGCCGGCGGATGTCGGCGACCTCGGTCAGGGGGTTGGATGGCGTCTCGATGAACAGCAGGCGTGTGCCCCCGTTGACCGCCGCTTCCCATTGCGACCAGTCGGTCAGGTCGACCCAGCGGACCACCAGGCCGAACCTGGCCAGGTACTTGTCGAACAGCACCGTGGTGGTGCCGAAGACCTGCCGGGCGACCACGACCTCGTCACCGGCTTCGCACAACGCCATGACGGTACTCAGGATCGCGGCCATGCCCGAGGCGGTGGCCACGCAATCCTCGCCGCCCTCCATCGCCGCCAGCCGCTCCTCGAAGATGCGCGTGGTGGGATTGGTGAAGCGGGCGTAGATGTTGCCCGGCTCGTCGCCGGCGAAGCGCGCCGCGGCCTGCTCGGCCGACTCGAAGGTGAAGCTCGAGGTGGTGAAGATCGGCTCGCCGTGCTCGCGTTCGGGCGTCGGGTGATGGCCGACGCGAATGGCCTGGGTCGAGAGCGACCAGTCGGGGTCGGGACGGCGGTGCGAATCGGTCATGGGGTATCCGGTCGTGTCGATCGAGCCCAGCGGTCAGCGGGCGTTGAAGAAATGCCAGGCCAGGTTGTCGAACTCGGCGATCGCCGCCAGCAGGCGGTCGGTCTCCTCATCGAGTTCGGCGAACTGGTGTTCGGCCAATGGTGCCATCGAGCAGTTCTCCGGCGGCGTGCCGAACCGTTCGAGCAGTTCGCGCATCTGCGGCAGGAATTTCCACTGCAGCCACTCCTCGAACGCCAGCGTGTCGAAGCAGAACGGATTGGGGCTGGCCAGCGCCTGATCGCTGGGACGCCGATCCGACCAGAGCCCGGCGCGCTGCATCTCGTGCGCGATCCGGTCGAGCTGGCGCAGCATCAAGTCGGTGCTGGGGCGAACGTTCTCCATCAATTCGACTCGTCAGTGCACCCGCGATGAGCCCGGCGGCTCGTCGTTCATGTCCGCCCCGCCCTCGTCGTCGGCCCAGAACAACCGGTGCGGGATCAGCTGGCCGCGACCGATCGCCGCGGCGTGCATCAGCGTCTGGTGGGTGTATTCCAGGCCCTCGTGGATCGCGTTGATCGGGTCGCTGCCCTGGGCGATCAGCCCGGCGATCGCCGAGGAGAGCGTGCAGCCCGAGCCATGGAACTGGCCGGCCAGGCGCTCGTAGACGAAGCGTCGCGGCGGCTCGACGCCATACAGCCAGTTCTCCACCTTCTCTCCCGGCTCGTCACCACCCTTGAGCAGGACGTATTCCGCCCCGAGTGCCGAGAGCATCTGGCCGCGCTGCTCGCGGTCGGCGGCGTCGGGCGCCAGCACGCGGGCTTCGTGGGCATTGGGGGTGACGATGGTCGCCCGCGGGAACAGGTGCTCGACGATCGCCGCGGCGACGGCGTTCTCGGCCAGCGACCCGCCACCGCCGGCAACCAGCACCGGGTCGAGCACCACCGGGATATCCGGGTAGCGCGCCAGTACCGTGGCGACTGCCTCGACCAGCTCGACGGTGCCGAGCATGCCGATCTTGATCGCACCGACCGGCATGTCCTTGAGCACCGCCAGGGCCTGGTCGATGACGAGCTTCGGGTCGCTGGCCACGAAACCGTGCACGTTGACCGTGTCCTGCACCGTCAATGCGGTGATGGCGGTGGCCGGATGCACGCCCTGGCTGACGATCGCCTCGATGTCGGCGTGGATGCCGGCCCCGCCACTCGGGTCGTGCCCGGCAATGGCCAGGACGACCGGGACCTCGGGGGCGTCGGTGAGCGTCGGTGTGGTTTCCATCTGGTGCTAAGCTCCCTCGCAGATAAGGCCGTGGCGGCAACGGCGTCATGATGGCGCCGGGTCGAGCATGATAACGCAGCCGGTCCCACAAGCATTGGCCCGGCATGACGACTCGGGAATCCGGAGCGTCCTCGCGGGACGGCCAGGACGCATGCACGGCACCCGGCGCGGCAACGACGAACCGTTTACCTGCACTCAACCCGACAAGGACCCGGCTGCTCGATGATCCCCTTTACGCCCCGCCAATGGTTCGACACGGTCAAACACTGGATATGGCATGACCGACCGGCCACCCGTCCTGCTCGGGCCGCCCAGCGTCTGACCCGCGCCGTGCTGAGCGTGCTGTCCTCGGCCTCGCGCGGCGACCTGCAGCTCAACGCGATGAGCCTTTCCTACACCACGCTGCTGTCCATGGTGCCGTTGCTGGCGGTGACCTTCTCGGTGCTCAAGGCGTTCGGCTCCGACTCGGTGATCGAGCCGTTCCTGCTCTCGCTGATGGCGCCGCTGGGTGACACGGCCGATGAGCTGACGCTGCGCATCCTCGATTTCGTCGACAATATCCGGGTCGGCGTCCTGGGGGCCGCCGGCATTGCCCTGCTCTTCTTCACCGTCATTGCCCTGATGCAGAAGATCGAACGGGTCTTCAACCGCATCTGGAACGTGCACCAGCTGCGCTCGATGTCGGCCCGTTTCGCCAATTATCTTTCGGTACTGATGGTCGGTCCGGTGCTGGTGATCGCCGCCGGGAGCCTCACGGCCTCGCTGGTGGCCGCGCCCTGGATCAGCGACGTGGCGGAACTCTCGGTGCTGGCCACGGTGCTCAAGTGGCTCGGTTACCTCGTGCCGCTGGCGATCTGGACCGGCGCGTTCGCCTTTCTCTACCTGTTCATCCCCAACACGCGCGTGCGCCCCGGGTCGGCCCTGGTCGGCGGGCTGGTGGCCGCCGTGCTCTGGAACCTGCTGGGTCTTCTGTTCGGCGGCCTGATCGCCGGGTCGACCAGCTACACCGCGGTCTACTCGGCCTTCGCCTCGCTGGTGCTGTTCCTGGTCTGGCTGCAGATCGCCTGGATGATCGTGCTGGTGGGCGCGGGCATCAGCTACGCCTGGCAGCACAGCGACCGCCTGACCCTGGGCAAGCCCGCCCCCGCCCATCCGGCAACGCGCCTGGCGACGGCGATCGTGCTGCTCGACGAGATCGAGCGCCGCTTCGAGGCCGGCAAGGCCCCGCCCGACCGGGACCACCTGGCCGAACGGATCGCCCCCTACCCCGAGCTGGCCCCGATCTGGATCGATCCGTTGCTGGAAAAGCTGGTCGAGGCCGAACTGCTGCGCATTACCGAACCGGCGGACAATACCTGTTTCCTGCCGGCGCGGCCGGGCGAACGCATTACGCTGGCCGAGGTGGAACGGGCGATCGAGGGCGGCTCGCCCCGGCTGCCCGGGGCACTGATCCGTGCAATCCCGGCGCTGGGGCGATTCGCCGAACGCCATCGCCATTGGGAAAAGACGCTCGAGGACACGACGCTGACCGCAGTGAGACCCGGCACGGAGGCGACGTTGGCCCGGGACGAAGAGAAACACAGGGATCAGCCCGGAGAAGATCCCCGCCAGTAGACCGTGTGCTCACCGTCGGGATCGAGCCGGCGCGCGAACACGAACCAGGCATCGGAAAGCCGGTTGAGATAGGTGGCCAGCGCGGCGCGGTCAATGGACCCGCCTGCCTCTCGAGACCACGCCCAGGCCAGCCGCTCGACCCGCCGGGTCGCCGTTCGCGCCAGATGCGCCCGCGCCATCGCCTCGCTCCCGCCGGGCAGGATGAACTCCTTGAGCGGCGGCAGGTCGCTGTTGGCCTTCTCGATCCACCCGTCGAGCCGCTCGAGCGACGGCAACTGGCCCGCCGCGGCCATCTCGCCCATGGCGACGAAGCCACCCAGGTCGAACACGGCATGCTGCTGCTCGCGGACGAAGGCAAGCATTGCCGGGCTGTCCGTCAGCGACACCGCCAGCGAGCCCAGGCGGGCATTGAGCTCGTCGAGCTCGCCGAGCAGATCGATGGCGAGAGAATCCTTGGCCAGGCGCGTCCCGTCGGCCAGACCCGTCTCGCCCCGGTCACCGCTGCGCGTCACCACGCGGGACAGGCGATCATGTGGCGGTTTCCGACGGTCGCCCATGCGAACCTCCGCTCAGCCGGCCTGCGCTTCGCTGCCGGGCACGTCGGTGGGAAAGTCGACCGGTCGACCCGCCAGCGCCCGCAGCGCGAAGGCGAGGATCGCGACCACGCCGTAGGAGAGCCCGGCCACGACGCCGAGATCCACGATCCCGTGCCAGGGCTGCGGCAACAGGCTGACCAGCAGCACCAGGGCCACCACGCCAGCGGTCACCGAGAAGGTCACGATCCGCCGCTTTCTGGTCGCATGGATGAACCCCATGCAGTACAACGGCGCCAGCGCCACGTGCCACCAGACCGGGTGACGCGACAGGTATCCGGCACGGGCGACCACCCGGGGGGAGAACCCCTTCTGGAAGCCCTTGTAGCCCTCGCCGTAGACCATGAACACCATCCAGCCGACGAAGAATACCCAGTGCCACCACGCCCACGGCGCGGCCCAGGCCTCCAACGCGTAGAAGGAGAGCCGGTAGATCGCC
This sequence comes from Guyparkeria sp., assembly GCF_046540515.1. GTDB lineage: Bacteria > Pseudomonadota > Gammaproteobacteria > Halothiobacillales > Halothiobacillaceae > Guyparkeria. The sequence goes on from NZ_JBKHFB010000008.1 coordinate 28,019, forward strand.
CAGAGCAGCAGCGCACAAAGACCCAGCACGCCCCAGACCGCTCCGATGACACCCAGTTGCTTGTTCACGGTCGAGAGATCCTCCGATCGACGCCGGGTGGCGAAAACACACTCGGCCGCCCCGGTTCTTTGACAGGGCCGCGGAGTTTATCATGGGCGGCTGTTCCGAAATTCCCATGCGACCCCTGACCTCATGAACCCCCGCACCCGCCGCGAGATGTTCGCCCGTTTCCAGCGCCAGCGCCCCGAGCCGACCACCGAGCTCGAATACCGCACGCCCTTCGAGCTCCTGGTGGCGGTGGTCCTCTCCGCCCAGGCGACCGACGCCGGGGTGAACAAGGCGACCCGGCCGCTGTTCGAACGGGCCAACACCCCGCAGGCGATCCTCGACCTGGGGCTCGACAAACTGACCGAGTCGATCCGCACCATCGGGCTTTACAAGACCAAGGCGAAGAACGTCTTCGCCCTGTGCCGCCAGCTGATCGACAAGCACGATGGCGAGGTGCCCGCCGACCGCGAGGCGCTCGAGGCCCTGCCCGGCGTGGGCCGCAAGACCGCCAACGTGGTGTTGAACACCGTCTTCCGCCAGCCGACCATGGCGGTCGACACCCACATCTTCCGCGTCGCCAACCGCACCGGGCTGGCCAGGGGCAAGACCGTACGCGCCGTGGAGGAGAAGCTGCTCAAGGTCATCCCTAAGGAATACCGACTCGACGCCCACCACTGGCTGATCCTCCACGGGCGCTATGTCTGCAAGGCGCGAAAACCCGACTGCGGGGCGTGCATCGTCTGCGACCTGTGCGACTTTCGCGACAAGACCGAGGACTGCAGCCCTGAGCTGATCGCCCGTTACGCCACCGAATCCATCGAGGCCTGAACCCATGTACTCCAGCGACCGACGCCGCATGCGCCAGCCGTTCATCGACGCCTGGGAAAAGGGCAAGGCGAGAAAGCCGCTCGCCCCGATCGAGCAGATGATCTTCGACGTGATCCGCGACCACCCCGAGTATCACTCGCTGCTCGACCAGCCCGAGTTCGCCCTGGAGGCCGACTGGCCGCCGGAGATGGGCGTGACCAATCCCTTCCTGCACATGAGCATGCACCTCTCCCTGCGCGAGATGGTGCAGACCGACCGCCCGGCCGGCATCCGCTCGGTGCACTCGGAACTCTCCCTGAAAAAGGCCGATCCGCTCGAGGCCGAACACGAGATGATCGACTGTCTCGGCGAGGCCCTCTGGCAGGCCCAGCAGAACGGCCAGCCACCCGACGAGGCCGCCCTGATGACCTGCCTCAAGGACAAGCTCAAACGCTGAGTGCCGCCTCGCCGCGTGGTCACCCAGGGCGGTTTGCGTCTAGTCTGGAACGAGACAGCCGTCTCACATCCAGTCGAGGTAGACCCCGATGAGCGAGTCGACAGACCAACGTAGCGAACCCATCACCGATCCGGTCTGCGGCATGCAGGTCGACCCGGCGACGAGCGAGCATCGCAGCGAATACGACGGCGAGACCTACCACTTCTGCTCATCCGGATGCCGCGAGCGCTTCGACGAGGACCCCGAACGGTACCTGTCCGGGGAGGCCGCGGCGGAGGACGCCGACCCGGCGGCCATCCATACCTGCCCGATGCACCCCGAGATCCGCCAGCAGGGCCCGGGCAGCTGCCCGATCTGCGGCATGGCACTGGAGCCGGAAACGATCGGTCGTGATGACGGCCCCAACCCGGAGCTGGCCGAGATGACCCGGCGGTTCTGGATCGGCGCGGCACTGACCCTGCCGTTGTTCCTGATCGCCATGGGCGGGCATTTGTTCGGCATCGATCGCTGGATCGCCCCCCAGGCGAATCACTGGATCCAGCTGCTGCTGGCCACCCCCGTGGTCCTGTGGGCCGGCAAGCCGTTCTTCGTCCGGGGCTGGCGATCGGTGGTCGACCGCCAGCTCAACATGTTCACCCTGATCGCGCTGGGCACCGGGGTGGCCTGGGCCTACAGCCTGATCGCCACCGTCGCCCCCGGCCTCTTCCCCGATGCCTTCCGCCAGTCCGACGGCTCGGTGGCCGTCTATTTCGAGGCCGCGGCGATGATCACGGTGCTGGTCCTGCTCGGCCAGGTGCTGGAACTGCGCGCCCGGGAAAAGACCTCGGGGGCCATCCGCGCCCTGCTCGACCTGGCGCCGACCACCGCCCGGCGGATCGGCGAGCAGGGCGAGGAGGAGGTCTCGCTCGACGAGGTCGAGATCGGCGACCGGTTGCGCGTACGCCCCGGCGACCGCGTCCCGCTCGACGGCGAGATCCTGGAGGGGCGTTCCAATATCGACGAGTCGATGATCACCGGCGAGCCGATGGCAGTCGCAAGAAAGCCGGGCGACACCGTCATCGGCGGCAGCATCAATGGCCGGGGCAGCTTCGTGATGCGCGCCGACAAGGTCGGGCGCGACACCATGCTCGCGCAGATCGTGCAGATGGTGGCCAAGGCCCAGCGCAGCCGCGCGCCGATCCAGGGGCTGGCCGATCGCGTGGCCGCCTGGTTCGTGCCCAGCGTCATCGCCGCGGCCGCGGTGGCCTTCGTCATCTGGTCGGTCGTCGGCCCCGAACCGCCCATGGCCTACGCCCTGATCGCGGCGGTGAGCGTGCTGATCATCGCCTGTCCCTGTGCGTTGGGCCTGGCCACGCCGATGTCGATCATGGTGGGTGTCGGCCGCGGTGCACGCGCCGGCGTGTTGATCCGTGACGCCGAATCCCTGCAACGGCTCGAGCAGGTCGACACGGTGGTAATCGACAAGACCGGCACGCTCACCGAGGGACGGCCCCGCCTGACCCGCATCCGGGCGGGCGACGAGACCGATGAAGACGAGTTGCTGCGCCTGGTGGCCGGGCTCGAACAGGGCAGCGAGCACCCGCTGGCCGAGGCGATCGTGGCCGAGGCGCGCGAACGGCAGCTGGACCTGCCCGACGCCGAGGATTTCGATGCCGAGAACGGCAAGGGCGTGACCGGCCGGATCGACGATCGGACGGTGCTGGTAGGCAATCAGCGGCTGCTGGACGACCGCGGCGTGGATGTCGGAGCATGGGGGGACACGGCGGAATCGTGGCGCGAGGACGGGGCCACGGTGATCTTCGTCGCCATCGACGGCCAGACCGCCGGCCTGCTGGCGATCGCCGATCCGATTCGCGAGTCGAGCGCCGATGCCGTTCACAGCCTGCAGCAGGCCGGGCTCGAGGTGGTAATGCTCACCGGTGACTCGAAGGCTACCGCCCAGGCCGTCGCCCGCCAGATCGGGATCGACCAGGTGCGCGCCAATGTCCTGCCGGAGGGCAAGAGCGAGGTGATCGAGCAGATGCGCGCCGACGGACGGGTAGTCGCCATGGCCGGCGACGGGGTCAACGATGCCCCGGCACTGGCCGCCGCCGATGTCGGCATCGCCATGGGCAGCGGCACGGACGTGGCGATCGAGAGCGCCGGAATCACGTTGTTGCGCGGCGATCTCGACGGGCTGGTGCAGGCCCATCGCCTGTCGAGGGCCACCATGCGCAACATCCGCCAGAACCTGTTCTTCGCCTTCGCCTACAACACGGCGGGAATCCCGATCGCCGCGGGTCTGCTCTACCCGGTCTTCGGCGTGCTGCTCTCGCCGATCATCGCCGCGGCGGCGATGTCGTTCTCCTCGGTCAGCGTGATCGCCAACGCCCTGCGGCTGCGGATGGCCCGACTCGACTAATCGCTTTCCTCGAGCGGCCACTCCACGACATGCGCCTCCCAGTCGATCGCGTCCCGGTCGGCCGTCTCGGCGATCACCGCACGACCGGCGACCGAGTAGCCGCTTTTCACGGTGCTGGCCGGGTCACCGGTGACCAATGGGTGCCACGGCGGCAGGTCACGCCCCTCGGCGACACGGCGGTAGGCGCAGGTAGGCGGCAGCCAATCGAATTCCGCGACGTCCTCGGGGCGCAGCCAGACGCAGCCGGGCACGCGGGTCTGGCGGTTGAGGTAATCCGTGCATTGGCAGGTGCCGGCGTCCAGCAGGTGGCAGGCCACGTCCGTGTAGAAGACGTCGCCGCTCTCGTCTTCCACCTTCTCGAGACAGCACTTGGCACAGCCGTCACAGAGGGATTCCCATTCGCTAGCGGTCATCTCGGCAAGGCGCTTCTCGCGCCAGAATGGCTGGTTTTCGCTCATGGACGGACCGGTCCGGTGCTGGTAGACAGGAGGCGTGGCAGCCTATCACGACGAGAATCGGGGCCTGCGGACAGGCCCGACGATATGCGATGATTCGCCTATCAGGTGAAGAGGAAACACGATGACGGAAGCGGCTTACGGTATGCCGGTGATACGCATTGGCAGCGAGACGGACATCAACCAGGCACTGCATTCGGCGCGCAACGCACGAGTACAGCGTCTGGGCGAAGTCCTGGTGCAACGCGGGGCACTGAGCCGTGAGGCACTGGAAAGCGCGCTGGAATCGCTGCGCCACCAGCCGTCCACCCACCTGGGTGACTGGCTGGTCGAGCGCAAGATCATCTCCGCCGAGCAACTCGAGCAGGCACTCTGCTCGCAACTGGGCATCCCGCAAGTCAACCTCGGCGGATTCATGCCACCGCCGGAAGTCGCCGCGCTGATCCCCTACGAGATGGCGCTGCGCCTGAACGTGCTGCCGCTGGCCCGTCGCAACTCGGTATTGGTGGTCGCCTCGGCGCGACCGACCGACCAGGAACTGCTCTCGATCCTGCGCTTCTATACGGGGCTCGGCATCGAGCCGGTACTCGCCTCGGCCCACCAGATCGCCAGCGGGATCAACCGTGCCTACCGCGTGGAATCGATCGGCGAGGATCGCGAGGCGTTCCTGCGCCACGAAAGTGAGGAAGCCGCCGCCCGGGAGCGCGAACCGGAAATCGAGAGCGAGGCCACCAGCGGACCGGTGGTCAAGATGGTCAACACCCTGCTGATGCAGGCGATCAGCCGCGGTGCCTCGGACATCCACTTCCTGCCGCGCCGCGAGAACGTGCTGGTGCGCTTCCGCCTCGACGGCGCCCTGCAGACGGTCCGCTCGATCGAGAAGGCCCAGCTCGCCGCCGTGGTCGCGCGCATCAAGATACTCGGCCGCATGAACATCGCCGAACACCGGCTGCCACAGGACGGACACGCCCGCGTGCACATGGGCAAGCAGGAAGTGGACCTGCGCATTTCGGTGATGCCCACGTTCAACGGCGAGAGCGTGGTCATCCGCATCCTGAACAAGAACATGGGGTTGAAGCCCCTCGACGCGCTGGGCTTCTCCAAGGACGACGAACGCACCATCCGCAACCTGCTCGCCCGCGCCCAGGGGATGATCCTGGTGACCGGACCGACCGGTTCGGGCAAGACCACCACGCTCTACTCGCTGCTCCAGGAAGTGAAGGCCGGCGACCCGCACATCATCACCGTCGAGGACCCGGTCGAGTACGACATGGACGGCATCGACCAGGTGCAGGTCCACGCCGGCATCGGCTACACCTTCGGCCGGGCGCTGCGCAACATACTGCGCCACGACCCGGACGTGATCATGATCGGCGAGATGCGGGACCTGGAGACCGCCGAGAGTGGCGTGAAGGCCGCCCTGACCGGACACCTCGTGTTCTCCACGCTGCACACCAACGACGCCCCCAGCGCGGTCACCCGTCTGGTCGACATGGGCGTGCCGCCCTATCTCGTCAGCTCGACGGTCATGGGCGTGCTCGCCCAGCGACTGGTGCGCATCCTGTGCTCGCACTGCAAGACGAAGCACCGGCCCGAACCGCTGGTCTGCGAGACCATGGGCGTGGACCGGGACGAGAGCTTCTGGCACTCGACCGGCTGCGATCACTGCGACCAGACCGGCTACGTCGGCCGCACCATGGCCTACGAGTTGATCGTGGTCGACCGGGACATGGCCAATCGCATCGCCCGCGGCATCACCACCGAGGAACTGCGCCAGCTGGCCGTGGACAAGGGCATGCGCACGCTAACCCGACACGCCCTGGAAATGGCGCGGGCGGGCATCACCTCGCTAGAGGAGGCCTACCGCGTGCGCCTCGAGGACCTGGGCGGCCCCGAGAACATCCACGGTCAATAGGACGCACGCATGGACCTGTTGCTGATCGTCCTGGTGGCCGTGGCCGTGCTGTTGCTCGCGTTGCGCGATCGACGCAGGCGCAGCAACGCAGCGCGGCCAGCCACCGCCCGCGCAACGCCGCTGCCACCGCGCCGGGCGGGCTGGTCGTTCTCGCGCCACCCGCGCGAGGACTGGCGCTATTGGCGCGACCTGGCGATTCTGATCGCCCTGGTGCTGGTGTTGCTGATCGCGATGGTGGTGATCGGCGCGCGCAACGGCTGAACCGGCGCGCGGTCAGACCGGGCGACGATAGCCGCCACGGGCGCCAGTGGGCGAGAGCACGAACTGCCACAGCTGGATCTGGCGAGCACGAAAGCCCCCGGCACAGGACTGCAGATAGTATTTCCACATCCGGCCGAACGTCTCGCCGTACTTCTCGCGCCACTTCGGCCAGGCCCGCTCGAAATTCTCGTACCAGGCCATCAGAGTACGGTCGTAGTCGGCGCCGAAGTTGTGGATGTCCTCGACCACGAACCTTCCCTCGCAGACGTCGAGGACCTGCTGCATGGCGGGCAACTCGCCGTTGGGGAAAATGTACTTGCTCACCCACGGGTCGGGGGGTGACCCCTCGCGGTTGGTGCCGATCGTGTGCAGCAGAAAAAGCCCGTCGGGCTTGAGGCAGCGACGGGCGACTTGCATGTATTCGTCGTAGTTGTGCCGACCGACGTGTTCGAACATGCCCACCGACACGACGTGATCGAAGGGCTCGTCGATGTCGCGATAGTCCATCAGGCGGAATTCGACCGGCAGGTCGCCGGCCAGCTCGCGACCCAGCGCGGTCTGCTCCTTCGAGACCGTCAGCCCCACGCACTCCACGCCGTAGTGCTCGGCAGCAAAGATCATGAAACTGCCCCAGCCGCAGCCGATGTCGAGCACTCGCTGGCCGGGTTTCAGGTCGAGCTTGCGGCAGATGATGTCGAGCTTGTGCTCCTGGGCGTCGGCGAGTGTCTCCGCGCCGTCGCCCCAGAACCCGCAGGTGTAGGTCATGCGGGGATCGAGCATGTCGCGATAGAAGTCGTTGCCGAGATCATAGTGTCGCTCACCCACCTCCCAGCAACGCGAACGCGTCTGGCAATTGAGCAGGCGCGCCTTGAGCGCCGGCAGCCACAGGCGCGGGGAGCGCCCTACCTCGCGTACCAGATCGGCACGCAGCACGCGGTCGACGAACTCGTCGACCCGATCGATCTCCACCCAGCCGGCCATGAAGGACTCGCCCAGGCCGAGATTGCCCCAGCCCAGGATGCGGTCGACGGCACGCGGGTCGCGGACCCGGATGTCCCAGGGGCGGTCACCGTCGAGCCGGACATCCGCCCGCTGCAGCAACTGCGCAAACCGGGAATCCGGCGCGATCACGTGATCGTCCGCCGGCTCCACCTCCATGGTCATTCGTCTGCTCATCGAGCACCTCCCTGACTACATGAGTCATGCCTGCCTGGATGCACGTGACGGGAAGCGAGCCCGGACGATTGCATCTCAAGAAAGCAACATAGCCCGCCGTTGACGGTTTTTCAACGCGCTCGATCGGCCTTTTCCAGCCCCCAGAGCCGGGCGAATTCCTCGGCCGAGGTCGGGCGCCCGTGATGGTAGCCCTGTTGCAGATCCGCCCCCAGTTCGGCCAGGAGACGGGCCTGCTCGGCGGTCTCGACTCCCTCGGCGATCACCCGCAGGCGCAGGTTGTGCGCAAGGGCGATTGTCGCCGAGACGATCGCGCGGGCATCGGCACTGATCATCATGTCGGCGGTAAAGCCGCGATCGATCTTCAGGCAATCCAGCGGGAAGCGCCGCAGGTAGGCGAGCGAGGAATACCCCGTACCGAAGTCGTCGATGGAGAAACGAAAGCCCGCCGTGCGGAGTCCCATCATGGTCGCCACATGCGCGTCGACGTCCTGCATCAGGGCCGTCTCGGTGATCTCCAGCGTCAACGTCGTGCCGGGCACGCCCACGGCCTCGCAGGCGGCGACCAGCGAACGCGCGAGTTCCGGGTCGGCAAACTGACGTGCCGACAGGTTGACCGAGATCTTGACCCGACCGTCCCAGCGCGCCGCCTGCCGCGCGGCCTCGCGCACCACCTGATCGCCGATCGGCAGGATCAGGCCGGTCTCCTCGGCCAGCGGGATGAACTCGCCCGGGCCGACCGCGCCCCATTCGGGGTGATGCCAGCGCAGCAAGGCCTCTGCACCCACCAGCTGGCCCGACTCGTCGACCACCGGCTGGTAGTGCAGCCGGAACTGCTCTTGCTCGATGGCCTGACGCAGGCCGGTCTCCAGATCGAGCCGGCGCCGGGCAGCCTCGTTCATGGCGGGCGTGAACAGGCTGTAGGTGTTGCGCCCGCTCTGCTTGGCCCGGTACATCGCGATATCGGCGTGCTTGAGCAGGCTCTCGCTGTCCATGCCGTCGTCGGGATAGAGCGCCACGCCGACCGAGCAGCCGATCACCAGTTCGCGTCCCTCGAGCACCACGGGCCGACTGAGTGAATCGATGATCCGCCGGGCGATGTCCGCCACCGGCTGAAAATCCTCGATATCCGGCAACAGCGCGAGGAACTCGTCGCCACCCGTGCGGGCCACCGAATCGTCCTCGCGCAGGCAATCGGTCAGCTTGCCCGCCACCACCTCGAGCAGTTGATCGCCGACGGCGTGGCCGAGGGTATCGTTGATCTTCTTGAAGTGGTCGAGGTCGATGAACAGCACCGCCAGGCGCCCGCCGCTGCGGTGAGCGTGCGCGATGGCCAGATCGAGCCGGTCGTGGAACAGGCGCCGGTTGGGTAGTCCGGTCAGGGCGTCGTAGTAGGCCAGGTGCCGGATCTGGCGCTCGTTCTCCTTGAGCTCGGTGATGTCGGAGAACAGCGCGGCGTAATGCGTGACCTCGCCGTCCTCGTCGGTGATCGCCTTGATGGTGAGCAGCTCCGGGTAGATCTCGCCGTTCTTGCGCCGGTTCCAGATCTCTCCGCGCCACTGCCCCTCGCGCGACAGGGTCGCCCACATCCGGTCGTAGAAGGCCTTGTCGTGACGGCCGGATTGCAGCACGGCCGGCGACTTGCCGATCACCTCGTCGGGCAGATAGCCGGTCAGGTCGGTGAAAGCCGGGTTGACCCGCATGATGCGGCCGGAGGCATCGGTGATCATGATCCCCTCGAGCGAGGTCTGGATCACCTTCTCGGCCAGCTGCAGGTTGCGCTGGGAACTCGCCAGCGCCGAGTCGCGCGCTTCCAGCGCCGTGCGCAGTTCGTCGACGTAGGCCAGCTCGATACCCGACAGCAGGTCGGCGAAGCTGACCAGTCCCTCGACCTGACCGTCGCGCTCGACCCCGATGTGCCGCACGCCGCGCTCGTTCATCATGTTGCGCACATGGAAGAGGCTTGCATCCGCGGGCACCGTGAACAGGGCGCGAGTGCATACCCCACCCACGGCGGTATCTCCGTGGCGTTCCGCGATCAACCCGATCAGGTCACGCTCGGTCAGGATGCCGCGCCCGCCGTCGTCGAGCACGACGAGCACCGCGTCCACCCGCGCCTCGCGCATGCGCCGCGACACCATCGAGAGCGTGTCCGACTCCTGCACCTCGATGCTCTCGTGGCCGACGAGCGTGCCCACCGTCCGGAAATGCAGGTAGTGCTCGATGCCCTGGTTGAGCACCACGTCGGTCAGCGAAATGATGCCGCGCAGGCGGCGATCGCCTCCCTTGCCGTTCTTCTGGGCCTCGTCCCCCTCGCAGACCAGCAGATGGCGGATATGGCGCTCGCGAAACAGGTGCGCCGCATCGGTAAGTGTTGCCGTCGAGGGAATCGAGCGCACCGGCGCACTCATCACCGTGTCCACTCGCTGATCGAACACCGCTGGTGACGACAGGTCGAGTGCCAGGGCATCGTGCTCGGTCCAGATGCCGACCGGTCCACTGTCGTCCGTCACCACGATCGAACTCACCCCGGCGACACGCATGCGGCCGGCCGCCTCGAACACGGGTGTCTCCGGCGGGCAAACCAGCACCTCGCGGTCGGGTGGCAGGATGTCGGCGATTATCGGATCGAAATCGAGTCGGCTGGCGTTCACGGGAAACCTGTCGTTGCTGGGGCGTTGGGCGGATGGATCCTCAACGGAATCCGCCGTTCCATGGCATGACGGGTCGGGGTGGGCATCACGAAACGGCGGCGCCGGATCGCTCCCCAACCCCTCTTCACGAGGAGCACGGAACGCCCGGCGCGTATCGGCGATACGAAATCACGGCCCCGCTCGACCCGTCGGACCGGGTCCGGGGGCGGGACCGCTCGCATCTCACCCACCGTCAGGCGGTGACTACCGGGATGTCCTTGAGCATCTGCAGTCCCCTGGTGGCCTCTTCCTGGTACTCCTCGATCTCGTTGAAGTTGAGATAGCGGTAGATGTCCGCGGACATCGTGGCCAGGTGGGCCACGTGTTGCTGGTACTCCTCGACCGACGGCAGCTTGCCGAGGATCGCGGTGACCGCCGAGAGCTCGGCCGAGCCGAGGTAGACGCGCGCGTCCTTGCCCATGCGGTTGGGGAAGTTGCGGGTCGAGGTCGACATGACGGTCGCGCCGTCGGCCACGCGCGCCTGGTTGCCCATGCACAGCGAGCAGCCGGGCATCTCGACCCGGGCGCCGGCCCGGCCGAAGACGTTGTAGTAGCCCTCCTCGGTCAGCTGGTGCTGGTCCATGCGGGTCGGCGGCGCGATCCACAGGCGGGTCGGCACCGAGCCACCGTGGGATTCGAGTACCTTGCCGGCCGCGCGGTAGTGGCCGATGTTGGTCATGCACGAGCCGATGAACACTTCCTGGACCTCGTCGCCGGCCACCTCGGACAGCGGCTTGATGTCGTCCGGATCGTTCGGGCAGGCCAGCAGCGGTTCCTTGATCTCGGCCAGATCGATCTCGATGACCTCGGCGTACTCGGCATCGGCGTCCGGCTCGAGCAGTTCGGGGTTGTCGAGCCATTCCTGCATCGCCTCGATGCGGCGGCCCAGGGTGCGCTTGTCCTCGTAGCCCTGGCTGATCATCCACTCGAGCAGGGTGATGTTGCTCTTGAGGAATTCCTTGATCGGCTCGGGGCCGAGACGCACGGTGCAGCCGTTGGCCGAGCGCTCGGCCGAGGCATCGGCGAACTCGAACGCCTGCTCGACCTTGAGGTCCGGCAGCCCCTCGATCTCGAGCACGCGGCCGTTGAAGACGTTCTTCTTGCCCTTCTTCTCGACGGTCAGCTGGCCGTTCTGGATCGCCTGGTAGGGAATGGCGTTGACCAGGTCGCGCAGGGTGATGCCCGGCTGCATCTTGCCCTTGAAGCGCACCAGCACCGACTCCGGCATGTCCAGCGGCATCACGCCCAGCGCGGCGGCGAAGGCCACCAGGCCGGAGCCGGCCGGGAAGGAGATCCCCAGCGGGAAGCGGGTGTGCGAGTCACCGCCGGTACCGACGGTGTCCGGCAGGATCATGCGGTTGAGCCAGGAGTGGATCACCCCGTCACCGGCGCGCAGCGAGACGCCGCCGCGGGTGGAGATGAACTCCGGCAGCTCGTGCTGCAGCGCGATGTCCACCGGACGCGGGTAGGCCGCGGTGTGGCAGAACGACTGCATGACGAGATCCGCGGAGAAGCCCAGGCAGGCCAGCTCCTTGAGCTCGTCGCGGGTCATCGCGCCGGTGGTGTCCTGGCTGCCCACGGTGGCCATGCGCGGCTCGCAGTAGGTGCCGGGACGCACACCCTCGACGCCACAGGCCCGGCCGACCATCTTCTGCGCGAGCGTGAAGCCGCGGCCGGTGTCCTCCGGCTGCTCGGCGCGCAGGAACTCGTCGGACGGTTCCATCTTGAGCGCTTCGCGCGCCTTGCCGGTCAGGCCGCGGCCGACGATCAGCGGGATGCGCCCACCGGCGCGCACCTCGTCGGGCAGCGTGCTCGGGCGCATGTCGAAGGTGGTGATCACCTCGCCGTTCTTGAGGATCTCTCCCTTGAACGGGCGGATGGTGAGCACATCACCCGTCTCCATCTGGTCGACGTCGCACTCGATCGGGAAGGCGCCGGAATCCTCGGCGGTGTTGAAGAAGATCGGCGCGATCTTGCCGCCGAGCACCACCCCGCCGGTGCGCTTGTTGGGCACGTGCGGGATGTCGCGGCCGATGTGCCACTGGACCGAGTTGATCGCCGACTTGCGCGAGGAACCGGTGCCGACCACGTCGCCCACGTAGGCGATCTTGTGGCCGGTCTCCTTGAGCTCCTTGATGGTGTCCAGCGCCTCGGGCATCTTCGATTGCAGCATCGAACAGGCATGCAACGGGATGTCCGGGCGGCTCCAGGCCTCCTGGGCCGGGGAGAGGTCGTCGGTGTTGGTCTCGCCCGGCACCTTGAGGACGACCACCTGGATCTCCTCCTCCAGCGCCGGCCTGGCCTTGAACCACTCGGCGTTCGCCCAGGACTCGAGCACCCGACCGGCGTTCGCGCTGCCCTCGCGGTACTTGTCCTCGACGTCGCGGAAGGCGTCGTAGACCATCACGAGCTTCGAGAGCGCCTTGACCGCGTCGTCGCCAACCGTCGCGTCATCGAGCAGCTCGATCAGCGGGTCGACGTTGTAGCCGCCCATCATGGTGCCCAGCAGCTCGACCGCCTCGTGCCGGTCGATCAGCGGCGATTCGGCCGTGCCCTTGGCCACGTCGGCGAGGAAGGCGGCCTTGACGTAGGCGGCCTTGTCCACCCCCGGCGGCACGCGCTGGGAGAGCAGGTACTTGAGCTCGTCGCCGTCGACGTCCGCCGGCGGGTTCTTGATCAGGTCGATCAGCTCGGCGGTCTGCTCGGCATTCAACGCCAGCGGCGGAATGTCCTGCTCGGCACGTTCGGCCTTGTGTTCGCGGTAGGCTTCAAGCATGGGTGGTCCTCAACGGCTTGTAGTCATGAATTCGGGGAGCGCGCTTGGTCGCACGGTTCGGGCTCCGCGTGTTTCGAGCCGGCCCGACCGGCCGATCGCAATGAATCGAAGACGCGGGATTCTATCAAATCCGGCGCCTTCCTTCGGCCGGATCACACCTCAGAGCCTTCCCGCCAGCCGCAAGCGGTCCAGCCAGAGCAAGGCAATGACCGGCGCGGCGGCCACGATCCGCCCGGCCTCGACGTCGGCGAGCGCCTGCTCGATCGGCACCACGCGCACCCGAATGTCCTCGTGCTCGTGGTCGAGGCCGAACCGCCCGTCGACCAGCCCGTCGCCGTCGCGATCGATCTGGCCGGTATCAACGCGGGCCAGGAACAGGTAGATGCTCTCGGTGGTTCCGCCGGGGCTGACCCAGTAGCGGGTCAGCGGGTAGAGCTCGTCGACGGCCAGCCCCGCCTCCTCGTCGGACTCGCGGCGGGCGACGTCCTCGGCCGACTCGCCCGGCTCGATCATCCCGGCGACGATCTCGGCCAGCCACGGTCCGGTGGGCGCATCCAGCGCGCCGGGTCGGAACTGCTCGATCAGCACCACCTCGCCGCGTTCCGGGTCGTAGGGCAACACCGCCACGGCATGCCCGCGCTCGAAGATCTCGCGCTCGATCGGCTCCGACCAGCTGCCATCGAAGTGCTCGTAACGCAGCCGGTAACGCTGCAGGGAGAAAAAGCCGCGATACAGGGTATCGTTGGCCAAGAGATCGAAACGCATCGGGGGTGGCTCCTGCTACCATCGTCAAGTTGATTCGGGACTGTCCCCGGCACCTTGCGCTCCCGGGATCTCCCGGATCGCTCAAGTCGCCCTGGTTCACCCCGGGCCGGGGCCGGGGACGGGCGGACAGACTCCTGGATCAGGAAACTCGGCAGGAATCCGAAGTCCAATTCCCATCGGGTTTTCTTCAAGTGAAGGTCTGCACGAACCCGATACCGCCCTGCACGCCTTGATCACGAACGACTGGCCAGGCCAGAGTGGCATCGGATTCGTGCAGACCTTCCCAAGCTTACATTCCGGCGAGCACGCTCGCCCGACAGGCGGATGCCATGAACGCGATTCTCACCCTGCTCGAGCCCCTGATCGGTCGCGAAATCCAGATCGGCGACCAGCGCGGCACGGTGATAGAGATCCACGACGAACCACCATCCCTGATCCTGCGGGCCGAGGGCAGCCCCGACGCCTTCCAGGTGGACTACCACGGCCGGCCGCGCTCGATGACCCAGCCGACCTGGACCCAGCCGATCACCGGCGAGTCCGGACGGGGCCTGCATCCCGACCTGCAACGCCAGCTACCCCGGGAAACCGCTGTCGCCCTGGACGATTTCATCAAGTCGCGGCAAGGGTAGACCCCGCTACACCACACCATCCACCCTGACAAGGAGTCACGTTTCATGGGAAGCCTTTTCTCGCCCACCACGCTTCGCGCCCTGCCCCTCGCGCTGGCAGCCGGCCTGATGGCCCCGGGAGCCGGGGCCGCGTCCGCCCCGCCGAACGACACGCACTGGCGGCTGGCAAACGTCGCCGGTCTCGATGGCATCGACCCTACCATCACCGACCTCGTGGTCGACAGCGAGGGCAATCTCAGTGGCGTGGCTGGCTGCAACCGGTATCGCCGCGAGCTCGACGCCGACGGTTACGGCGAGATCGGCCTGACTCGCAAGAGCTGCTCCGATGCCAGGATGGAGCAGGAACGGGCCTTCCTACGGGCGCTCGAGCGGACCCGCGAGTGGGATCACGACGGCGAGCGCCTGCTGCTGCGCGATGCCAAGGGGCGCACCCTCGCGATGATGCTCGAACCCATTACCCGCACCTATCATTTCGACTGCCAGGGCAAGGACGTGGTCTTCGACGTCGTCCGCCGCGGGCAGATCCGCCTGACGGTCGACGGGCGAACCGTCCTGATGCAGCGCGAGGAAAGCGACTCCGGCTCGCATTACAGCGACGAGGACGGCGAGATCGGCTTTCGGGGCAAGGGCTCCGAGGGGCGGTTGACCCTTCACGGCGAGACCCGCGAGTGCCGTCAGGTCCCTCCTCCCGATGCCCATCGGATCAACGATTGATCGCAGCCGGCCTTCCGAGGTCAGTCCAGCGCGTCCAGCGCCCGCCGGGCCACCGCCACGTCGACGGCCTGACCGGCCATTCGCGCCCAGGGGTCGCCCTTCTGCCCCAGCCGGCGAAACAGGTTGGCAAGCGTGTAGCCGTCCGGACACAGCCCACCCTTGTCGAGCTCGGCCCAGTCCAGCGGCGTGGCAACCGGCGCGCCGGCTCGGGCGCGCAAGGAATACGGTGCCACGGCTGTCTGGCCGAAGGCGTTGCGCATGACGTCGAGATACAGACGCCCCTCGCGCGCCTCGATACGCTGCTCGGTGGTGAGCTCGTCGGGGAACTCGGCGGCCAGCCGATCGGCCATCACCCCGGCAACGTCTCGTACCGAGTCGAAGTCTGCGCGCGGCACCAGGGGCGCCACCACGTGCAGGCCGGTCGAGCCGGTGGTCATCACGAAGGGCGAGAGCCCGCAATCGCGCATCAGGGCGGCCACCCGCCGGGCCGAGCGCTTGAGCAAGCCCATGTCGTCGCCGGGCGGATCGAGATCGAAGATCATCAGGTCGGGCCGCTCGACGGCATCGCCCCGGGCGGCCCAGCGGTGAAACGTGAGCGTCCCCTGGTCGGCGAGAAAGGCCAGGCAGTCGGCATCGTCGCAGAGGATGTGCTCGACCGATCCGGTGGGCTTGCCGTGAGAGATCCGCAGGCTACCGACCCGATCGCCGAAATGCTCGGCCCGTGCTTGCTGAAAGAAGCCCTGGTGATCGATTCCGTCGGGAAAGCGGTGCAAGGTCAGCGGTCGGCCGACCAGATGCGGCAACATGTACTCGGCTACCCGCCGGTAGTAGCCCACGACATCCGCCTTGGTCCATCCCGACTCGGGATACAGGATCTTGTCGGGGCGCGAGACCTCGCCCGAGGCGGTCATGACGGCGACTCCTGCTGTCGGATCTCCTCCAGCGTCCGGTCGCTCTTGACCGAGTGCGTCTCGGTGGATACCGGATCGCGACGCGCATCGGCTGCCTCGTCGCGCATCTTGATCAACAACCACTGAGGCTTGTCACCGCCCTCGATGCGCTTGAAGGCGTAACCGCCACGGATCTTCTCGCCATCGAGCCAAACCTCGATCAACCCGCGCTTGAGCCCTTCGGCCACCGAGTGCTCCGAGTCAAGGTTGCGGTACCCGCCCCGGTCCCAGAGCATCACCGTGCCGGCACCGTATTCCCCTTCGGGAATCACCCCTTCGAAGTCGGCGTAATCGAGATCGTGGTCCTCGACCTCGATCGCCAGGCGCTTTTCGGACGGGTCAGTGGACGGCCCCTTGGGCACTGCCCAGGACTTGAGTACCCCATCGACCTCGAGACGCATGTCGAAATGTCGTTGGGTGGCGTCATGCCACTGGATGACAAACCCCGGCGCCTGGCCCCTGTCTGCCTTGCCCCCTGCTGATTTGCCCATGGCACTGCTCCCCGTGGTGGATATCCCGTGATGGACGTTCCGTGGTGTTGGCCCCTGACGCTAGCCCGGAGTAAAGCAGTCCATCCGCTCGGCTGCCGATCCGATTCCGGCGTGCCGATAATCTTTATTTATTAGATCATTCAAACGCCTATGGGCCGGACTAACCAGTCTGCCTGGCCAGATCCCTGGACGCGGACTGCACACGAGATCAAGAGCAACGAGGTTTCCCTAGGCGACACACCCTCCTCTACACCCTGCTTGGTACCTTCCTCGCCGCTGGTGCCGACCATGCCGGTCACGCCAATCCCAGCGCCACCCGGAAGACGACCTGCCGATGCAGTACCACGACGAGAACCTGGAACAGAGCGTGGACACCCCGGGCGAGGACGAAATGCTCGGCGTGATGGAACAAGGCGCCTACGGCAAGCTGGTCGGCTTCCCGACGACCAGCGGCGCGGGCGCCGGCGTGGGTGGCGGCAACCCCGGGGTCGACGGCGGGCGCTGATCCAGACCCGGAAAGGATTTCCCGAAAACGAGAAAGCCCGCGCGGCAGACCCGCGCGGGCTTTCTCGTTGTGTGGCGTCCCCAAGGGGATTCGAACCCCTGTTACCGCCGTGAAAGGGCGGTGTCCTAGGCCTCTAGACGATGGGGACCTAGTGTTTGCTCTCGCGGCCTGGAACGACGATTCGACCTCGGCGCCTCGAAAGCGAGCGCGAATCTTAGCCGAACCTCCCGGGGCGATCAAGCACCTCAAAGCACCCGCTGGCGTATGGACGCCGACAGCCGCTCGAAGACGATGACAACGACCAGGATCACCAGGATGATCATCGCGGCCCGATCGTACTGGAACAGGCGCATGGAGGCGGCCAGTTCCACCCCGATGCCGCCGGCGCCGACCAGCCCCAGGGTCACCGCCGAGCGGATCGCCTTCTCGACGCTGTAGAGGCTGGTGGCGGTCATCGAGGCGAAGGTCTCCGGAAGGATCGCCCCGCCGATCACCGACAGCCGCCCGGCGCCGGTCGATGCCAGCGCCTCGCTCGGTCCGGGGCGCACCTCCTCGATGCGCTCGGCGAAGAACCGGGCGGCGAATCCGATGGTGTCGAGCACGATCGCGAGCACCCCGGCCAGCGGGCCGAGACCCACGGCGACGACGAAGATCAGCGCCCAGATCAGGTCGGGAATGGTCCGCATGGTCGCGATCATCAGGCGCACCGCCGACCGCAGTAGCGGATGGGGCGAGGTGTTCCGCGCCGCCAGCAGGGCGAACGGCAGGCTCAGGACCACCCCGACGCTCACGCCGACGATGGCGATATTGAGGGTCTCGAGCATCGCCCAGGCAATCGCATCCAGCCCGCCGGTATCGGGCGGGAAGGCCCGGGCGAGGAAATCGCCCAGGTTGCCGATGCCGCGCAGCAGCCGCTCGGGCGTCAGCTCGATCGCCACGACGCCCTGGATGAACAGGGCGAGAAACGCCACCCAGGCCGCCCACACCGTCCAGCGAGGCGCGGTCCAGCGCGGCGGTGCCATCGCCGGTTCGCTCATGCGGCCTCCTCCCCCGCCGGTGCATCGACGCCTTCGACATACAGCGCCTCCATGCGATCGCGTGCCACCGGCTCGGCGCCCGTGTCGAAGTCCACCTGCCCGGCCTTGAGTCCCACGATCCGGTCGCCGTATTCCTCCGCCAGCGCCAGCTGATGCAGGGAGGCGAGCACGGTCATGCCCTCTTCCCTCGCCACCGCGACCAGCAGATCCATCACGCCCCTTCCGGCCTGGGGATCGAGACTGGCGACCGGCTCGTCGGCGATCAGCACATCGGCCTGCTGCATCAGCGCCCGGGCGATCGCCACGCGCTGCTGCTGCCCGCCCGACAGCGTGCGGGCCGGGTGAGCGGCCCGATCCGCCAGCCCGACCCGCGCCAGGCAATCCATCGCCTTATCGCGCAGCTCGGTCGATGCCAGCGGCGAGAGCACGCCCAGCATCCCCAGCGGCGCCCGGCCCATGGCCCCGTTGAGCACGTTCTGGAACACCGAGACATTGTCGATCAGGTTGAAATGCTGGAACACCAGCGCGATCCGTCGTCTCGCTCGACGCCGGGCCGCCCCGCGCAACCGGTCGATCCGACCACCATCCAGCCACACCTCGCCGGCATCGATGCGCTCGAGCCCCGTCAGGCAACGGATGAGCGTCGACTTGCCGCTGCCGTTGGCCCCCAGCAGGATCGTCACCGCCCCGCTCTCGACCGACAGGTCCACACCCTGAAGCACCGGGTGGCGGGCGAATCGCTTCTGGATGCCTCGCGCCTCGAGAATCGGGCTCGCGCTCACAGGTCGATCCCCGCCGCCCGGTAGGCCTCCTCGACCAGCGAGTAATCCCCGGCCGTGCGGTCGAAACGCAGGGACGAATCCCGGTCGACGAACTTCTCGTGGTTGCGCTCGGTGGCGACCAGTGCCTCCCAGAGGGTGTCGGCGTTGGCCTCCAGCCGCTCGGCCAGCGCCGTGCGGCAGCTCTCCGGCAGGCTGCCGCGGATCAGCACCGGGTCGCCCGGCAGGATCGGGCTTTCCGCGATGACGCGATATTCGCCCTCGGGATCGAGCTGACGCAGCAGCCGGTCGTCGCGGTTGCCGCCACCCATTGCCGCGACATCACCGTTGACCAGTGCCGCGGCGCGGGTGTCGCCGGCCATGATCACCTGCAGGTCGCGCTCCGGGTCGAGTCCCGCCTCGCGCAGCATCAGCATGGGCAACAGGTGGCCGCTGGCCGAGCCGACGTCCTTGATCGCGACACGCTTGCCGCGCAGATCGTCGAGCGATCGGATCGGGCTGTCGGCGGGCACGAAGAAGCTGGTGCCGTAATGCGGTCGCTCGACGGTGAACAGGATATCGACCGCCGTCTCGCGCTTGAACAGGAGGTATTCCGACGGCCCGGCAAACACCAGGTCGACGTCGTCGTAGATCAGCGCGTTGCCCGCCGCGGTGCGGTTGGCCAGCGAGAACAGTTCCAGCTCGATTCCGGTGAGTCTCTCGAATTCCCTGGCGAACGGACCGAAGGCGGACGACAGGCTGCCCATGCCCTCGATGCCGGTATCGGCCATGCGCAGGCTGTCGGGGCAGCCGGGCAGCCGGTCGGCGGCCGGGGCCATCACCGGCATGCCCAACGTCAGGACGACCGCGGCCGTCTTCAGTGCGCGCGTGATCGCGTTCATCAGTTTCTTCTCCGTGTTTAGGCCGACAGGTTCGTTGCCGCTTGAACCCGGTCGGCGCCTGCCTTGCCTGGGCAGTGCGGGGACGGTCGGGGCCCGTCGGTTACCCGAGCAATGCCTTTGCCATGACGCGAAGGGCCGGGTCACCGCATGGCGCCGGAAAACGCATGCGCTCTCGTGATCAATCCACCGTGTCAGGCATCGATAAAGAAGGGGCCACGCATCTCGTAGGTGCGCCCGTCGGAGCCTTCGCCGGCCACCCCCTTCTGCGAACTGAAATAGAGACGGCTGCCGTCTGGCGAGAAGGCCGGACCGGTGATCTCCGAGCCCCGTTGACCGAGCACATTGACCAGTTCGAAGGGCTGGACATCCGGTCCGACCACCACCAGTCGCATTTCCGCGCCGTCTTCGGCCACCACGAGATCCCCTCCAGCGGAGATGGTGAGGTTGTCCACGTCGTCGATGCCGGGGTTGAAGGCGGCCTCGCTGGCCTTGTCGTAGACCACATCGATGGTGTCGGCGACCGTATCCACGGCCCACACCCGGTTGTCGCCCTTGGTGGTGAAGTAGACGACGCCATCGTGGTACCAGCAGCCCTCGCCGCCGTTGAACGCTTCGCTGCCGGCCACCTGGTAGCGGGTCGGCGTTTCCTCGGGCGGCCCGTCCGTGCCGACCAGGCTCGGTACCGGCACCGGTACCGGCTCCCAGGTGACGGGACGCGTCTGCAGAGGGTCGTCACCCGTCACCACCGCCACCTCCAGGAGCCCGCTGCGCAGGTCGGCGCGCCCGCCGCGCGGATAGTGATCCGGGGTGAAACGGTAGAAGCCGCCATCCTCGACGTCCTCGGTGAGGTAGATACGCCGACCGATCGGGTCGACCGCCGCCGCTTCATGCTTGAACATGCCCAGCGCCGGGGCCCCTGCCGCTGGCTCGCGGCCGAGCGGGTCGCATTCGAACACCAGGCCCTCGTCGGTTTCCTCGCAGGAGAGCCAGGTGCCCCAGGGCGTGGGACCACCGGCGCAATTGTTGGTGGTGCCCTTGCAGATGGGATAGCTGTCGACCAGGTCGCCCGCGGCATTGAAACGGAGCGCTCCTACCCCGCCCTGGCGCGGGATGTCTACCTCGCTGTTGGACACGTAGATCCAGCCGCCGTCATCCGTCGGGAACACGGCACCACCATCGGGGTACGGGTGCCAGGGATAGTCGCCGCCGCACCTCGCCGGCCGGCCGGTGCGGGCCACTTCACGTACGGAAAATCCGCGCGGCACGCGCATGCGGGTGGTCGGGTCGTTCTCCACGGCGATCTCGTGCAGCGTATCCGCCAGATTGGGGATATTGCTCCGACGCATCGGTGCGGCGACCGGCTGCGTCGGCCGGGGCGAACCCGCCGCGTTCCCCCACAACAGCGGTCCGACCGCAAGCACGCCACAGGCCGTCAGGCCTCGCTGCAAGAGGCGGCGGCGATCCGGATCAACGGGCATCGGGTGACGTGCGTTGGGCATCGAAATATCTCCGGCAAGTTCCAGGTTCAATGTTCCAGATTCAATGGGCGTGTCATGACCAGGCAGGCGCTGTTTCAGCTGGGTGACGAGTTCATTGCAGCTTGAAGCCGATCGGCACCTGCATCGCCCAGCGCTCGCGGTCCATCTCCTCGGGGATGGATTCGAAGGGCGAGGCCCGGCCAACCGCCTCGACCGCGGCGCGATCGATCGACTCGTCGCCGCTGCTCTGGGCCACGCGGATCTGCTCGATGCGCCCGCTGCGGTGCAGGACGAAGGAGACGATCACCGTGCCCTCGATGCCGCGCTCACGGGCGCGTTCCGGGTACTCGCGGTTGCGGGCGATCGCCGCACGCAGGCGTGCCATGTAGGCCTGCTGCGCCTGGTGACGTCCGGCGGCCGCCGAGCCGGTGTCGACCTCCTCGCTCGCCCAGCTGTCGTCCTCGTCAGATTCGCCCTCGGTCGTGTCGGTGTCGGTCGACTCGTCGGGTGACTCGCTGGCCTCCTGGGTGGCCTCGGCCGTCTCGTCCGGGGTTGGCTCAGGCTCAGGCTCAGGCTCAGGCTCCGGCTCAGGCTCAGGCTCAGGCTCCGGCTCCGGCTCCGGCTCCGGCTCCGGCTCCGGCTCCGGCTCCG
>NZ_JBKHFB010000009.1:0-49093 GCF_046540515.1 Guyparkeria sp.
CGTCGACGGAATGTTGGCCCTGCAGGCCCGAGCTGTCCTTGCCTGCGGTGAGTTCGGGGGCGAAGGAAAGCTCTATGCCGGCATCGAGCGCGAAGCGGTTGAGCACCTTGCCCAGCGGGCCGGCATCGATGTCGTATTGCCGCTGTTCGCTCGCCTGGCCGGTACTGCCGCTCTGTCCGCTTTGTGCCACGACGGTCATGGGTGTGCCGACACCGAGGGCGATGGCAATGCTCAGGGCCAGCGGCGAGAGGGCGGTGTGGCGCTTCCCGGATCGGAAAACAGTCGAATAGACGGAATGCATGGATAGCCTCGCAGGTTTGAGTTGGTGACTTCTATCCACTCTTCCGAACGAGATCGGGAAACCCGTAAACTTTTTTCAAAAAATTTCCCGCAGCCTGTATCAGCCGGATGATTTCACCTTCACCCAATAGGCGGTGCGGTACTCGAGCCTTACCGGCAGGCTGTCTGCAAGGGCTCGCAGGGCACGGTCGGTATCCTGGAGGGAAAAGACGCCGCTGATGGTGAGATCACCGATGGCCGCGTCGTGCAGGGTGAACCCGGGTCGGTAGCGGCCGATCTCCTCGGTGAACTCCGCCACGGTCATCCCCTCGGCCACCAGTTTGCCGGTCTCCCAGCTGACGCTCGCCGGGTCGAGGCGGACGGGCGATTCGGCCCGGTCGGCATCGAACTGGGCCTGCTGACCGGCGTCCACCCGTCGAGGCGCTCCCAGTGGCGGGTGGATTTCCACGGCGCCTGCAGTCACCGCCAGACGGACATGGCTGGTGTGCTCACGCACCACGAACGTCGTCCCCAGCGCCACGAGTTCCCCGAAGCGGGTCTGTACGATGAACCGACGCCGAGGCGTTTCCTGACCTGTATCGAGCCGTATCTCCCCGTGGTGGAGCCGAATGCGCCGTTCGGTCGGAGAGAAACTCACGTCCACGGCGGTGTCGGTGTTCAGTGTCAGCCGGGTGCCGTCCTCGAGCGTGACGGTCTCGCTCTCGCCCACGCCCGTGCGATATTCAGCCAACATTCCGTGGCCGACACCGGTGTGAGTGGCGCCTAGCCAGCCGGCGGTTGCGCCGACCGCCATCAGCAGCGACAGGTTCAGGAACCGACGACGGGAGGCCGACGTCTGGCGAGCCCTCATGAGGACCCGGGCACCGTCGGTGTTCGCCGGGACCGAGGCGAACTTGCCGGAAACCTCGGTCATTTTTTGCCAGGCCCTCTCATGGCGCGGGTCCGCTTCACGCCATCGCCGGCACTCGGATCGGTCCTGATCGGTGGCGTCGTCGGCGAGCAGGCGCGCCATCCAGCCGGCGGCCGTTTCGATGTCGTCGAGACTGCATTCGTGCGGATTGACCCCGTGTCGGAAGCGGCTGCCCATGACTAGCCCCGCTCCAGGGCAAGGCAGCAAGTCGCCAGCCCGCGCGCGACGTATTTTTCGACCGAGGAAATGGAGACCGAGAGTTCCTCGGCGATCGCCGCGTAGCTGAGCCCCTCGAGTTGACGGAGGAGCAGCGCCGTACGCACTTTGCTCGGCAGGCCGTCGAGGAGCGCATCGATTTCCAGGAGGGTTTCGATGACGGTCTGGCGTGTCTCCGGGTCGGGCGCATGCGCCTGCGGCATCAGGCTGAGCGTTTCGAGGTAGGCCTCTTCGACCCGCTGGCGCCGGTAGTGATCGATCAGCAGACCCTTGGCGACCCGGGTCAGGTAGCGGCGCGACTCGT
Organism: Guyparkeria sp.; assembly: GCF_046540515.1. Taxonomy (GTDB): domain Bacteria; phylum Pseudomonadota; class Gammaproteobacteria; order Halothiobacillales; family Halothiobacillaceae; genus Guyparkeria. The sequence goes on from NZ_JBKHFB010000009.1 coordinate 1,731, forward strand.
CCGCAGGCGGCTGATTGTCGGTCTTCAGAAGCCGGAGAAACGTGTCCTGCACGAGGTCGGCGGCCACCTCGGAGCAGCCGACGCGGGAATACAGCCAGCCCCGCAACCAGTATTGGTTCTCCCGGTAGAGCGTGCTCATGAACGTGTCGGCTCGAGGCATGGGACAAGGCTCCTGAAGAGACATCAAAGTGGCGAATGATAATGATTCGCACCCAATAGTCAACGGAGCGTGATCACATCGGCCGTAGGCGTGTCATCCACCATGTGCCCACCTGTCCCCCATCAAGTCGTTGTTTTCTCGTCTAAGCTTGTTTCGCGGGCCGGTTTTCAGTCTGTTGCAAATTGGCCCAAAACGCCGCCATGAGGCCATGGCGGCGCGCGATGCCAGTCAGCGGCAGCGCGATCGGGAAAATCGACAACCACCGCAATTGGTGGTCAGGAGGAAGGCCATGAGACAGACAAACCGTGTAGCGAGGTCCGCCCGGGTGCCAGCTTTGGCGCTCGGAGTGGTGATGGCCAGCATGGCCGGGGGAGGCGTTGTGGCCGGCGAGGCAACGGTCACTGACGACAGCCGCCTCGAGACCAAGCCGCCCTTCGGCGGGCCGATGAATGTCGAGTACGCCAAGGTGCTTTGGGAGCGGCTGGAGAGCCACAAGCTCGTCGGCCCGGATTCGATTCGCAGCTATCCCTACAAGGGCAACCATCCACACGGCCAGGCGCTGGAATACCTGGAGACGATGATCACTATCGATGACCACGCGGGCGTGGTGATGGTGAAGAAGAACTACGCCGGCGAAGGGGATCTGGATGCCCTCAAGGCGGGGGTGCTCAACGAGCGTGAGAAGAACCTCGATTCGGTCACCGTCATGTTCCAGCGCGAGGAGGGTTACGATCCCGACCACGACGACTGGTATTGGGCCAAGTTTCAGCCGAACGGCGAGTTGGAAAAGAATCCCAAGGATATGCCGCTGGCAGGTCGCGTCGCCAAGGGGGCGGACAAGGGCTGTATCGCCTGCCATGCGGACGCACCCGGCAAGGACTATGTCTTTACCCACGACCGCTTCGCGAAGTAGGTGCGCCAGCCGATTGGCTCGCCGCACCGGGCCCTGAGGACAAGAAATAGAAGAACCCGTGGCATGCTGGGCAGCCACGGGTTTTTGCTTTGTGGCTTCTTGCCGGGAAACCTGTCCTTCTCGGGCTCCTGGCTGTGTAAAGCCATGAGGTTGTTTACGCGCTGGTCCACTCGTCTGATGGTCGGTAGACTCCCGCAAACTCGAATCTACAGGCAGGTCAAGTTCAGTGAGCGGTTTCAGGGAAACGGTGCCGACTTGTGAAGATAGTCTCCAATCACTCCAGCGGGTGATGGATCAGCTTCAGGAAGCGGTTCTGCTAACGGACTCTCTCCTGGACTACCCCGGTCCTACCATTATTTACGCCAACCCTGCCTGGGAACGCCTGACAGGCTATTCCGCATCCGAGGTGGTCGGGCGCCTGGCGGCTGAAGTCTCGGGTGGGGAAAAGTCAGGCGAGGTGATTCGCGAAATGCGGGACGCCTTGAGCCGGGTCGGGTTCGCCAAGGCGGAGGTGATCAACCAGCGTCGGGATGGCTCTTCGTTTCGCATGGCCGTTTCCGTGTCCGCAATCGACTTCGAGGTCAGCGGCAAGGACGCGAGTTGCTATCTCGCCATGGAATGGGATTCCAGCGAGCGAATCGTGGATACGGTTCGACAACGGCAGCTTGATGGCCTGACCCGAATCCAGCGCGAGGCCGCCACGGGGAGTCTGAACCTTGACTACGTGCGCCAGCGGATTGCCGATGTCGCCATGGAGGCTTCCGGGGCTGACGCGGCGGTGGTGGAAGAAGTGGAAGACGCCGAGATGGTGTACCGGGCCGCATCCGGGTCGGCTCGGGACCACGTCGGCACCCGGATTCCCATTGACCTCTCGGCGTCGGGTCGTGTTTACCGCAACCGCGAGTCGCTTCACATCCGGGATGTGACCGAGGATAGGTATATCAATCGGGAAGCGGCCGAGAAGGTGGGTTTCAAGTCCGGGATCATCGTTCCGCTTCTGCACGAGAATCGGATATTTGGCGTTCTCAAGGTATATGCCAACGAGACCGATCGCTTTGCCGACGAGGATGTTCAACTACTCGAGCTCGCCTCCGGTGTGCTGGCGGCCAATCTGCGCCGGGCGACCGAATACGCCAGCGAGGAACGCCGACGTGCCACCTTGCTCGACAGTTTGCCGGCCCTGGTGGCCTACGTGGACAAGGATCTGCATTTTCAGGAGGTGAATGCTGCGTACGAGTCGTTTCACGGGCTTGCGCCCGATTCGCTACGTGGAAAGCATCTTTCGGACGTTCTGCCTCCCCCGAATTACCACCGACTCCAGCCGTACATCGAATCCGTATTGGGCGGAACGGCCGTTGGCTTCGAGGTGATGCTGATTTCGGGGCAGGGCGAGGAGCGGATGATGCGGGGGAGTTACCAGCCTCATTTTGGAATCGACGGGGACATCGTCGGCTTCTACCAGGTTATCCAGGATGTGACAGAGCAGAATGAGGCGCACGTCGATTATCTGACGGGGTTGAAGAACCGGCGTGAATTCGAGCGTCTCGGAATCCAGTTGCTCGCCACCGCACAGCGTTACGAGCAGCCCCTGGGGGTGATCATGGTGGACCTTGATCGATTCAAGGAGTTGAACGATTCGCTGGGCCATCTCGGAGGCGACGAGGTGCTGCGGAGCACATCCCGGTTGCTCTTGGCAAACTCGCGCGATGCCGATGTGGTGGGTCGCTGGGGCGGCGAGGAGTTCATGTTGCTGCTGCCCGAGACGAATCGGAGTGGAACACTGGAAGTGGCCGAGCGCATCCGCACGGCGATAGAGGAATGCGATTTTGGTGTTGGGCGTGGCGTGACCGCCAGCCTGGGAGTCACCGTGGCGCGTGCCGAAGATGACCTCGAAACCCTGCAGGACCGTGCCGATAAAGCCCTGTACCGTGCCAAGAGAGAGGGTCGAAACCAGGTGGCCCTGGAATAGGCGGGAACCGGGGGCTTCCAGGAGCCCAGAGCTGAATTGAGCCCTCAGACCGCCCTGGTCCAACGTTGCACACGCTCCGTGCGCCAAGAGGAAGTCGAGAGACGTTCCGACGGTTGGAGTCGCACCGGAACCCTTCCCAAAGGCTCTCGCCAGGAAGTGTTGCAGGAGGAGGGCATCGATGAATTCACGTAAATCGACGGATGATGGCGCAGGGGACGACCCGTGCGGGGCGGCCTGTGACGGGCGTGGTCCGCCGCCGGAGTCCGTGATCGGCCATGATGACGAAGCGGCCTTGTGGCATATCTTCTTCGAGCGAAACCGGGACGGGATCGTCATCCTGCGTGAAGATGGCAGCGTCTACTGCGCCAACCAGCGCTTCGCCGAAATGCATGGGAACCTCTGCACGAATGCCATGCCACTCTGGCTTTGCGAGTCGTTCGTGATCAAGGCGCGATGTCGCCGGCGTGCCGGTGGCCACGTCAAGACATCGCAACACAGAGCACGGGCGACTCGCCAAGCCCCGCAGGGCGCACCTTGAGCCGGGCATCTGGCGCGTTGTCGTCCTTGGAAAGGGAATCACCCTTCCGCGGCGGACGAACGCCTTGCATCTGCCCGGCTCAAGGCACGCAGAGCGGTATGGCATTCGTGCAGAGGTTCCCTTGGCTACACGGTCCCCGAGGTCGAACGGCTGTCTGTCCGGGACTGGGACAGCAATTTCGAGCCGGGCGAACTCGCCGAGATGCTCCGGTCCGTGAGGACCGGCGGTGATTTCTTCGAGACCCGGCACAGGCGGAAGGATGGCGGGGATATCGATGTCGAGATCACCACCAACGCCGCCGAATACAAGGGCGAGAAGCTGATCTTCTGCAATTGCCGGGACATCACGGAGCGCAAGCGCGACCGCGAGGAGATCGAGCGACTGGCCACCACCGATGCACTGACCGGCATCGCCAACCGGGGTCAGTTCAGCCGACAATTGGCCGCTGAGATCGAGCGTGCCCGGCGTTTCGGCCGTCCGCTGGCGTTGATCATGTATGACCTCGACCATTTCAAGCGGGTCAACGATACCTTCGGTCACGATGTGGGCGACGAGGTGTTGACGACCACGGCCCGACTGGTCGGTGAGCGTATTCGGCAGGTCGACCACCACGGACGCTGGGGCGGCGAAGAGTTCATGGTGCTGCTGCCGGAAACGGACCTCGAGGCGGCACAGGAGAGCGCGGAGCGATTACGCTCGGCGATCGAGGTCCATTCGTTCCCCCACGGGCAGCATGTCACCGCCAGTTTCGGCGTGACTGTCCTCGGTTCAGGCGATCGTCTGGAAACCCTGGTCAAACGTGCCGACGAGGCGCTCTACCTGGCCAAACGATACGGACGGAACCGGTCGCAGGCCCTTGCGCCGGCCGATGTCGCCACCTCCTGAATGCCGGACGGCGGCGGATGGTTGCCGCCTTGGTATGCCCTTTCGTCATTCGCTTGACGTGCCGCAGACCCGACCCACAACCCCTTGCGTCCTAGACACGACGAGTATCCGAGCCCGAGGATTCCGTTGCGAGTCGGTCCGAGGGACTCCGACAAAGAATACGAAGGACCTCCATGGGGCTATGCTGGTCGTGGAGCACGCGCAGGCCAATCGGGGCTTGTCGCGACACGGGCTCGATGGGGGTCGATCTTGGATCAGCAGCGGGACGTCACGGTCTTCTACGACGAGCGGGTGCTGGCGCATTACCCGGATGCCAACGTGGATTTCCTGCCCGGGCGCCTGGACAAGCGGATTCGCGCGATCCTGTCCGGGTTGACGGTGCAGTGGAAGTATCCCGAGCACCCCGGGCGGATCAGCGCGATCATGGATCTGCTGGCGCGGGAACCGATATCCGGCGTGCGGATCGAGCCGGGCCGGGCGGCGACGCGCGAGGAGCTGGGGCGGGTGCACACCACGTCGTTCCTCGATCACCTCTTTTCCCTGCGCGACCAGAGCACCTGGCTTGACGTGGACACCACGGCGGTCGCGCCCGGCAGCGTCGAGGCGGCCGAAGTGGCGGCGGGGACGGCGATCGCCGCGGTGGAGGCGGTGGTCGAGGGGCGCACCGGCAGCGCCTTCGCGGTGGTCCGGCCGCCCGGCCATCACGCCGAGCCGGTGCGGGCGCGGGGGTTCTGCCTGTTCAACAATGTCGCGGTCGCCGCGGCCCATGCGCACGCGGCGCTGGGCTGCAAGCGGGTACTGATCCTCGACTGGGACGCCCACCACGGCAACGGCACCCAGGACATCTTCTGGTCAGACCCGGATACACTGTTCTTCGATATCCACCGCGCCGCCCCGTTCTACCCGGGCAGCGGCGCGTTGACCGACATCGGTGCCGGGCGGGGCGAGGGCGCCACCGTCAACGTGCCGATGCCCGGCGGGGCGGGGGACGTGGCCTACCTCAAGGCCATGCGCGAGATCCTCGTGCCGGCCGCCGACTACTTCAAGCCGGACCTCGTCCTGGTGTCCGCCGGCTTCGACGCCCACTGGTTCGACCTGGCGCTCAATGTCACCTACGACGGCTTCGCGGCGATGACGCGGATCGTCCAGGACATCGCCGACAAGCACTGCGACGGCCGGCTGGCCATGATCCTGGAGGGCGGCTACAACACCGAGTCCCTGGCCCGCGGCGTCCACGCGACGCTTCACGCGCTCGCCGGCGGCGAGCTGACCGAGCCGAAGGTCTGCGGCATCGAGGAAGTGGAGGCCGCCATCGCCTTCCACAAGCCGGCATTCGAGCCCGACCAGCCGGAGTAGTGCTGTTGTCGGCTCGCGCGCGGGACCGGGAAACGATCTTCCTTCCGCCTCGGCAGATCGCCGGCGCCGGCGTGGATGATTGCGCTGGCGTTTCTCCTTGATACAGTTGGACCCGTAATGGGTTGGACAACCGTGCCCACCGCAAAGGGAACTGCATGATCGACAGAACGGTCACCGGCCACGAACTCGTTCTCGAGCCCCACGACACCATTCAGTCACGCACCGATGCGCGGGGCGTGATCACGTTCGCGAATCCCACTTTCGCCCGAATCAGTGGTTACAGTCGGGATGAGCTGGTTGGTGCGCCGCATAGCATCGTTCGTCACCCCGGCATGCCGCGTGGTGTCTTCTACGCCATGTGGCAGACCATTCAGAGTGGCGAGGAGTTCTTCGGGTTCGTCCTGAATCGATGCAAGAACGGCGACAGCTACTGGGTCTTCGCCCGGGTCGCCCCCCATCGCAACCCGCGAGGCGAGATCGATGCCTACAGTTCGGTGCGCATCATGCCCAAGCGGGAAGCCGTGGCCGCTTGGGCGGCGGTTTACGAACGCGTGCTGGCCGTCGAACAGGCGCTGCCCCGTGACAAACAGGTTGCCGCCGGATACGCCGCGATCCTCGAACATGTTCGCAAGAGTCGGGCAAAGAGCCTGCGCGAACTGGCGATGCGTTATGTCTGAGCGGGATTCGGTTTGTCCTGCGAGTGCGGGCTGAGGTCAACGAGGATGGAGTACCGGCTTGTATCGCTTCGCTGGCCAGTCTCGCGGTGGCGTGGCACTCGCGGTTGACGTGTTGTCCATCTGTGCGCCTGGCCGCATTCCCCGGCATCCGGGGCCGCCTTCTCTTGGGGCGCGTGGAACGAGTGTGCGTCAATGCCCGGCGTGTGCCAGGTTGTCCCGGACATAGGTGCGGAAATTGGTTTTCGAAAGCGGAGGGCTGTACAGGTAGCCCTGCGCGATATCGCAGCCGAGCCCGAGCAGCAGGTCGGCCTGTTCGCGGTTCTCGACGCCTTCGGCAAGGACGTCCAGTTTCAGCCCCCTGGCCATGCCGACCAAGGCCGCGGCTATCTCCCGGTCGGCGGGGTCATCCACGATGTCGGTCACCAGGCTGCGATCGATCTTGAGCTTCGTGACCGGCAATTTCTTGATGGTCGCCAGGTTGGAGCAGCCGGTGCCGAAGTCGTCGATGGCGAGCGAAATCCCGGCCTCGCCGATTCGCCCAATGGCCTTTTCGATCCCACTGCGATCGGCGAGCGCGCTTTCGGTGAGTTCGATCTCGATCTGGCAGGTCGACAGGCCGGCGGACTCGAGGGCCTCGAGGATCGTGTCGAGTGTCCGGTCGGACCAGTCCTGCCAGTGCGTACGGGCGGTGATCTGGGCCGGGGACAGGTTCACCGCAAACCGGAAGCCACCGGCCAGTTGCGGGAACTCCGCCAGGATGGGCGCGATCTCGCGCGTGGCCAGCCGGAGTACCTGGGCGCCGAGCTCGCGGATCAGCCCCGACTGCTCGGCGAGCGGGATGAAGACATCGGGCGGTACGGGTTGCCCCTGCGTGTCGCGCCAGCGGGCCAGTGCCTCGGCACCGACGATTCGACCGCTGGCCAGATTCACCTGGGGCTGCCAGGCGATTTCCATTTCCTCGCGTTCGAGGGCCTGGCGCAACTCGCCCGTCATCCTGACGCGCTGCATGAACTGGGTGTGACTGGAGGCGGAGTAGAAGCGATAGTTTCCCTTGCCGTCGCCCTTGGCCTTGAACATGGCATTGTCCGCGGCCATGAGCAGTGACTGGGCCTCCTCTCCATCGGCAGGGTAGCGGCTGATGCCGAGGCTGGCGGAGACGAACAGGCGATGGTCGTCGATCTCGAAATGCCGGTTGAGCACGTCGGCCAGCCGTTCGGCCTGGGCCACCATCGCATCCTCGTCATCGTCGGTCTGGAAAAACACGCTGAACTCGTCGCCGCCGAGCCTTGCGACACTGCCGCCCTCGTCCACCGACGCGCTGAGGGTGCGTGCCACTTGTTGCAGCAGTCGGTCGCCGATCACGTGGCCGAGGGTGTCGTTGACCTCCTTGAAGCCGTCCAGATCGATAAAGACCAGTCCGACGCCGCTGCCCCTGGCCCGGGCATCGGCGATGGCATGTTCCAGGTGATCGAAGAAGAGCTTGCGGTTGGGCAGCCCGGTCAGCGCGTCGTAGTAGACGAGGTGTTGCAGGCGGTCGCGCATCTCGCGGAAATGCGTGGTGTCCGAGAACACGCCGACATAGTGTCTGACGTTTCCGGCCTCGTCGCGGACAGCGTTGATGTGCAGGAACTCCGGGTAGACCTCGCCGTTCTTGCGCCGATTCCAGACTTCTCCTTCCCAGTTGCCCGTCTGATCGAGTCGTTCCCACATCGTGCTGTAGAACTCCTGGTCGTGGCGGCCGGAGTGCAGTATGCCGGGTGTCTTTCCTACCACTTCCTCCGTTTTCCAGCCGGTGGTTTCCGTGAAAGCACGATTGACGGTGATGATGCGTTGCTCGGCATCCGTGACCATGATCCCCTCGCTGGTCGACTCGAATACCGAGGCGGCGATGCGGTGATGATCCAGCTCGTGGCGGTATTGGACGAGCAGGGTCTCCAGGTGGGATCGAAGCCGTCGCTCTTGGACGACCAGCGCGGAGATAATGGCGAAGCGGGAAACGACGCCGACGTACTCGTCGTTCTCGTCCACCAGCTGCAGGAACTCCCGCTCTTCGGCCTCCAGCCGTTCGAGGGCGGACAGGATCGGATCGCCTTCATGCAAGGGGGCCGGCGGTCGGCGCGTCAGCAGGTCAGCGAAGATCCGATTGGGGAAGAGCGCCGCCTCGCGGTCACTGACCAGACCGAGAAACCGGTCTCCGTCCATGACCACGAAGATCTGGAAACGGCGACTCTCGGCAAGCTCCTTAAAGCGTTGAAAAGCCCCTACGGAAACCGTCCGTTTGCAGAGGCAATCTCGCAGCGTGATTTCGTGGTCGTCCATCACCCCTTTCCTTCGAGATAGACCTCGACCTCCAGATTCAGCTGCACGATCTCGTCGGATCCCATGATCGGACGAATGTTGCGGAGCACGAACTCGCGCAGGTGATCCGGCGAAATCTTCCTGAGTATGGCGGAACGCACGAGGATATCGGCGATTACCTCGTCATCCACCTCGAGGTGTTCGAACGGTGTCATCGTCAGGAGACTGAGTGCCTTGCCCACCGCGACATGGCCGATCGGCGAGGTCCGGCCCAGCACGAGCCCGTCGTCGATGGGCGGGAGAACGAACTCGGTGGCACGTGCCCGAATGCTGTGTCGGAAGTTTGTCTGGTCCATCGATCAAGCAGCCTGTTCAGCGGAGGGAATGACATTACCACGCGCTGTTACGCCTTCAAACAAATGGAACCACAGAGGAACTTGTTCGAACACGCTGATTTCACGGGTCGGGTCGGGTCGGGGCTGGCTTCTGGCGATGGTCGGACCATGCGCGGAGTCGGTGAGTCGACGGGGCGGGCGCCGACCCGGATGCCTCCTTTTACCGTCGAGAGTATGCACCGAAAGCCAAGGGGCTGGTCCCGCCCCCGGCCCGCAGCGATCCATGCCCTACCGCCCCCCTGCCTTCGGGTAGAACGTTCCTCGGGGTCAAGTGGCCATGACCCGGTTCCGGCCGCCGTTCTTGGCACGGTAGAGCGCGTCGTCGGCCTGGTCGAGCAGGGACTGCGGCGTGGTGTCGTGTCCGGGCAGGCGCGAGGCGGTGCCGACGCTGATGGTGACCACCGGGGCGGTGGACGAGTGGGCGTGGGGCAGGCCAAGGGCCTCGACGGCCGCGCGCAGGCGTTCGCCGATGACACCCGCCCCGCCGGCGTCGGTGTCGGGCAGGATGATCATGAATTCCTCGCCGCCGTAACGTACCGCCAGGTCCGCCGGGCGTTTGAGCGTCTCGCGGATGGCGTCGGCGATCGTGGTCAGGCACTGGTCGCCCATGGGGTGACCGTAATTGTCGTTGTAGGCCTTGAAGTGGTCGACGTCGAACATGATCAGCGACAGCGGGCGGCCTTCCCGGCACAGGCGATTCCAGGTCTCTGTCAGATAGATATCACCCCGGCGACGGTTGGCCAGCCCGGTCAGTCCGTCGCGTTCGGCGAGCTCCTGCAACTGGCGATTGAGCTGTTCGAGGCGGTCGGTGCGCTCGGCGACCCGGGCCTCGAGCGTGCGCGAGTATTCCTGCACCTGCTCGTAGAGCCGGGCGTTCTCCAGCGAGACGGCCGCCTGGGCAGCGAGCAGCCGGACCACCTCGGCCCGGGCGGCGGTGAAGGCCGCGGAGGCGAGGTTGTTCTCCATGTACAGTGCGCCGGAGAAGCGCTCCAGGCGCACGGGTACGCACAGTACCGAGCGGGGCTTGAGCGCAAGGATGCAGGGGTCGCGGGTGAATTCGCCCTGACGGCCGGCGTCGTCGAGCACCACGGTCTTGCCGGCGCCCAGCACGTGGCCGAGCAGGGTGACGGGCAGCGGGAGCGGGCGTCGTTCGCGATCGAGGATGCGGGCGGAGGCAGGCAGGTGACTTGGTGCGTCGGGCACATCGCCGCCGGCGGCCTCCACGGTCAGTCCATCGGACTGCTGGCGGACCAGGGCGGCCCATTGACCGCCGGCGTTCTCCAGCAGGATGCCCAGGGTGGTGCGCAGCAGGCGATCGGTCTGCATTTCGCCGGCGATGGCACGTGAGGCCTTCATGATCGAGGCCAGGTCCAGGTCCTGTCCGTCGACGATGTCGGTGCCGTCTCGACCACCGATCTCGCGAAGGAAGGGGTGGCGGTCTTCCAGCAGGTCGATCTTGCGTCGGGCGCCCCAGCGGGAAAACAGGCGGTGAGCGGCGCGCAGGTAGCCCTCGGCCGCCCGGTCGTGCCCGTGATGGACGAGTTGCCGTGCCGCCCGTTCGCAGGCCATGGCCTCGTCACGCAGGAATTGATGACGACTGGCCATGTCGATGGCGGCGTCCATGCGTTCCATGGCCTCGACCGGCTGGCCGTCGAGAAAGAACCGTTCGGCTTCCATCAGGTATTGCAGATGACGGAAGTTGGCCTCGCAGTTGTCCGCCCAGCGGCATATCCGCCCGAGGTCTTCCTCGATCAGCGTGCGCCACTCGCCGGTCTTCGCCCGTGCCGGCTCGCTGGTCACGCGGGCGAGGAAGTCGAGGACATGGAAGCGCACGAGCTGCGGCAGCGACATGGCCGAGCGGATCAGCTGGCGTCGGTCGGCCAGTTGCTCCAGCGCGGCGTCGGGGTCGTCGTGGAGGAAGGCGACTTCCGCCTTGTAGATGCGATAGTTGGCCACGCCCGTCATGAAGCCTCGCTCGCGCATCCCGTCGAGGCATTCGCGTTCGTCGAATGTCGCGTCGCTCAGGGAGAGCGGGCCGTCGGTATGCCCCTGGAAGGCGTACTGCATCTGGCGGAACAGCGTGGCGGAGTCGAGCGAATCCTGGTAGTTGCATTCGCGGACGATCTCGAGGTTCTCCTCGTGCCGACGGGTCGCCTCGGGCAATTCCAGCGTTGGATCCCAGATCACGCAGTCCTGCGCGCTGTAGGCCAGGTAGAGAAGATCGCCGGACTGGTAGCCGGCTTCCACGCCGCGGCGGAACCAGGGGGTAAGCGTCGACCAGTGGTGGCTCCAGTGATGGACGAACATCGCGTAGACGTAGATCACCCGCGCGCGCAGCGCCAGGTCGTCGAAGCGCTCGTTGATCGCCAGCCCCAGGCGACCGTATTCCAGTCCCGTCGCCGGGTCGTCAAGCTCGCCGCAGAGCAGCATGCCGTAGGCGGCAAAACTGAAGGCGGACTCCGGCGAGTTGCCGTGTTCCAGCGACAGGTTGACGGCCTTTTCCACGAGATAGGGGAAGAGGTTGCCGCTGCCGGAGAGAAATGCCGCCGGGAAGACCTCCATCAGCAGGCGCATGGCGAGCAGCGTGCCGCGATTCTCCACCGGCGCGGCGTCCACCAGCTCGGCGATACGCCGGTCGCCGAGATTGCGGGCGATGCGCCGGCGCTCGGCGGCGACCGCGGCGTCGTCCGGGTCCGGGTCGACGTCGAGGCCCAGCCGGACCAGGCCCTCGAGGGCGGTGCGGATCGAGTCGTCCATGCGCCCGAGCGTGGCGTACTGGCGGGTACGCGTGGCGAGCAGCTCGACCTTTTCGAGCTCGTCGCGGGCGTGTCGCTGCAATGCCTCGGCCCAGCGGTCGGCTTCGTCCTGTCGCCCCGTCAGATAGGCACACTGCTGGATCTCGCGGCCGAGGGCGAACGCCAGTTGCGGTTCGGTCTCCCAGGCCGGCTCCGGCAGGAGCTCGAAGCCGGTCTCGAGCAGTTCCCGCGCCATCTCGTAGGCACTGGTGGAACGGGCGTGGCTTCCCGCGCGCAGGTTCAGGTGCGCCAGTTCGAGGCGTTCGTCCGGGTCGTCGATCAGGGAATGGCCGGCATCGAGATGACGGACGATCTCCATCAGCCGCTCGCCCTCGGGCTCGCTTCCGGCGTGGTCACGCATCAGGCGGCCGATGGAAAGGTGCACCGCCTGCATGCGCCGCGCCTGGGAAAGCGTGTAGGCGGCTTGCTGGACCCGGTCGTGGACGAAACGATAGCTGGGGTTCCAGTCGGCCGCATCCGTCGCGGTTTCGGTACCGCCGACGAGCCGGTAGTCGGCGTTCAGGGGCACGATGCTGTGCTGGCGCAGGGCCGGGCGTAGTGCATCGGCGGTGGCCTCGGCCGAGCGGCCGAAGATCACCGCCAGGGTGTCGAGGTCGAAGCGGTTGCCGATGCAGGCGGCCAGTTGCAGTACCCGTTGCGTCTCGCCCGGCAGCTTGCGCAGGTTCTCGGCCATGAAGGCGACGATGTCGCTGCTCAGTCCAGCCCATATGGCCGCGTCGAGATTCCAGTGCCAGCCGTCGTCCTCGCGGCGGATCACGCCTTCCTCGTGCAGGGTCCGCAGCAGCTCGTTGGTGAAGAACGGGTTGCCCTGTGCCTTGTCGTGGAGCAGGTCGGCGAGTGGCCGGACCCGTTCGGTGTCGCTATCGAGGGTGTCGGCCACCAGCTCGCGGATGGCGGGCCGGTCCAGCGGCTCGACCGGCAGGTCGTGGAACGGCCGTGCGGCCTTCAGGGACTCGACGGTGACGGCGAGCGGATGCCCCGGTGGCACCTCGTTGGACCGCCAGGCGCCGATCAGCAGCAGGTGATCCATGTCCCGGCCGGTGGCCAGTTGCAGGAACAGGTCCCGGGTGGGGCCGTCGCTCCATTGCAGGTCGTCGAGGAACAGCACCAGCGGATGCCCGGCACCCGCGAACACGCGCAGGAAGGCGGCGAGCACGATCCGGCGGCGGTTGTGTGCCTCGGCCGGCGGCAGGTCGGCCACGGGCGGCTGGGGGCCGACGATCAGCTCGAGTTCGGGTACCAGTTCGAGGACCAGCCGTCCGTTGGGACCGAGGGCGCGGGCGAGGCGCTCGCGCCACCGATCCAAGCGATCTGCCGGTTCGGCCAGCAGTTGCTGGACCAGGTCGCGCAGGGCGTCGGTCAGTGCCCCGTAGCTGCCCTGGTGAAACTGGTCGAACTTGCCACGGGCGAAGAAGCCTCGTTCGCGCACGAGCGAGCGGTCGAGCTCGTTGACCAGTGCCGACTTGCCGACACCGGAGTGTCCGTGCACCAGGCAGACCTCCACGGCACCGGCGGCGGCCGATTCGAACAGGTCGGTCAGTTCACCCCGTTCGCGCTCGCGTCCGTAGAGGGCCTGGGGCAGCAGAAAGTGCGTCGCCCGGTCGGCTTCGCCGGGTACGAACGGTTCCGGCGCCCGGCCGGCGGCGACGGCCTCGGCGCAGTGCGCGAGATCCCGTGCCAGCCCGCGACCGCTCTGGTAGCGATCCTCGGGGTCCTTCGCCAGCAGTTTGAGGACGATGGCCGCGACCGGCGGGGGAATGGCGGGGTCGATCATCGCGGGCGACGGCGGCGGGCGGCTGATGTGCTGATGCACCCATTCGAGGACACCCTCGGCCTCGAACGGCAGGCGGCCGGTGAGCAGTTCGAACAGCGTGATTCCCAGCGAGTAGTAGTCGCTGCGGTAGTCGAGCTCGCGGTTCATGCGCCCGGTCTGCTCGGGGGACAGGTAGGGCAGGGGCGCCTCGATGCCTGCCTGGGTGGCCGTCTGGCGTTCGCGGTCGAGTTCCGATGCGATGCGGAAACCGGACAGGCGCAGCGAGCCATCCTCGCGATCGATCCGCAGCCGGGCCGGGCTGAGCGCCTTGTGCACGACATGGCGGGCGTGGATCGCGTCGAGCAGTTCGGCCAGCCGGATGCCCAGGTCGAGCACCTCGGCCAGTGGCAGGCCAGCCCCGCTTTCCTCGAGCCGGTCGGCGAGCGTGTCGACCACCGGCTCGGTGATCAGGGCGACGTTACCGCTGCCGTGCGGCAGGATCGTATCCACGCGCAGGATGCCGTCGATGTCGCCCAGCGCGCGGGCGATACGGCCGTCGCGGCGGATCTCGGCCGCTTCACGTTGGCCGGGGTAGTCGGCAGCGAGCGTCTCGATGGCCACGGCCCGTCCCGAGCTCTCCCGCCAACCACGGTAGATCAGACGATCCGGCCCCCGCCGCAGCAGCGGGCCGGTTCGGTAGCCGCGCAGTGTCGGTCCGGCGTGGGTGGCTTCCGGGGCCGCCATGAGATCAGGAGAAGAGTCGATCGACGGTGGCGGTGTAGTCCTCGCGGGCGGTGTCCCGCAGCGGGGCGCCGTGCCCGCACAGCGCGTGGCGGAAGTCGAGTGTCAGCAGCCGGTCGAAGTCCTCGCGACCTGGCTCGGCGTTCTGCATCCACAGCGGTCCAATGTTGGCCGGCGTGAAGAAACCCATCGCCTGCATGCGCTCGATCGAGTCGGCGGAGAAGAACGCGTCCGGCTCGACCCAGTTCTGCAGGGCGTCGCAGGCGACGAGAATGCCGCCGTCCCGGTCGATGCGCAGGATGCCCTCGGGAATGGTCGTGGTGTGAAACCGGAACAGTTGGGCGTCGCGGATTGGCAGCTCGTCGTCGGGCGAGAGCGTCTCGTCGGCGGGCAGGCCGGACTCGTGGGTCATGCCGGGCATCGCCCAGTAGCGGGCCTGGTAGTGCTCGACGTAGAAGGGGTCGTCGCGACCGTGCAGGGCGCCGAGGCGCACCACGTCGGTGACCCGGCCGAGGCGGTCGAGCGCCGCCAGGCCCGCCTCGTCGAGGCGCACGCTGTTGATCACGATCAGCCGCTCGCCGTCGCGGACCACCGTCATGTTGCGGCTGAAACACCAGTCGGCGTCCATCAGCCGGGTCTCCATCGCCCCGGTGACGAAGAAGACGTTCGGGAAGATTTCCTCGAGAGGGCCGTGGGGCAGGGCCGAGGGGAATGCGCTCATTGTCGTCGTCCTTGTCGTGGCTGCTTCCATGAACCGGGTAGGCGGGCTCAATGGTAGTCGAAATGCCCCACGTAACGGTATTCACGGGCGTACTGGTGCAGGTAGTCGTTCAGGTACTGGCGCTGGGCGGGGTCGAGCCGATCCTCGCGAAGGTCGTCGAGTGTTTCCGTCCCGTCGCTGGTGTCCATGCGCCGCAGGTGGAACAGCGTCATGTCGCGTCCGCCGAATAGGCCCTTCAGAAAGTCGTGCGTCGGCCGGGCGCCGCTCATGTCGAATACCGCGCCCCACAGGGCGGTGCAGCTTGGGTGCCGGGCCAGCGACTCGGCGTCGAAGTTCGGGTACGTGCCCGACGGGGGCTCGAAGGGCGGGGCGTGCTCGACGGCCAATACCGGTTGGCGTTCCAGTGCCGCGACGTAGTCCGGGTCCAGCCGGGCGCGCCGCGCGCCGCGGATCAGTATGTTGAGGTAGCGCCGGCTCGGCAGGCAGTCATCGTCGAGAAAGGCGGGGCGACCGGTATAGGCGAAGGCCGTCGCCGGCCCGTCGGGCGTCTGCACCACGACTTCGATGCGGTCGTAGCCCACGCCGCAGGCCTCGGCCTCGTCGAGTGCGGGCAGCGCCTCGTCCGGGCAGTCGTGCAGTACGCCGAGCACGCGTGCGTCCGGATCGTCGCTCGGCACGATGTTTCCCACCCCGCCCTCGTGGTCGAAGAAGTGACGGACGTTGAAGGTCAATCGCCAGCCGGGCAGCGTCGCTGACCTGGACCGAGTCGGGTGTACGCCCTTGGCGCGCAGGGACGTGATGTCCAGGTTCGAGCCGAAACCGAAGTAGCGGAACACGTTCGTCCTCGATTGTCGTCGCGATGAGCGGGGGAGGCCAGTGTCGGCCGAGACCGCATTCGTGGTCAACCGAGCGGAGCGTGGGCCAGGCCGTCGTCCACGACGTCGAAAGCCGGGCCCGGCGGACCTTCGAAGGCCGGTTTGGCGGCCCTCGTCGGGGCTGGCCTGAGCGCTGACGTGGAACCGGCGGTATGCCCGCGTGAGTGCGCTGCCTTGCCGGCCCCGCGAAGGGAGAAGGTCGGGCATCCATTGGGCTTGGTGGT
This sequence comes from Guyparkeria sp., assembly GCF_046540515.1. Taxonomy (GTDB): domain Bacteria; phylum Pseudomonadota; class Gammaproteobacteria; order Halothiobacillales; family Halothiobacillaceae; genus Guyparkeria. Next base: position 18,052 of record NZ_JBKHFB010000009.1, read on the forward strand.
CGGCCGGTCCGGTCGTGCGCGCGGGTGTCCTCGTTGCCGGTTGACCGCCTCAACGTTGATTTAAAGGGTGGAATGGTCCATTGAAATGGTTCAGGTCGGGCCGAGTGCCTGGCACCGATTGGTTGATCTGCCGTTGTTCGTCGGTTTCGCCGAGGGCGCGACGGCGTTGAGCCTGAATCGGCATAGACTGTGGTCTATCACTTGCCGAGATAAATCCGATTCGTGAATATGCCGGTGCTTGGTATTCTCGCGACTTTTGCGTAAACGGGCCCGGGTGGACGGACTGATGCGGATTTTCAATCAGATAGGTTTCGGCAATCTCAAGGGCGACGTCTTCGGCGGGGTTACCGCGGCGGTCGTGGCCCTGCCGATGGCACTGGCCTTCGGTGTGGCATCGGGGGCGGGCGCCGAGGCGGGCCTGTACGGTGCCGTGCTGGTGGGGCTGTTCGCCGCGCTGTTCGGTGGCACGCCCACGCTGATCTCCGAGCCCACCGGGCCGATGACGGTGGTCTTCACGGCGGTGATCGTGGCGCTGATGGTCCCCGACCCGGAAACGGGGATGGTCGCGGAGAACGCCATGGCGATGGCCTTCACCACGGTCATGCTCGCCGGTATCTTCCAGGTGCTCTTCGGCATCCTCAAGCTCGGGCGCTACGTCACGCTGATGCCCTACACGGTGATCTCGGGCTTCATGTCCGGGATCGGGCTGATCCTGATCATCATCCAGTTGCCGGGACTGCTCGGGCATGCCTCGCCGGGGGGCGGGGTGCTGGGCTCGCTGGAGGCGTTGCCGGATCTGTTCTCGCAGGTGCAGGCGGGCGAGCTGCTTCTCGGCATGGTCGCGCTGGGCATCCTCTTCCTGATGCCGAAGGCCTGGCAGCGCTTCATGCCGCCGCAACTGCTGGCGCTGGTGGTGGGCACGCTGCTGGCCGTGTGGTTCATCGGCAGCGGCGAGTACCGCGCCATCGGCGAGATCCCCTCCGGACTGCCGTCGATACAGGTCCCCACGTTCTCCGCCGATGAATGGATGACCATGGTGATCAACGCCCTGGTGCTGGCCATGCTGGGTTCGATCGACGCGTTGCTGACCTCCGTGATCGCCGACAGCCTGACGCGCAAGGAGCACGACTCCGACAAGGAACTGGTAGGCCAGGGGCTGGGCAACCTCGCCTCGGGCATGTTCGGTGGCCTGCCGGGTGCCGGCGCGACCATGGGCACGGTGGTGAACATCCAGACCGGGGCGCGTACGGCGCTGTCGGGGCTGGTGCGTGCCGGGGTGCTGGGCGTGGTGGTCTTCGGCGCCAGCGGACTGGTGGAGAACATCCCCAAGGCGATCCTCGCCGGCATCGCCATCAAGGTGGGCATCGACATCATCGACTGGGGCTTTTTGCGGCGCGCGCACCGGCTGTCGATCCGCGGCGCGCTGATCATGTACGGCGTTATCGGCATGACCGTGTTCGTGGACCTGATCACCGCCGTCGGGATCGGCCTGTTCGTTGCCAACATCCTCACCATCCGTCGTCTGTCGGATCTGCAATCCGAGCACGTCCGTGTGCTCGGCAAGTCGGAGGAACCGGGCGAGAGTGACTACGAGGGCCTGGAGGCCGACGAGAAACGGCTTCTCAGCGAGGCGGGGAGCAGGGTGGCGTTACTCGATCTCAGCGGGCCGTTGATCTTCGGTGCAGCCCAGACGCTGACTCGTCAGCAGAACCGGCTGGACGATACCCGGGCACTGGTCATCGACCTGACCGGTGTTCCCCACCTGGGGGTGAGTACGGCATTGGTTCTCGAGCGCATCATCCACGATGCGGTCGGACGCGGTTCCCGAGTGGTGCTCTCGGGCGTACAGGAACAGCCACGGGCGCGTCTCGAAAAGCTGGGCGTGGCGGCCGAGGTGTGCCCCGCCGACTGGCTGCCCAGTCGGAGTGAAGCCGTGCGTCAGGCCTGCTCCACGCTGAAAGCCACGGCATGATGTGCGTGACAGAGGGGCCGGTGTGACGGCCAACGTGCTCAAGAGCCTTCCCGAAACCCTCCGGGAAGAGTGTTTCGACACTCTGCTCAGAGCCGAGCACGTGACGATCGAACGGATCGTCTCGCACGGGCACACTTCCCCTGCCTCCGGCTGGTACGACCAGCCGCGGTACGAGTGGGTGGTGGTGCTCAAGGGCAAGGGCGTGGTGGCATTCGAGCATGGCGAGGATGTCACCCTGGGTCCGGGCGATCATTTGACTATCCCTGCCCACACCCGGCACCGCGTGGCCTGGACCGATCCGGATGAGGACACGGTCTGGCTCGCGGTGCATTACGACTGAGCCAGAAGGTGGTCCGTCAAGGAGATTGCCCCGTGATTCGGGAACCGATGGAGATCCCTGCGGCTCGACTCGCTGACCTGCCGGCGATTCACGTGCTCCTGACGGCCGCGTTCGGCACCGAGCAGGCCTAGAAGAAATACCTGCGGATCTGGCGTTCGAGCAACTCGCGCGAGCGTCGACCATTGCCATTGAAGTGCACCTCGTACAGGCGCCGGGCAATGGGCTGGAAGGCCGCGACCACCCCGGGATCGAAGTGGCTGCCGGCATCGTCGCGAATGATGCCCCAGGCGGTCTCGAACGACATGGCATCCTTGTAGGGACGCGGCGAGCACAGCGTGTCGAAGACGTCGGCGACGGCGAAGATGCGGGCACTGAGGGGGATATCGTCGCCGGCGAGTCCACGCGGGTAGCCGCTGCCGTCCCATTTCTCGTGGTGGCAGGCGATCACCGCGCGGGCCTCTTCGAGCGACGGGATGCCGGCGACGATGTCTTCGCCCTGCGGGACGTGCGAGCGCATCAGGGCCATCTCGCGGTCATCGAGCCGGCCGGGCTTGAGCAGGATGCGATCCGGGACGCCGATCTTGCCGACGTCGTGGAGCAGTGCCCCGGAGGCGAGGGCGCGCATGGCGTGCCTGTCCAGGCCGTGGCGTTCGCCGATGGCCATGGCGATATGGGTGACGCGGTAGTTGTGGTCACCTGAATCGGAGTCGCGCTTGGCCACCGCCTTGCCCATGGCCTCGAGCAGGGCGATGTTTGATGAGAGCAGCTCGCGCGACGTGCGGCTTATTTCCCGGTTCAGGCGCAGCGCGATCGGGTAGCACATCGAACCGCAGGCGAGCGCGGCCAGCGCGGCGATCCACGGGGCGTGCTCCGGTGGGGCGAACCATGCGGCGCTGCCCGCGACAATGGCGAGAACCATGCTCGTCAGGGCAATCCGCATGGCGGTCTTGCGTTGGTCTGGATTCATGCCGTGTCCGTTGCGAGAAGGGGCTCGGGTCGAGGTGACGGGCCGATATCTTCGCATGGCCGTGCCGCGCAGTGGACCGGCCGGTTCATCGCGCGGACGGGCACCGCGTGACGTTCTGCACCGTCCGGACAGTGCCATGACGCAAAACGCCCGCCTTCGTGGCGGGCGTTCTTCGTTCGATCATGGACGGGATCAGTCGGTCGGCATCATCGAGGAGTGGTGATGCACGATCAGCCAGCGGCCGTCGCGATTTTCCCAGACGAAGGTGTAGCGGGCCGGCACGTCACGGATCTGGTCGCCGTCGGTGACGCGGAAGGTGTAGGTGCCGGCGTCGGTCAGCTTGTTGCAGCCGAGCTTGACGTTGCGGGTGTTGATGGTGCCCACGGGGTGCTTTTCCAGGAAGTGCTCGAAGTAATCCTGGATCTCGGCGTGATTGGTACGCGGCACGTTGGAGACGGTCGGCAGCAGCACGCCGTCCTCGGCGTACAGGGCGGTGACCTGGGCGGCGTCGCCGGTCTGCAGGGCATCGTTCCATTCGTTGAACAGGTCTTCGGCCAGCCGGCGGGTGGCCGGCGCGCAGATCACGCAGCTCTCGTTGGCGGGAACGTCGATCGCGTCGGACTGGCCGCCGGTGCCCGTGACCGAGCGGTACGCGTCGCGGTGGGACGAGCCGAGGCTCAGGCGCGAGTTCGGCGCATCGTCGGCGCTGAGAAAGCGGGTACCGCTGATGCGCGGGCGTTGGCTGCTGGTCACTGGTCGGTCTCCGTCTCGAATCGGTGGGCTCGGGCAAGGCGTCGCCCGTGGTGCTGAATGACCCGGAAAGGGCGTCATTGTAGGGATTTGCGGCCCCGCTGTCATGCCGATAATGGTGGCAACGCTCCTTTCGTGGCTCGGTCGCCCGGTTCGATCATTTCGAAACCATGGCGCGGTCTGCCGACCCGCATCTGGCCGTGGTTCGTCCGGGCGGATCGTCGTTGGAATCGGGTGCTGGGGCGCTTCGATATTTTTCCATGACATATCGATGACGACTGGCCTAAAGTGGTCCGGTGGGCGCTCCGGCTTTCCGGGGCTGTCACTCACGGCGGCCGGCTGCCTTCCTGCGGCACGGCCCGATCACGACAAAGGTGTGATGCTCATGGCAGAAAAGATGGACGCGGAACGCGGTTTCTACCGCAACGGCAACATCCTGGTCGAACAGGCCACCGACGGCATGTACCTGGTGCAACGACCCGCGCGCCGACCGCGCAAGGGGTCGACCAACGGCCGCATGACCGTGCCGGGTGACATGGAGACCCTCTACGAGACCACGGTGTTCGATGACGCGGTGGACCACGCCCGCTCCCTTGCCAAGGCAAGCTGATCCCGAGCAGGGGTCCGGGCCGTTCGCGCGGCCCTGAACTGACGAAGCCCGAATCCAGAGGATTCGGGCTTTTTCGCGCCGACCGGTGTGGTTCTCCCTTCGGTTCAGCGCATCTTGCGGGTCTTGTCGACCATGCGCAGCGTCGAGCGGCTGTTGTTCAGCCGCGAGACCATCGAGACCGGCACCCAGCGCAGCTCGAAGGACTCCTCGTTGCCGGGTACCGGCACGTTGTCGTCGATCTCCACCAGGTAGCGCACGTCGATGTGGTGATGCGGCTGGGCATCCGGGTGCGGTTCCTGGGTGGAGTGGATGTCGACGTCGAAGATCTCGTCACTGACCAGCCGGACGTGTTCGGGCGAAACGCCGGTCTCCTCGACGCATTCCTTGAGGGCCACCGCGCGCATGTCCGTATCGCCGTCGGCGTGCCCGCCGGGCTGCAGCCAGCAATCGAGCTTCCGGTGGTGCATCAAGAGCACCGCGGTGCGCGACGGGTTGACCACCCAGGTGGAGGCCGAGACGTGGGCGGGCAGGTGGTGGCGGTAGAAGGTGTCGGGGTGTGTGGCGACGAACTGCCGTGCGCGCTGGACGAAGGCGGCCTCGTCGAGGTGGCGCGTCTCGTAGCGGGCGAGTTGCTCGAGCAGGTCGTTGCGATGCATAGGTCTAGGTGAACGCGGGGTTCTTCACGGCAGCAATGGCCGCGCGGGCGGCCTCGTCGACGTTGCCCTCGGTGCCGGCGATCGTCAGGCGGCCGTACTTGCCGACCGCGCGCACGTCGATCAGCGAGATGTTGGCCGCCTTCTCCGCCTGGTTGGCGGCGTAGACGACGTAACCGGCCGGCTCGACCTCGAGGATGAACATGCTCTGGTCGGGGAGGATCATGTTGCCGCGGCGGTTCTGGCGATTGATCAGCACCGTGTGGTCTGGCGTCATGCCGCGGATGATCTCCTGCCAGGCGATCTCGCAGGGCTGGCGTTCGGTCTGTTCGCGACCGAGATATTCCAGGATGGTGTTGCCGGCCTGGACGACGTCGCTCTGTACGCGGTGATGGATGACCATCGAGCCGAACGCCCGCTCGACCACCTGCTGGGCCAGTCGCACGCTGGAGGCCTTGAGCGCGATGTCGGTCAGCCGGTGGACGGCCATGCCCGGCGAGACCTCGACCCACAGGCAGGCATCGCCCGGGATCGGCAGAAAACCCTGGGACGCCGTCGCCATGTACTCCGCCACCTGGGGCTGGAGCGAGTCGATAAAGACGTACGTCCGGAGTTCGATCATCGAGCGGGGACCTTGGCGCGAGCCATATCAAGTATCAGGAAAGGTCGAGTGGCGGCGAGTCTACCATCAGCAAGTATCCGGAGGAATTGCGATCCCTTATGGTTGCCATACGGTTGTACGCGGGAAGGGGCAGCGTGTGGTGCGCCATGCGTATGCTTGAGCGATACGTTCGAATATACAGGTGCATGAATACCGATCTGGAGCGAAGGGCCTCGACCCATGAGCAGTCCTCACGGCTGCCGCACGATGCTGGCCGATCTGAGCGAACGCACCGGCCCGGGTCTTTGGGCGATGGTCCGCACCGAGTGGGAGGGGCCGCGGGCCGCACCGCGCGCCGGCGGCGTCTGGGCGTACCGCACCGCGCCCATCGGCCGCCGGGTGCCGTATCGGGCCAGGCGGCCGGCAGGCGACTGATGGCGGCCTCGGGACGATGTCTGCGCCGGGTGCGGGATTTCCTCTCCCTTGCCATCCTGGCGGCACTCGGGTTGGGCCTGGCGGGCTGCGGCGACCCGGCCCTCGAGTCGCTGGCACCTGACGCGACCATCCTGGCCTTTGGTGACAGCCTCACCGAGGGGGTCGGCGCGCCCGCCGGGGCGGCCTATCCGGCGCAACTGGCCCAGTTGACGGGGCGGAAGGTGGTCAATGCCGGGGTGGCCGGCGAGAGCACCGCCGAGGGCCTCGAGCGGCTGCCCGAGGCCCTCGAGGCGCATGCGCCGGACCTGATCATCCTCCTGATGGGGGGCAACGACGTGTTGCGCAACCAGGACCTGGCCGAGGCCAAGCGTAATCTGGATCAAATGATCGAGCAGGCGCAGACCAACGACGTGGCGGTCGTGCTCGTCGGCGTGCCGGAAAAATCGCTGTTCTCGCAATCCGCGCCCCTCTACGAGGAGCTGGCCGAGGAACACGGCGTGCTTCTGGTCGACGATCTCGTCGCCGGGCTGTTGCGCCGGCCGGGATACAAGTCCGATGCGGTCCACCTGAACGCCGAGGGCTACCGGGTGATGGCCGAGCGACTCGCCGAGGTCCTGCGCGAGGAGGGCGCCCTGTGATGGGCAAGTGACCGAAGGCAGCGAGTTCGAGCTTTTCCTGCTGGTGCGGTGGACAAGCGCGTTCGGGGGCGGCAGGATCAATCTTAAGCCAACCGCGCCATCCGGGCGTTGCCACAAGGAGCCTACATGACCTTCCACATCGAAATCGTCCCGCTTCTCTCCCTGGTCGCGGGCATCGCGATCCTGATCGTGCCCAAGCTGCTCAACTACATCGTGGCCATATACCTGATCGTCCTGGGCATCCTGGGCCTGCTCGGCCACGGTTTCTAGGCACGCTGGGACGCTTTTCCCGGTGGCGTGGTCGGGCTGATGCCTCGGGGAACGGCAGGATCGACAACGGACGCCTGATCGATCGCCAGCAGTCGAGACAATTCGAGCTCGATTGATTGGCATGCTAACCAGAACCAGACAGACTCGTCAGGGAAGATTGTCATGCTCAACGATTCACCGGAACGCTACGGTAGCGTCAGCAAGGCCTTTCACTGGGTGATAGCGGTCCTGACCGGCTGGCAGTTGCTCAAGTTCTTCGACCGCATCGACGACGGCGAGCACTGGGTCGGCGAGACCCTCGTCTCCTGGCACGTATCGATCGGGACCCTGCTGCTGGTCCTGATCGTGCTGAGCCTGCTTTGGGCGATCGGGCAGCGCCGGCATCGCCCGGCGCAGGATCCGAGGACGGTCAAGCTGGTCAAGGCCGGTCATGGCCTGCTCTATCTGGGCATGCTGCTCATGCCGATTACCGGCATCTTCGTGATGCTGGGTGGCGGGCATGGGCTGACGGCGTTCGGTTTCGAACTGCTCGCCGAGGGGGACGAGGTCGCCTGGGCCAAGGCCGTCGGCAGCCTGCATTCGCCGTTGGCCTGGATACTGACCGCATTGATCGCCGGGCACATCGCAATCGCGTTCTATCATCATTTCATCCGGCGGGACGACGTGCTCAAACGAATGCTGTAACCATCGCCTTGTCGATCAGAACAGCGGGAGGCCGCCCGGTGACGAAGGGCGGCCTCTTTGTTTCTCTGGAATCGGAAAGCGCAACCCGTCCCGGTCGAGGAGCTCGCGCAGGCGCCGCCGGATCGGGATCCACTCCTCGGGCAGTCCCGTTTTCATTCGCCGACCGGGGCGCGATTTTCGCTTGATCGCCTCGCACGCTGTCGGACCGCCTCGTCCGAGCATCGACGTTCTGTCCCGTGGTTCCGGTCGCCATGCTCGCCGCTTTTACCGCGAAAGCCAGGTGCGGTCGGTTATCCTGCTTCGGCCCGCAACCGGCTGTCTGGAAGGCGATTGTTCCTGTTGCGTCACGGAAAATCGCAGACGAGTGACTATAGTTCCTGAAAGTGCGACGCAACGTTCCGGGATCGGCCGGATCGGTGTCCTTCGAACCTATCGTGTCAGGGTCGTGTCGCCCAGGGAGGGAGTCATGCGGTTTGTCGATCGAGGCGAGGCCGGGCGCTTGTTGGCCCGGGAACTGGAGCGATTCCGGGGGCGGCCCGGCGTGGTCTACGCGCTGCCTCGTGGCGGGGTGCCGCTCGGCGTGGAGGTGGCGCGTCACCTCGACATGCCGCTGGACGTGCTGATCCCGCGCAAGATCGGCCATCCGATGCAGCCGGAATACGCCATCTGCGCGGTGCCCGAACAGGGCGAGCGTGTCTGTAACCCCCGCGAGGAGGCCGCCGTCGATCCGGGCTGGCTAGCGGACGCGGAATCGCGCGAACGGATCGAGGCCTCCCGGCGACGGGCGTTGTACGGGCGTGCCGATGCCCCCTCCGTGGCCGGCAAGCTCGCCATCATCGTCGACGACGGCATCGCCACCGGCCTGACGATGCGCGCGGCGATTCGCGATGCCGATGCCCGCGATCCCGCCGAGGTGATCGTCGCCATCCCGGTGGTGCCGGCCTCGACCGCGGCGACACTGGAAAGGGAGGCCGACGAGCTGGTCGCCCTCGAGATCACCGATCAGTACCTTGGCGCCGTGGGTGCCTACTACGACCATTTTCCGCAGGTGGCCGATCAGGAGGTCATCCGCATGCTCGAGGAGGCCGCGGGCGGGGAGGCTGGCCATGGGCACTGACGCGGAACGGAACGTCGAGATGCGCCTGGGCGGCGCGATCCACGAGGGCATCCTCGGGCTGCCGGTCGAGCCGCGGGGGCTGGTCGTCTTCGCCCATGGCAGTGGCAGCAGTCGATTGAGTTCGCGCAACCGTTTCGTCGCGCGGCAACTACAGGAGGCGGGGCTGGCAACCCTGCTGTTCGACCTGCTGAGCGAGACGGAGGACGAGGTCTACGAGAATCGCTTCGACATCGAACGGTTGGCCGAGCGCCTGGTGCAGGCCTCCGACTGGGTGACCGGACAACCCGAGCTGGCCGATTTGCCGCAGGGTTATTTCGGGGCCAGTACCGGGGCCGCGGCGGCGTTGAGGGCGGCCGCCCAGCTGCCCGAGACGATTCGAGCGGTGGTCTCGCGGGGCGGGCGCCCGGATCTGGCCGGCGAGGCCTTGCCGCGGGTGTCGGCCCCCACGCTGCTGATCGTCGGCGGGGCGGACACGCAGGTGATCGAGCTCAATCGCTGGGCGAGGGAGCGCATGCAGGCGAGCACCGAGCTTGCCATCGTTCCCGGCGCCACCCACCTGTTCGAAGAGCCGGGCACCTTGTTCCAGGCCGCCCGGCTGGCAGCCGAGTGGTTTAGCCGCTGGCTGGTCAGGACCTGAGTGCGCTCGAGGCATCGCATGGCATCCGACTTCCTCGATACACCCATTGCCCGGGACGTCTGGGCCCGACGGTACCGCTATGGCGAGGAGCCGGGCATCGAGGCGACCTGGTGGCGGGTCGCCCGCGCGCTGGCGACGGTCGAGGCCGAGCCCGCCGTCTGGGAACGACGCTTTGTCGAGCTGCTGACCGGCTTCTCCTTTCTGCCGGGTGGGCGCATCCTCGCCGGGGCCGGCACCGACCGTCAGGTGACCTTGTTCAACTGCTTTGTCATGGGCACGATCGAGGATTCCCTGGACGGGATCTTCGAGGCGCTCAAGGAAGGCGCGATCACCATGCAGCAAGGTGGGGGCGTGGGCTACGACTTCTCCACCCTGCGCCCGGCCGGCACGGCGGCCCGTCATGCCGGCACGATCGCCTCGGGGCCGGTGTCGTTCATGCGCATCTGGGACAGCATGTGCGCGACGATCCTGTCCACCGGGGCCCGTCGTGGGGCGATGATGGCGACCCTGCGTGTCGACCACCCCGACATCGAGGCCTTCGTCGACGCCAAGCATCGCTCCGGCGAGCTCACGCATTTCAACTGCTCGGTACTGGTGTCCGATGCCTTCATGGCCGCCGTCCACGCCGACGCCGACTGGGCGCTGGTCTTCCCCGAGTTGGCCATGAGCGGCCCAGCGGGGGAGACGGTGCGCCGGGAATGGCCCGGTTTCGAGGAGCCCGTGATCTGCCGGGTGGTCCGACGGGTCCGCGCCCGCGAGCTCTGGGAACACATCATGCGGGCCACCTACGACCACGCCGAGCCGGGCGTGCTGTTCGTCGATCGCATCAACCAGTGGAACAACCTCGCCGACCGCGAGCGCATCACCGCCACCAATCCCTGCGGGGAAATCCCGCTGCCGCCCTTTGGTGCCTGTGACCTCGGTTCGATCAACCTGACGCGTTTCGTGAGCAATCCCTTCACGTCGCGGGCGACGGTGGACCATGACGGTCTGGAAGCGACCGTCCGGCTGGCGGTGCGCTTTCTCGACAACGTGATCGACGCCTCGTCGTTCCCGCTGTCCGCCCAGGCCGAGCAGGCACGGGGCAGTCGGCGGATCGGCCTGGGCATCACCGGGCTGGCCGACACCCTGGTGATGCTGGGTCTGCACTACGACAGCCCCGAGGCACGCGAGCAGGCCGGGGAGATGATGCAGGCGATCACGCATGCCGCCTACCGCGCCTCGATCGATCTGGCACGCGAGAAGCGACCGTTTCCGTTCTTCGAGGCCGCCCGCTTTCTTGACCGACCGTTCGTGCGGGCCCTGCCCGGCGACATCCGTGCCGGGATCGCGCGCGACGGTATCCGCAACAGTCACCTGACGGCGATCGCCCCGACGGGCACCATCAGCCTGCTGGCCGGCAACGTCTCTTCCGGCATCGAGCCGATCTTCCGTCGCGAGTTGTACCGCAGCGTGGTCACCGGTCAGGGGCATTCCGAATCGTTTCGCCTCGAGGATCACGCCTGGCGCCGGTGGCGCGAGCTCCACCGCCACGGACCGCCACCGGATGCCTTCGTCGAGGCCGAGGCTCTGCCGCCCGAGGCGCATCTGGCGATGCAGGCCGCCCTGCAACCGTTTGTGGACAGCGCGATCTCCAAGACCATCAACGTGCCCGAATCGATGCCGTTCACCGACTTCGCGGCCATCTACCAGCGCGCCTTCGAACTCGGGCTGAAGGGCTGCACCACCTACCGACCCAATCCCGTCACCGGAGCCGTGTTGAAGGAAGTGGACACGGCCACGCCCTGTTGCGGGGTCGAGCGCGAGTCGGATTGAACAGTCGCGCACTTCTCCCAGCGGCAGGTGAGCTGGGAGGTGTTGTCGATGATCCGTCATCAAAAAGAAAGGTGCACCCGCAACGGATGCACCTGTCATCGGGCTCGTACTGCGATAGCGTCGCCCGGATGTCGTCGGAAAGCGGTAAGACTCTGAAGCTTTCACCTCAGGCCGTTTGTCCGCATATCGGACGGAACGGTGACGAATCAGCCAGAAAGTTTCGCCGTGATCTCCGCGACATGCCGGCCCTGATAACGGGCGATGGCGAGCTCCTTCTCGCTGGGCTGGCGACTGTTGTCCGCACCAGCGAGACAGCCCGCACCATAGGGGCCGCCGCCACGCGGCTCGGAGATGTCGAACAGCTCGGGAGTGCCGTAAGGCGTGCCGACGATCACCATTCCCAGGTGGGCGAGGGTGTTCCAGGTGGAGGTGATCGTGGTCTCGTTGCCCGCGCCGGTGCCAGTGGAGGTGAACACGCTGCCGACCTTGCCGATCAGCTTGCCCTCCATCCAGAGGCTGCCCGTCTGGTCGAGGAAGTTGCGCATCTGGGCGGCCATGTTGCCGAAGCGGGTGGGCGTGCCGATGATCACCGCGTCGTAGTCGCCCAGTTCCTTGGGGTCGGCCAATGGTGCGAACTGGTCCAGCTTGGCGCCGGCCTTCTTCGCCGTCTCCTCGTCCATCAGTTCCGGCACGCGCTTGATGGTGACGTCGGTGCCGTCGACCTCGCAGGCACCGTTGGCGACGGCCTGCGCCATTGTCTCGATGTGTCCGTACATGGAGTAATAGAGAACGAGAACCTTGCTCATGCGAATACCTCGATTGCGGGTGTGGAGCCGGTCGACCTCGGCTTCCCGTCGACCGGCGGTTGGTGCGGCATGCCGGGAAGCGTAGACCACTCGGTCGATCGTTGGGCCCGAAGAGGGCGTGCCTCACCGCCTCGGAGCGACTTGTTCCCGCGCGAAACAAGGGGTTATTTATCCATCACGGCATGCTAATGTCCGCCGTCAAAGGAACGACAAAAACAGGGAACAGGGATGAGTTTCTATCGATCCAAGCATGTCTTTCGCGCGCTGGCCTGGGGCATGGTGGCCTTTGGGGTTCTAACCGGCGCAATTTTCCCGTTGGTGGCCGTCGAGCTGGGAGTGTCGGCCGAATTGGCCCTGTCGCCGACCTTTGTCGGGACGACGTTGGCCGCGGGCCTGATCGTGGGCGGGCTCAACTTCGCGCTCGCCAGCCGCATCGTCCGACCCCGGTTGCGCCGCCTGACCGGCCGCATGCGCCAGGTGCGATCGGCGATGGATCAGGCTACCTACTCGGGTGACTGGTCGGAATGCGACCCGTCCGTCTGCCAACTCCAGGAGCAGGCCGAGGACGAGCTCGGCGACGTGGCCGATAGCTACAACGCCCTCCTGCAGGCACTCCACGCGGCCCACCGCGTCGAGGAGCGCATCCAGAACTTCAATAACACGCTCTCGAGTCAGCTCGACCTGCACGATCTCAGCGAGCAGGCCTTGTCGCTGCTGATCGAGCATTCCGAGGCCGACGGTGGTGCCATCATCCTGGAGAAGCAGGGCGAGTGGACCATCCCGGCCTCCTCGGGACTGATCGATGCCGAGGCGATCCTCAAGAGCCCGGCGTTGCAGGCCGCCCACGAGCAGGCCGAGGTGCGCCGCTACGATCTGCCGGACGAGGTGAAGGTCGATGCGGTGCTCTCGCACTTTACGCCCAGCGACGTGCTGCTGTTGCCGATCAAGCACCACGGCCTGTTGCTCGGCTGGGTGGTGCTGGCCGCCGCTTCGCCGTTCAGCGACAAGACCACGCGCCTGCTGCCGCTGATGATCCAGGGGCTGGGGCTTGCCCTGAACAACGCCCTGTTGCACGACGATCTCCAGCGGGTCGCGGCACTGGACCCGCTTACCGGTCTTTACAACCGTCGCTTCGGCATGAAGCGGCTCGAGGAAGAGCTTGCCCGCATTCAGCGCAACATGACGCCGCTGTCGCTGATCATCGTCGACCTGGATCACTTCAAGCGGCTCAACGATACCTACGGTCACCTGGCCGGCGACAAGGTGCTTGTTCGCGCGGCGGCCGTCATTCGCGACATGCTGCGCAAGGGTGATGTGGTCATGCGATACGGTGGCGAGGAATTCATCGCCATCCTGCCAGGCTCGGACATCGAGGATGGCCAGGAGGTCGCCGAGCGTATCCGCTTCGCGCTGGCGCAGAGCCGGGTCGAGATCGCGGGGCACACCGTCTCGGTCACGGCCAGCCTCGGGGTCGCCTGCACCGCCGACGATCGGCTGACCAGTGCCGAGCCGTTGATGAAACTGGCGGATTCACGCCTGTATGCCGCCAAGTCGGCCGGTCGTGACCGGGTGATCGCTCAAGGGGCCGGAGAGGCGCTCGCCAGCTAGCCCCCGTTCTTGGTTACGGCTTTCTTCCCTCATGGCGACGCCTCTTCCCCGCCTCGAGGGTGAGATGTCTTGCCCTGGTGGGGCCCTTCGGTCGATGCGGTTACCGGCGGCGTGCCTTCCTTGTCGATCCGGATCACATCGCGTTGCTCGATCAGCCAGTAGACCGCTCCCAGCGCCAGCACCCCGAACGACAGTGCCAGCAGCATCATCGGCGTGGTGCTCGAGGTGTCGAGAATAATGAACTTGCGGGCAAGTGCGAGCAGGCCGATCAACACGACGATCTTGGTCTGGATAATATGTTCGCGCCGCTCGATTACCTTGATGATGGAATGCTGGAATTCCATCGCGATCAGCAAGGTCAGGATGGCGCCGAACAGCTTCTGGAACACGCTGTGGTCGAGCACGTTCTGATGCTGCAGCACCAGCGTCTCGATCACCAGCCGCAGCAACTCCCCGAGCGCCAGCAGGATAACCACTGCCACGATTACCCCGAGTATGGCGGCAATGATCTGCTCGAACCGCTCCGATAGCGTCATGACCTTCCAGTAGCGTCTCAGGTCCGAGATGTGCCGTGTGTGGCGCTGATGAATGCGTGTCATGCCACCTCCCTCGTGCGATCACTGACTCGAGATCGGGCGCCTGGCCGCAATGGAAGCGACCCGCCTGAATCGATCACTGGGGATCTGGGGATGAGCATTCAAGGTAGGTGCCAAGGCGGGCGTCTAGGCTTGATGGCGTAACGCGTTGGTCAGCGCGTCGTCGACGGGAGTCAAGGCATGACGTGGCACATCGGTACCTCAGGGTGGAACTACCGACACTGGCGGGAGCGCTTCTACCCGTCCGGGCTTCCCGCGGCCGAGTGGTTGTCGTTCTACGCGCGACGGTTCTCTACCGTGGAGATCAACGCGACCTTCTACCGTCTGCCCCGTATCGAGACGGTCGAATCATGGCGCGACTCGGTGCCGCCAGGATTTCGCTTTGCGGTCAAGGCGAGCCGCTACATCACCCACCTGAAAAAGCTCAAGGACCCGGCATCGAGCACCGTCAGGTTCTTCGAGCGCATCGACCGCCTCGGTGACCGACTCGGGCCCATCCTGTTCCAGTTGCCGCCACGGTGGCGGGTAAACGTCGATCGGCTGGGCACCTTTCTGGAGTCATTGCCCAGAGGCTATCGCTATGCCTTCGAGTTTCGCGATCCGAGTTGGTGGACGCCGGCCATCCACGACCTGCTGGCGGCCCATGGGGCGGCCTGCTGCGAATTCGATCTCGATGGGCAGACCGGGCCCCGGTGGACCACTGCGGATTTCGTCTACCTGCGCCTGCACGGCCCGGACGGCCCCTACCAGGGCAGCTACGACGACGATTCCTTGCAGGAATGGGCGCGGATGATCCGGTCCCGGGAGAGCGAAGGCCGGGACGTGCATTGCTACTTCGACAACGACGCCGAGGCCCAGGCCCCCGGGGATGCGCAGCGGTTGGTCGAGTGCCTGGCGGGGCGATGAGGATTCCGGGGAGGGAGTTCATGCCCCCGTCGTCGAACGACGCTGGCCGTGTCGGGTTTGAACCCTCGCCATCCCGGATCTAAGCTCGATCGAGAGCTACCTGAAGCGAGGGTTCGGCTATGCAGGTCTTTTCCGGGTGGGGCATGGCGGGGTCGTTTTCATGAAAGGGAATACCGCGCGCCGTCGTAATGTCTTTGTCATCGGCCTGGACGACGAGCACCGTCGTGACCTGGAGACCATTCCGGACCGGGATCGATTTCGCTTCCACGGGCTGCTCGAACGCGAGGAAGTCCGGGTCGAGCGTGACGTCGACCGCATGATCGAGAAGGCAGAGGCGGCCCTGCGAGCATTCGATGGTCCCGTCGATGCGATCATCGGTCATTGGGACTTTCCGGTCACGGCGGTCGCCTCGATCCTGTGCAAGACCTTCGAGCTGCCGTCGCCCTCATTGGAGGCCGTGCTTCGCTGCGCACACAAGTACTGGGGGCGCCTGGAACAGCAGCGCAGCCTGCCCGAGCATACCCCACCATTCTGCGCGGTGGATCCCTTCTCCGACGATCCGTTCTCCGATGTCGACATCGATTTTCCCTTCTGGCTCAAGCCCGTCTGCGGCTATTCCTCGACTCTCGGCTTTCGCATCAACAATGAACAGGATTTCGACCGGGCGATCGAGATCGCGCGCCGGGAGATCCGCCGCTTCGGCGAGCCGTTCAACCGCGTGCTCGATCGCGTCGACACGTCGGGGCTGGGTGGTGTCGGGGGCAATCACATGCTCGCCGAGGCGATGCTGCAAGGCGTGGAACTGGCGCCGGAGGGATCCATACGCAACGGCAATTTCTCCATCCATGGCGTGATCGACATGGTTCGCGCCCCGAATCACAAGAGCTTCAAGGACTATCGCTACCCGTCCATCCATCCGCTCCGGGTGCAGGAACGGGCGGGAGAAGCCGTCGAACGATTCGTCCGAGCCATCGGCTACGACAACGGCTGCTTCAACGTGGAGTTCTTCTGGAACCAGGACACCGACGAGCTTCACCTGATCGAGTTCAACCCGCGTATCTCCCAGTCCCACAGCGGCATGATGGCGATGGTCGACGGGATGTCGAATCACGAGGTGGCCATTCACGTGGCTCTCGGCGACAAGCCGGCATTCGAGCACGGCGGCGGGCCCTACGACATGGCCGCCAAGTTTCTCTATCGCCGCTTCGATCCCGGTGACGCCGTCTGCGTGTCCTCGCCGGGCAAGGCGGATCTCGAACGTCTGCGGAAATCTCAGCCAGACACGCGGGTCTCGATCAAGGTCGAAAAGGGCACTCGGCTCGACGAGACGGTCGACCAGGATGCCTACAGCTGGGTACTGGCCGAGCTCATCATCGGTGGCGACGACGTCTCCGACCTGAACGCCAAGTTCGAGGAGGCCAAACGGCTGCTGCCGTTTGGCTTCGAGCCGATCACGTCCGATCGATCTCATCCGGATGGCGAGGAAGAGAAGAAGTGACCACGCAGACCGCATTGCACCATGTCGACCCCGATCAGTTGCCTTGTCCGGTCCGCCACATCGAAAACGTCTGGATCCCCCTTCCGGACGGTGGGCGCCTGGCGGCCCGCCTCTGGCTGCCCGCGGAGGCAGAGGACGCCCCGGTACCGGCGCTGATCGAGTACATTCCCTACCGCAAGCGCGACATCACGCGCGACCGAGACGAGATCAACCATCCCTATCTTGCCGGTCACGGTTATGCCTGCCTGCGAGTGGACCTGCGGGGCAGCGGGGATTCGGACGGCGTGCTGCGCGATCAGTATCTCGACCAGGAGCAGGACGACGGCGTGGTGGCCATCGCCTGGGCGGCGGCACAGACCTGGTGCGATGGCAATGTGGGAATGTTCGGCATCTCATGGGGCGGCTTCAATGCCCTGCAGATCGCCGCGCGCCAGCCGCCGGCCCTTAAGGCCATCATGGCCGCCTGTGCCACCGATGATCTCTACGCCGACAACATGCACTACATGGGCGGTTGCCTGCTGGCGGACAATCTCTCCGAATCGACCACCATGTTCGGACACACCAGTCTGCCGCCGGACCCGGCGATCGTGGGGGAGTGCTGGCGGGACATGTGGCTGGATCGCCTGTCCGAGAGCGGGGTCTGGCTGGATATATGGTTGCGGCACCAGCGCCGCGACGACTTCTGGAAACGGGCCTCCGTCTGCGAGGATTACGCGGCGATCCGCTGCCCGGTCCTGGCGGTCAGCGGCTGGACCGACGGCTATACCAATGCCGTTTTCCGCCTGCTCGAGCATCTCGACGTCCCCCGGCAGGGTCTGGTCGGTCCCTGGGGACACAAGTACCCGCACATGGGCGAACCCGGACCGGCGATCGGCTTTCTCCAGGAGATGGTCCGCTGGTTCGACCACTGGCTCAAGGGACGGGACAACGGGGTCGATCGGGAGCCCATGCTCCGCGCCTGGATGCAGGACAGCGTGCCGCCTTCCACCCAGTACAAGCTCCGCCCGGGGCGCTGGGTGGTGGAAAAGGAATGGCCCTCTTCCAACGTCCGCGACCTTCCGCTCCGGATGGCCCGGCATCGCCTCCTGATGCCCGGGGAGAACCCGGCAGGGATCGAGCCGACGATCGACCGCATGCAGTCGCCTCTGACGCTCGGCCTGTTCGCCGGGAAGTGGTGTTCCTACGCCGCCGCACCCGACCTGCCCCATGACCAGCGTGAAGAGGATGGCGGTGCGCTGCTGTACACCTCCGATCCTCTGTCCGAACCGCTGAACATCCTCGGTGCCCCCGAGGTGGAGCTGGCGCTGTCGGCGGATCGGCCCGTCGCCCAGGTCTGCGTGCGTCTGGAGGATGTGCTGCCGGACGGCAGCGCCACGCGAGTTGCCTACGGGCTGCTGAACCTGACGCACCGGAACAGCGACGAGGTACCTGAGGCGCTGGAGCCTGGGAAACGATATGTCGTGCGGGTTCGCATGAACCACGTGGCGCAATCGTTTCCCGCCGGCCATCGCATCCGTCTGGCCATCAGCACCTCGTACTGGCCGCTGGCCTGGCCGCCGCCGGAGCCCGTCGAGATTGCCGTGGAGCCGGTGGAGAGCACGCTCTTCCTCCCCAGTCGGCAGGACACGCTCGACGACGAGCGCCTGTGCGACTTCGGCATGCCCGAGGGCGCGCCGGCCATGCACAGGACAATGATCGAGCCGGAACATCACAACTGGCTGGTGCACCGGGATCTCGCGGCGGACAGCTCCGAACTGGAGGTCATCAAGGACGATGGCCGCTGGTTGGTCGAGGACCTCGGCCTGACCATTCGCTCGGTGATCAACGAGTGGTATCGAAGCCAGGGGGCCGACTTCGGATCGGTCTCCGGGGAGACGGCGACCCGGAAGGAGTTCCGGCGGGGCGACTGGCGGGTCACCGTTCGGACATACACGCACCTGACATCCACGCCGACCGAGTTCCTGCTTCGGGCCGAACTGGATGCCTGGGAAGGTGACGTGCGGATATTCTCCCGAAACTGGAATCGACGGATACCGCGGAATCTCCTGTGACGCGCGTCCGGGTCAATAAATAGGCGTTATGCAAGGAATGAAAACGCTATCGCGCCGATGGATACTCGCTGCTAAATAAAGAAGTGAAAGGTATCCAATTCGGGGAGCAGGGATCATGAGTCTTGTAACGGATCTGATGGAACTCCCGGGCGTTCTGGCGGCAGGGGATTTTGCTTACCGGGGTGACCAGTACTACGCCCACAAGGGCGACCTCTCAAGCGATGAAACCCGTCTGGTCACCGCCCTGGCAAGGTCGAACATGGCCGCTGTGAGAATGGAGGGGGACATGCTCGCGCTCTTCTCCAAGGTGTGCCAACCCGGAGCCGGACGCTGCGGATTCGAGCGTGCCAAGGGCTGGGTGGTTCACGGGGAAGGGCGCAGCGTCTGCGTCATGTCCCATGTCTACTGCATTTACGACAACGACCGTGCCTCGCTGACACAGATTCTCGGGTTGATGCGAGAACGGCTTGCCGACGCGTCCGACGACCTCATCCTGATGTGAGACCTGCGGCGTGCAGGCCTGCCGAAACCTGGAGGAAAGACCATGGCTGATCTCAACACCCTCAGTTCGATGCCCGGCGCAATCGCGGCCTTCCGATTTGGCGACGATGGCCAGTTGGTGGACTCCGTGATCTCGAAGGAAACCGCCATCGATCAGGATACGCTCGACCTCCTCGGTCACCTGTGCATCGCCAACATGGCCATCGCCGCCATGCAGGCGCGTGGTTGGGAAGGCATGAGCGACCTGACCGGTTTCTACCCCGTCAACGGCTTCACGTTCGTGGGACTCGACTGGTCCGCCGTGGCGCGTGACCGACAGGCGGTCGTGCTGGAGAACAAGCATGCCGACTACGACGCCGCCTTCAAGGCCTTGGGAGAGTGAGGATGATGCCATGCTTAAGGAATTGCTGAACCTCGATGGTGTCGAGACGGTGGCTCACTTCCGCGAGGAGACCGGTGAGCCGTGGCAGGTTCACGGTGCGCTCGAGGGAGAGGAGGCCCGACGGATGACCCGACTGGCCCTGGACTTCAAGCGGCTGACCCACGCGCACGCCGACCTGTTGGCCCTGTTCATCAACGATCCCGGGTGGACGCCGGCCAACGGCTGGATCGTCCACGGCGAGCAGCGCACTGTCTGCGGTGTAAACAGCATGGTCGCCGTTGTCAGGAACGACGAGGCTAACGTCACCGATGTCATGAGGGCGCTGGCCAAGGAATCGTTCTTTACCTGAGCGGAGCTCGCCGCACCGACAAGAAAGAACCCCGCGGATCAGGAGATCCGCGGGGTTCGTTTTTTCGATCGCCTGTCTCGACCGTTGCGTTCGGTCAGCCGTTCTGGCGAATCCCCGCGATCAGCCAGTTGGCGTTCTCGTCGTCGAGGTTGCGGATGACCAGCCAGGTCTCGTCCAGCGGCGTGGCCGTGGTGTCGCGTGCCTCGCGTACAAGGCCGGTGAAACGCACGGCGGCGACCAGATCGCGACCGTCCTCGCCAAGCTCCTCGAGCGTGGCGTCCAGCTCGAGCACCTCGGTGACGTTCTCGGCATCACCAATTGCCGCCCGCTCGCGAACCAGTTCACGGAACAGCTCGGGGGTGACGAACTCGCGGATCTCTTCCATGCGGTTGCCGTCCCAGGCGAGCTGCAGGTTGGTGAAGTGCGTACGCGCGGCACCGAGGAAACGCGTCTCGTCGAACCAGCTCGGCGGCTGGTAGGCCGGCTGGCCTGCCTGTCCGCCACCGAAACCGAACTCGTCCATTAGCGAGCCCGGGCGGGGGGTCTGGCTACCGATACTCGGCCGCGCGTCTTCCTCGCGGCCCTGCCGGGCCTGGCCAAACGGTTCGCCCGCCGAGGGGGCAGTGTCATTCGTCCCGGCATAGGCCGGCCGGCCACGCGCCATCCCGCCGGCCCCGCCACGCAGGTGACGGATCAGGAAGAACGCGCCGACGGCCAGCAGCAGGATGACGAGGAAGTCCATTGGCTGGAGTCCCTCGAAGGCCCCGCCCATGAACATCCATGCCAGCAGGCCCCCGGCGGCCAGCCCGGCGAGCATGCCACCCAGGCCGGCACCGGTGCTGCGGGTGGCCGCTTTCTGGTCGGTGTTGGCCTGCCGCTGGCTGGTGGTCTGGGAGCTTTTCTGCCCCTGAAAGCCGAAGCTCTTGCCGCCGCCGAGGCGCTTGGCCTCGGCCGGCGAGCTGAGCATCACGGCGAGCAACGCACTGACGGCGAGCAGGACCAGGAAGCGGGCGAGAGAGGGGTTGGACGTCATGGGAGCTCCAAGGGTGGGGACAACGCGTCGAGTGGTCGGAAAAGGTATCTCGACGACCCGGAATCCTACCACGATGCCCGTCGGGTCAGTGCCCGATCATGCCGGTGGCGACGGGACCCGGATCACGGGCGCGGGGATGTCGGCGATCAGGTCGGTCAGAGGACGGCCGAGCACGGCGCCGGCGTCATCGGACAGCACCACCACCGAGGCCGCGGTCTGTTGCAGATTGCGGAACAGGGCCGGATCGACGGATGAGTCGTGCCGCTCGGGAGCGGCCTCGATCAATTCGACGATCAGCGGCGGATCGCCCGCCTGCCGCCAGGCGGTCAGCGAGGGCAGGGTGGCCGGGTCGATGCCGGTGAGCAGGAACAGGTGGCAGGGGCGATCGGTCACTGTGGCGATGATCTCGGCCGTCTGGACGACGGCTTCCGCGGTCCGCTGCGAGAGCAGCAGGCCAACGACCGCGGCCTGTTGGTCGGCGGATGGCGGAGCGGTGGGCCGTGACGGCCCGCGTAGCCGGGACAGGCGCTGTTCCGATCCGCGCCACCGATGGGATTCGTGGTCAATGGCCTGCCACAGGAACAGACGATTGCCGCCGCTTTCGAGCAGCCGACGGGCCACCGAGCCCAGTCGGGCCCCGTGGCCGGCCGACCAGCCCGCCTTGCCCAGCACGACCCAGTCGGCCGTCTCGGCCGCGGCACGGACGCTTTCGAACACGGGGCCGGCGACGACCTCCAGGTGCCAGCGCAGCGGGGTGTCGCGGTCGAGTTCGCTCAGCATCGCCTCGATCTGGTGACGTTGCTGGGCGAGACGCGTGAGCAGCGTTTCGCGGTCGAAGGGGCGCGATTCACCCGACAGCCTGCTGATCTCGCGGGTGAAGGGGTGGCCGGCGGAGGCGTGCAGGTCCTGGTCCTCGACGAACAGCGCGATCAGTTCGCCGTGCTGCTGCCGGGCCAGCCGGGCCGCGCTGGCCAAGGCCATGCGACTGGCCGGCGAGGCGTCGATCAGCACCAGGACATGCGGCGCGGTCATCCCGGACCGGCCCCGTCGGGATCCCGGTGTTCGTGATCACGGTCATGCCGGGTGGCACGGGCGAAGCGCGCCAGGCGGTCGGTCACCCGACGATTCAGGCTGTCGGCGGGGAACGCGCCATTGGCATCGGCCTCGCCGGACTCGAGCCCGGTGAGCAGGGCAAGCGCCTGATCGACCCGGTCGACCGCGTGGATGGCGAATCGGCCGGCGCCGACCGCGCTGCGCACCGCCTGGTCGAGCATCAGGTGCGGCCGGTTGCTCGCCGGGATGATCACCCCGTGCGAGCCGTCCAGGCCCCGGTCGCGGCAGATGCGAAAGAAGCCCTCGATCTTCTCGTTGACGCCGCCGATGGCCTGCACCTCGCCGAGCTGGTTGATCGAGCCGGTCACGGCCAGCGACTGGCGGATGGGTGCCCGGGCGATCGCCGAGACCAGCGCGGCCACCTCGGCCACCGACGCCGAATCGCCATCGACCGAACCGTACATCTGTTCGAAGGCGAGGCTGGCCGACAGGGAAAGCTCACCGTCGGGGGCGTAGCGGCTGCCAAGATAGCGCGAAAGGATCATCACCGCCTTGGCGTGGATGTTCCCGCCGAGCTTTGCCTCGCGCTCGATGTCGACCACCTGGCCGCGCCCCGGCCGGGCGGTGGCCGTGATGCGCGTGGGCAGGCCGAAGCGAAAGCCACCCAGCTCGCTTACCGCCAGGCCGTTGATCGCGCCGATGCGTTCGCCCTGCGTCGGTACGTTCAGGGTGCCGCGCAGGATCGCCTCGACCGCCCGTTCGCGCAGTCGCTCGGCGCGTCGTTCCTGGGCGCGGATGGCCGCCTCGACGTGGTGGGCGCCGATATGCTCGGCATGACTGGCGCCGGCAAGGTAGTTGGCCTCGGCGAGCAGGTCGGCCAACGGACGGGTCCCGGCGGCGAGCTTGTCGCGATCGTCGGCCAGGCGGCTGGCGTGCTCGATGCTGCGGGCGACCGCGCCTCGGTCCAGTGGCCGCAGGCGGTCACGCCGGGCGATCGCGGCCAGCGTGCGGGCGTAGTCGAGTTCGTTTTCCGCCTGGCGTGGCAGCGTGTCCTCGAAGTCCGCCTGCACCTTGAACAGCTTGGCGAAGTCGGGGTCGTACTCGGCCAGCAGGTAGTAGAGCAGGCGGTCGCCGATCAGGACCACCTTGACGTCCAGCGGGATCGGGTCGGGTTCGAGCGTGATCGTGGTGAACACCGCGTAGAGCTGTTCGAGTGATTCGATGCGCACCTGCTTGCCGTAGATCGCCCGCTTGAGGGTTTCCCAGGCGAAAGGCTGCATCAGGATCTGGCGGGCATGCAGGATCAGGTAGCCGCCGTTGGCCCGGTGCAGGGCACCGGCGCGGATCAGGCGGAAGTCGGTGAGCAGGGCACCTTCCCGGAAGTAGTGCTCGATGCGCCCGATCAGGCGTGCGTGCGTCGGCAGGTCCTCGTAGATCACCGGCGCGCCGTGAAGCTCGGCGTTGTCGACGATCAGGTTGATCTGGTACTGGTTGAGGATTTCCTCGGGGACCGTGCTGCTGTCGTCCTCGAGGTCATTGACGTGCGAGATGAGGTCGTCGCGGATGGCGCCGAGAAACCGGGTCACGTCGAGCAGGTGCGCCCAGCGATCCTCGAGCGCCTGCAGCTGCTGGCCCACGGCCACGCGCATCATCTCCTCGTTGAGCGCCTGCAGTCGTTCGCCCGCCTCCTTCTGCCATTTCGGGATCTGCTGGAGCACCTGCTTGAGCTTGGCCTCGAGCTCGTCGATGGCTGCCTGCCAGGCCTTCTGCTCTTCCTCGGGCAACTTGCCGAATGCCTCCGGGTCGAGGATCTTGCCGTCGCGGTACGGGCCGAGGGTGAAGCCGTTGGGCGTACTCACCATCGCCACGTGGCGCTCCTCGGCCTCCTTGCTGATCGCGGCGATCGCCTCGTGCTGGCGGCGCTTGTAGGTCTCGCGCAGTTCCTGGATGCGGTTGTGGTACTCGTCGCTCTCGAAGACCGCCGGGATGGCGGTACGGAACTCGTCGACCAGGTGCTCCAGATCCGCCTGCAGGTCGCGGCCGGCTCGGGCGGGCAGTTTCAGCAGGCGTGGCTTGTCCGGGTCGTCGAAGTTGTAGACGTAGGCCCAGCTGGGCGGCGGCGCGTCGCGTCGGGCGCGCCCTTCGAGGAAGTCGCGCACCACCGCGTACTTGCCGCTGCCGGTCGCGCCCAGTGCGTAGAGATTGAAGCCTCCGTCACCGATCTCGGTGCCGAACGAAAGCGCCTCCAGCGCCCGTTCCTGTCCCGGCGGGGCGGATGGTGGTTCGAGCTCGGCGGTGGTCTCGAACGGCAACGAGCCCGGGTGGCAGGGGCGATATAGCTGGTCGGCATCCAGCCGGGTAGGCGCGTCGGCCATGAGTGTCTCTCGAGTCCGTGTGACGATGACACCGAGACTAGCACGCGACCGTGACCGGGAAACCCGCGGATCGACGCCTGCCGCGCTGGCATGTCGGCGGGAAAACCGGTTAGTGTTTGCAACTGTTGCGCGCGAACCACCTACGCGAATCACCAAAGGGAGTGAGCAGACACGATGGACGCAGTGACCGAGTTTCTTGGCAGCATCAGTGGATTCGTCTGGGGGCCGGTGATGCTGGCCCTGTTGCTCGGCACCGGGATGTACCTGACCGCCGGGCTGCGCGGCATGCCGATCCGGCGGATCGGTTACGGCTTTCGCCAGCTGTTCCGTGGGCGACACGTGGGCAAGGACGATCGCGGTGACATCACGCCCTTCCAGGCGCTGGCCACGGCGCTCTCGGCAACCATCGGCACCGGCAACATCGCCGGGGTGGCCACGGCGATCGCCCTGGGCGGGCCCGGCGCGATCTTCTGGATGTGGCTGACCGCGCTGGTGGGCATGGCGACCAAGTACTCGGAGGCCGTCCTGGCGGTGCGCTACCGCGAGGTCGACGAACGCGGTCGCTTTGTGGGCGGGCCGATGTACTACATCAAGAACGGCATGGGCGCGAAGTGGAAGTGGCTGGGTGCGGCCTTCGCCCTGTTCGCCATGATCGCCGCCTTCGGCATCGGCAACACCGTGCAGGCCAATTCCGTGGCCGACGTGCTCGACTCCAACCTCGCCATCCCCCACTGGGCCACCGGGCTGGTGCTGGCCGCTCTTGTGTTCGTGGTGATCATCGGCGGCATCCGCCGCATCGCGCATCTGGCCGAATACCTGGTGCCGTCGATGGCGATCCTCTACGTCGGTTTCGCGCTGGTGATCATCCTGCTGAACATCGCGGACGTGCCGGCGGCACTCGCGCAGATCGTCAGTGACGCCTTCACCGGCACAGCGGCCACCGGCGGCTTCGCCGGGGCGGCGGTCTGGGCAGCCATCCGCTTCGGCGTGGCCCGCGGCATCTTCTCCAACGAGGCCGGTCTCGGTTCCGCGCCGATCGCCCACGCCGCGGCCCAGACCAACGACCCGGTCCGCCAGGGCACCATCGCCATGCTCGGCACCTTCATCGACACCATCATCATCTGCACCATGACCGCGCTGGTGATCGTGCTCTCCGGCGTCTGGACCACCGGCGAGAGCGGCGCGGCGCTGACCTCGGCGGCCTTTGCCGAGAGCCTCGGCGGCGGCAACTGGGTGGTCACCGCCGGGATGGTGCTGTTCGCCTTCAGTACCATCGTGGCCTGGAGCTATTACGGCGAGCGCAGCGCCGAATATCTGTTCGGCGTGAAGGTGATCAAGCCGTATCGCTACGTCTGGGTGGGCGCGCTGTTCATCGGCGCGATCGCCAACCTCGAACTGATCTGGCTGGTGGCCGACATCCTCAACGCCCTGATGGCCATCCCGAACCTGATTGCGCTGATTGCCTTGTCCGGTACCGTGTTCGCGATCACGCGCGAGTATTTCGCCCGCGCCGAAAACCGGGAGACGACACGATGAATCCAGTCGGGAAAATACGCAGGCTTTTGCTGCCCACGGTCGCTTCCGGCCTGCTCGTTCTGGGCGGTTGTGCCACCACGTCCCCGGAGGGCGACCAGCGCATGGTGATCATTCACCCGGGCGGGGACACTTCACTCGACCCGGTGACCGTGCCGGCCAGTGAAATGCCGCCAGCCGGCGAATGCCGCCTCTGGTACCCGGATCGCGAGCCCGACGACCAGCCCGAGCCGGACAACTGTAGCGATATCGAGCGGGATGTGCCCGACGGGGCGGTGTTGGTGCGCGGGTGACTCGTTGCCGTCTCGACGATCCTGGCGACTGACGGCCGGGTTTGTCTGACGAGTTCGCCGCATTCCACTCTCCGATCGCTTGGCGGCTGTACCCCGCAGAATCGCCTGGAGACACGGTCGACAGGTGTTGCCGCCCCTGCGTTTCGCGGCTAAGGCCGCTCCTGCGGTGATGGCTGGCCTTCCAGCCGGCGGATGCGTTCCTCTAGCGGCGGGTGGGTGTCGAACAGGCGGGCGCCGCCGGCTCGGAACAGGAAGGCGTGGTTCATCTCCGCGGCGGCGTCTGATTCCACCCGCGAGGAGGCGCCGTCCTTGAGCTTCTCGAAGGCGCTCTTCAGGCCGTCGGGGTAGCGGGTGAACTGCACGGCGGAGGCATCGGCGAGGAACTCGCGCTGGCGGCTGACCGCCGCCTGCAGGATGCGGCCGAAGAACACGGTCAGCAGACCCACCAGGGCGATGGCCGCCGCACCGACCAGCATGGCGATGCGCAGGCGAGCGTCCTTCCGGCCCGGCCCCACGCCGACGTGGAACCACCAGCGGGCGACGAAGAACAGGAAGGTAAAGCCGAACACCATCGCCGCCACGCGCACCGACAGCTTGATGTCGCTGTTGGCGATGTGGCCGAACTCGTGGGCCACCACGCCGGCCAGCTCGTCGCGGCTGAGGTTGTCCAGTGCCCCCTGGGTCACGGCCACCGCGGCGTTCTCCGGCCTGGTGCCGGCGGCAAAGGCGTTGATGCCGGCCTCCCGGTCGAGCACGAACACCCGCGGTCGGGGCAGGGCCGAGGCGATCGCCATCTCGTCGACGATGTTGAGGTACTGGCGTTCGGCCGGGGTGAGGTTGGTCTCTCCCGCGCCGGTCAGCTCGCGCCCACCCAGCGACTGGGCGACCTTGGCGCCGTCCGAGCGGGTGAACCAGCGGAACAGGGTGACCAGGAGAATGCCGCCGCCGGTCAGACCCGCCGCCCAGGCGAAGGACTGCCAGGTGGCCTCGGCCGGCATCGTGGACGTGCCGACCCCCTGGTTCGCCTGGGCCTGCTCACCGAGCGTCAACGCGAGCCAGATCAGTCCGCCCACGGCGGCCGCGGCGGCGATCAGAAGCAGCACGTAGAGGACCACCAGCACCCGCGTCTGGCGTCGCGCCAGATCCTGCTGTTCGCGAAAATCCATGACCGATCGGCTCAGAAGCTGACGTCAGGCGCTTTCTGGATGGCCTCGCTGTCCTCGAACTCGAGCAGCTGGGCGTCCTCGCCGTGGCCGACGAACTTGCCGACGACCACCGGCGGGAAGGAGCGGCGGTACTCGTTGTACTTCTGGACGAGGTCGTTGTAGGCCTGGCGGGCGTAGGCGACCCGGTTCTCGGTGGTGGCCAGTTCCTCGGCGAGCTGGCGCATGTTGGCGTCCGCCTTGAGGTCCGGGTAGGCCTCGAAGGTGGCGTTGAGCCGACCCAGTCCGCTGGTGAGAGCCGATTCGGCGCGCGAGAGCAGGTCCATGGTCTCCGGGTTGCCCGGGCGGTCGTGCGCGGCGTCGACCGCCTTTTCTGCCGCGGCGCGCGCCTCGGTGACCTCCTTGAGGACCGAGGCCTCGTGGTCCAGGTAACCCTTGGCGGTGTTGACCAGGTTGGGGATCAGGTCGTGGCGACGCTTGAGTTGGGTTTCGATCTGCGCGAAGCCGTTCTCGTACTGCGTCTGGAAGGACGTCAACTTGTTGTAGACGTAGATCACGTAGACGATGGCGATCACGACCAGCGCGATCACGATCCAGGTTTCGGTTCCCATGGTGGCTTCTCCCTGCTGAATGCGACATGTCGTCGCGGGCCGCATGGCCAGGACGTGGGTGGGCGTGGGCGAAGTGTACCTTGCCAGGCTCGCCCAGTGGGTCTTGCGGGTGTCGCATTGGTCGCCGACCGCTGGCGGAGAGCGTCGCCGGGCTGCTATACACCACACCCTCTGGGCGAAGACACCGTCGGGATGAGAGGGATGACCGGGAGGGAACGCCAGGATGCCGTTGGGTGCGTTGTTCGTATTGGCCCTGTTGCCGCTGGTGACGATCTTCGGGCTCCTCGTGGTGCGTCGCTGGCCGGCCTGGCAGGCGATGCCGGTGGCGTGGTTGGTGACGGTGATTCTTTCGCTTGTCGTCTGGGGCACGGAACCGGTCGTCGCTGCCGCAGCCAGCGTGCATGGCGTAGTGACGGCATTGAATATCCTGACCATCGTCTTCGGTGCCATCCTGTTGCTCTATACCTTGCGCGAGTCGGGCGCGATCGAGTCGATCCGTGCGGGATTCACGACCATTTCGCCCGATCGACGTGTTCAGGCGATCATCGTGGCTTGGTTGTTCGGTGGCCTCCTGGAGGGGGCCGCCGGATTTGGTACCCCGGCTGCGATCGCGGCCCCCTTGCTGGTGGCGATTGGCTTCCCCGCCATGGCCGCGGTGCTCGCGGCGCTGATCGTCCAGTCCACGCCCGTGTCATTCGGGGCGGTGGGTACGCCGGTCCTCGTCGGGGTGAACGCGGGGCTCGCCGGGCATCCGTCGGTGGAGGCGGTGCTCGAATCGCCCCTGTTCCCCGATTTCCTCGATCAGGTCACGCTGTATGCCGCGGTGATCAACACGCTGGTTGGCGTGATGATGCCGCTGATCATGGTGGCAGTGCTGACCCGCTACTTCGGTGCCGCGCGCTCGTTCCGCGAGGGATTGGCCGCGTGGCGATTCGCGCTGTTTGCCGGGCTGGCCTTCACACTCCCGCACCTTGCCGTCGCGGTCTGGCTGGGGCCCGAATTCCCGTCACTGGTGGGTGGGATGGTCGGGCTGTTGGTGGTGGTGACGGCCGCGCGGCGCGGCCTTTTCGTGCCCCGGCAGGTATTCGAGTTCGAGCCGCGTGAGCGGTGGGAGCCGAGCTGGATCAGTTCGATTCAGGACGAGCTTCAATCCGTCCCGACGGGGCGGCGGATGTCGCTCTGGCTGGCCTGGCTTCCCTACGTCCTGGTGGTCCTCCTGCTGGTGCTCAGCCGGTCGGTCACGCCCTTGCGTGACTGGTTGCAATCCCCGGCCCTCACCCTGCAGTGGTCGGGGATCTTCGGCACGGAGGTCGATACCTCGGCACAGCCGTTCTACCTGCCGGGTTTCGTGTTGCTTCTGGTATCTCTGCTGACTTTCTTCCTCCACCGCATGCACCGCCGGCCCGGCGCGTATCTTCGGGCATGGAGGCAGTCCGGACGGGTGCTGTTCTCCGCGAGCCTGGCGCTGGCCTTTGCCGTTCCCATGGTGCAGGTGTTCATTCACTCGGGGCAGGCTTCACCCCATCCGAGCATGCCGCTGGTCCTGGCCGAGGGCGTTTCGTGGCTGGCCGGCCCGTTCTGGCCGGTGTTCGCTCCGCTGATCGGTGCCACTGGCTCGTTCATGGCCGGCTCGGCCACCATCAGCAACATGATGTTCTCCTTGTTCCAGTTTGCGTCGGCCGAGTCGATCGGACTCGGTGCCGACGGTGCGGCGTGGGTGGTTGCACTGCAGGTGGTGGGTGGCGCGGCCGGGAACATGGTCTGCGTCCATAACGTCGTTGCCGCCTCGGCGACGGTGGGGCTGGTCGGGAGAGAGGGCGACCTGATCCGGCGGGCGCTCAATCCGCTCGGGTACTACGTGCTCGCCGCCGGAACCCTGGGCATGGGGCTGGTCGTCGGCGGGCTGAATGCCTGGTTCGCCGTGTGGCTCCTGGTGGTGTTCGGCTGGCTGTTCGCGATGCGGTTGACGCGACCGGGTCGCTGACATGCCCCCGCCGGCGGTGGAATTTGGCAAACTGCACCCCGGGTTCATTGACGGATACTTGCATGTCCTGGATAGGAAAAGGGCTGGGAGCCGGGGTCGGCTACTGGATCTTCGGCTGGATCGGGGCGGGGGTCGGGTTGTTGCTCGGGCACTTCGTGGATCGTTTTTTCGGTCGGCTGAAACGGGTCGGCGGGCAGTTGCTCCAGGTGCAGCAGACCTTCTTCGACACGACCTTCACCGTGTTGGGGTATGTCTGCAAGGCCGACGGGCAGGTGACGAAGGCGGAGATCCGCGCCACCGAACAGATCATGACGCAGATGCGCCTGACCAAGGCGCGCCGGAAGAAGGCGATCGAGGCGTTCAGTCGCGGCAAGGCACGCGACTTCGACCCGGACGAGAGCATCCGGCGGTTCGTGCGCGTCTGCGGCAGACAGCCGACGCTGCTGCGCGTGTTCCTGGAGATACAGATCCAGGCGGCGTTCGCCGACGGTCAGATCGCCCCGGCCGAGCGCGAGGCCTTGCTGCGCATCGCCCACGCCCTGGGCGTGTCGGATGTTGACTTTGCCCGTCTGGAGGCCCTGCTGGCGGGGCATTACCAGCGCGGGCCGGGTGCGCCGACCACCGCCGCGGCACTGGAGAATGCCTACCAGGCGCTGGGCGTGACGCGTACGGCGAGCGATGCCGAGGTCAAGCGCGCCTATCGCAAGCTGATGAGCGAGCATCACCCGGACAAGCTGATCGCCAAGGGCCTGCCGGATTCCATGGTCGAATTGGCCAAGGAGCGCAGCCAGGAAATCCAGAATGCCTACGA
>NZ_JBKHFB010000010.1:0-48194 GCF_046540515.1 Guyparkeria sp.
CGATGGAGACGGCCATCGGCCTCGACCCGCTGGTCGACCAGGTGCTGGTGCTCGGCGAGGGAGAGCATCAGCTCGCCGCGCTGGTGGTGGTCGAGCCGGAGACCTTCGCCGGGCTGATGCACGAGTTCGACTTCGACCCCGAAGACCCGGAGACGCTCGAGGACCGCTTCGTCGAGCGGCTGGTCCTCAAGCGCATCAATGCCCGCCTGGACGATTTCCCCGGCTACGCGCAGATCCGCCGCGTGAAGATACTCACCGAGCCGTGGACCATCGAAGACGGCCTGATGACGCCCACACAGAAATTGAAGCGCCCGCTGATCGAGAAGGAACACGCCGAGGACATCGCCGAGCTGTTCGCCGGGCGCTAGCGTCATTGTGGGAGCGGGCTTGGCCGGCGAAGGCCGCGTGAGCGGCCGTCCCGGCTAAACACCAGCCCGGCAAGAGAGGAATGCAACCAAGGACGGTGATCGCGCCCCCGGCGCGATTCGCTTGCGATGCAAGCTCCCTCAGGCAGAGCAGCAGACGATAGCGGGCGTTGCTACCGCCCGTCGTCAGAGAAAACAAAGAGAAAAAACAAGGAACCGAGGAGAAGCCCACCGTGAGCCGCATCCACAAGACCACCTTGGCGACCGCCGTGTCGCTGTCGATGGCCTCGCTTGGCGGTCAGGCCCAGGCCGCCGGCTTTGCCCTGATGGAAAAGAACGCCACCGACCTGGGCCAGGCGTACGCCAACCTCGCCACGGGCAACGGCCAGGCCAGCGGCATGGTCGGCAACCCGGCGGCCATGACGCAGATCGATGGCACGGGCGTTTCCGGTGGCCTCGCTCATGTCCGCCCGTCGTTCGAACTGCAGGCCGGGGCGACCTCGCAGAGCGCGTTTGGACCGACCGCCGGTGGACTGGGGGGCGATGCGGGCGAGTCCGCGGTGATCCCGAACGCCTCGATCGTGCATCAGATCAACGAGCGTACCCGCGTGGGCGTGGCGCTGACCGTGCCGTTTGGTCTGGCCACGGAGTACGACGAGGAGTGGCTTGGCCGGTATCACGGCATCGAAAGTCGAGTGGAAGTCATCGAGTTCAATCCCGCGTTCAGCCTTGATGTCACGCCCGAGCTGTCGATCGCCGCCGGGCTGGTTGCCCAGTACTCGGAGGCCAAACTCACGTCGGCCACGCCGCCCGACCTCGCTCAGGGCACCCCGGAGGGCACGGCGGAGATCGAGGGTGATGACTGGGCCCTCGGTTTCAATCTCGGTCTGTTGTGGCAAGCCACCGACCAGACCCGAGTGGGGGTCAGCTACCGTTCCGGCGTCGATCACGGGCTAGACGGGGATATCGAGTACTCGGCCACGCCGATGATCGATGGCGACGTGCGGGCCGGGCTTGACCTGCCGTCGTCGGTCGCCGCGACCGTCACGCACGAGTTCACGGATTCGGTGCGTGGTTCGCTCGGTTTGCTGTGGACCGGTTGGTCGAGCTTCGACGAACTGCGGGTGCGACAGACCGAGACGGGGCTGGACGATATCGTGACTCGCGAGAACTGGGATGACACGTTGCGCGTCTCGATGGGCGGCGAATGGGAATTCGCCCCGCGCTGGACCGTGCGCGCCGGTGGCGCCTATGACCCGACGCCGGTGCCTAGCGCGGAATTCCGGACAGCCCGCTTGCCGGACGCGGATCGCATCTGGGGGTCCATTGGCCTGGGTTACGAACTCAACAAGCACTGGTCGGTGGATCTGGGTTATACCCACATCTGGCTCAATGACAGCACCATCGACAACGTGACCTCCGCCCCGCTATCCGATCGGCTGCAGGGTGAGTACGAAGCCGAGGTCGACATCCTCGGCCTGCAGGTCAACGCCAGATTCTAGGGTGGCGCTGAATCAGACCGATATCGCTCCGCGGTTTCCTGCTATCCCGAGCCTTGTGATCAATAAAGTTGATCGGCAATGATGGTTTGTTTATAAACCCTGTCCGCCCGTGTCGTCGTTTTCTGGCAACATGGGCAAGTCAAGGAGGAGCGTCGAGTTGGCGAATGAGGATGGTTCGGGAATCTCCGGTCGAGAGGGTTCTCGTGCGCGGGGTCGCTCGCAATCGAGTCGCGATCTGGAAACCGTCCCGTTCTATCTCTCGGGTCCGTGGAGAGGCCGCAGCTTTCAGTGCGGCAAATTCCGCAAGTGCCACCCGGTCTGCCGCTGATCCGCTGCCACGCCGGTGACCGCTAGCATCGCGGGACTGGCACGTGGCCTGTTTGCAGGCTCGGCAGATTTGATGGAGCGCGTGTGGTGCAAAGAGATGTTTTGAGTGGGCGTTGCCGACTTAAAACGTGAGACCCGAGGAATGAATATTGCCCCCTGAGAGCCTCTGTCCCAAGACGTCGCCCGGCGCAACACTCTTGACCATGTGCACGCGTGTAGCCCTCGCCACGTTGCTGGTGCTTGGCTTCTCCCAGCCAGGGACTGTGCTTGCCTCGGAACGCGACGTGCTGGTATTCGGCGTGTTCGCCTATCTCGGCGAGGAGCGCACCCAGGCCAAGTACCAGCCTATCGTCGATCACCTCAACTCGGTGCTTTCCGAGGAGCGCATCGAACTGCGCGTATTGTCGCAGGATGCACTTTACGAGGCCGTCAACCGGCGTGAAGTCGATTTCGTCACCACCAATCCCACCCACTTCCTGGTAATGCGCAAGCGCCAGCCGCTGACCGGGGTGGTCGCCACCCTGGTCGAGTCCGGACCCAACGGCGAGCCCATGCATCAACTTGGCGGCGCGATCGTGACGCGATCGGACCGGGAGGATCTGCACGAGCTCGGTGATCTGGTGGGCAAGGTGATCGCCGCGCCGAGCACAATGCACCTCGGTGGCTACCGCTCTCAGGCTCTGGAACTGGCGAGAGCCGGCATTCAGGTGCCCGAGGATATCGAGCGCCTGGTGGAGACCGGCACTAACGATGCGGCCGTCCGGGCCGTAGTGGCCGGCCGGGCCGACGTGGCGTTTGCGCGCGACGGAACCGTCGAGCGCATGATCGCCGAGGGCACGCTGTCCGCGGGGGCGGTCACGTTCATCAATGCCCAGTATTTCCCCCGTTTCCCGCATCAGGTGTCCACCCGGCTATACCCGGAATGGCCGATCTTTGCGCTCGCGCACGTGCCGGAGGATGTGACACGTCACCTCGCCGCGGCGCTGTTCGCCATCGAGCCGGACCATCCGGCTGCCATGGCAGCGGGGATTCACGGGTTCACCATCCCCGACGACTATCTCCCCGTCGAGGATCTGGCCCGCGAGCTACGACTGCCGCCTTTCGAGCGCGCACCTGACTTCACGCTGGCCGACGCTTGGGAGCGCTGGGGGCTGATGTTGGTTCTGCTGGGTGTCGCCATGGCTCTCATTCTCCTGCTGCTCGTGCTCCTCGCGGCGCTGTTGCGCCGTGTCAGCCTGGCGAGATTGCGCTTCGAGCGCCTGCTCGGCGCGATGGGCCAGGGCGTCTACGGGGTGGATCTGGAAGGGCGCTGCACGTTCATCAATCGAACCGCGCGGCGGATGCTGGGTGCCGAAAAGCGAGACGTCATCGGGGAGAACCAGCACCGGTTGTTTCACCATCATTATCCGGACGGTCGGGCCTATCCGGAATCCGAATGTCCGATTTCCCGGACGCTGGCGGACCACCAGGTTCGCCACGTCGATGAGTGGTTTTTCCGGGCCGACGGTAAGCGTTTCCCCGTCGATCTGGTGGTAAGCCCGCTGTACGAGCAGGACAAACTGGTCGGCGCCGTGGCGGCCTTCAGTGACCTGACTGCACGCAAGGCGGCCGAGGACGAGCGTGATCAGCTGGCCGAGCGCAATCGATTGCTGCTCGAGTCGGCCGGGGATGGGATCTACGGGGTCGACCTCGCCGGGCGTTGCACCTTCGTCAATCCGGCCGCACTGGAGATGCTCGGCTTCAGCCAAGAGGAAGTGATTGGGCATGACCAGCATGCGCTGTTCCATTACCGGCGTGAAGACGGTGCGGCCTATTCGCACGAGGATTGCCCCGTATACAAGACGCTTGGGGATCAGCGCGCCCGTGAGGGCGAGGATGCCTTTATCCGCAAGGATGGCAGCGTGTTCCCGATCCACCTGCGGGTGGCGCCTCTTCAGGCGGCTGGTCGCACGGTAGGCGCCGTGGTGGTGTTCCAGGATGTGACCGAGCGACGCATGCTCGAGGCACGCCTGCGGGAAATGGCCACCACTGATGCCTTGACGGGCCTGGTCAACCGGCGGGTGCTGATGGAGCGTTTGGAGGAGGAATGCCTGCGGGTCAATCGCAGCGGGCTGGAGTCCAGCCTCCTGATGTTCGATCTCGATCACTTCAAGCGGATCAACGACGATTTCGGCCATGCTGTCGGAGACCGCGTGCTGCTCCAGTTCGCCGAACTGATCGGCTCGAACCGTCGGCGTACCGATGTCGCGGCCCGTATTGGTGGCGAGGAGTTCGTTCTGCTCCTGCCCGACACACCCGTGGAGCTTGCCTATAAACTGGCCAACGAGTTGCGAACCGAGGTGATGCAATCCTCGGTCGAGAGTGACGCAGGTGTCCCGATCGACTTCACGGTGAGTATCGGTTGCACCGCGATCCGTCCCGAGGATCGTGACGTCGACGACGTGCTGTTGCGGGCCGATCGAGCACTTTATCGCGCCAAGCACGGTGGTCGAAATCGAGTCGTGGTCGAGTGATGTCGAGATTCGCCTTCCTGTCCGCGATCGCCTCGGTTCTGTTGCTGGCCGGGTTTGCGCCGGCTTCGGCCTCGACGTCTGAAAAAGTGGCTGGCGAGCCCTGGAAGGTGGCCGTGCTGGCCTACAGGAGCATTGACTCGACCCGTGAACGATGGCTACCGCTCGTCGATTACCTTTCCGAGCGGATTCCCGGGCGCGGGTTCGCGCTGAAGATCCTTCATCTGGACGAGATGGGCGAAGCCGTGCAGCGTCGCGAAGTGGACTTCGTGTTCACCCAGCCCTCGCACTACGTCGCCATGACCTACGAGGCCGGGTTTTCCTCGCCGCTGGCGACGGTGGTGAACCGGGAGCTCGGTGAGCGCAGCGATCGCTTCGGTGGTGTGATTTTCGTGCGGGCCGACCGTGACGACCTCAACACGATCGAGGATCTGGCCGGCAGACGAGTCGCCATCGCCGGTCTCAACTCGTTGGGCGCGTTCCAGATGCAGGCCTTCGAATTGTTGCAGCACGGCGTGACGCGTGCGGACGTGGACTTCGTGGTGACCGGTCAGCCGCAGATCAATGCGGTTGACGCGGTGCTTGGTGGTGAGGTCGACGCCGGTTTCGTTCGTACCGGTGTCCTCGAGGGGTTGGCCCAATCGGGCCGACTGGAGCCGCGACAACTGCGTCTGGTAGGAGCGGAACGCCGTCCGGATTTCCCATTCCTGACATCGACCCGTCTTTATCCCGAGTGGCCGTTCGTGGCCATGCCCCACACGCCGGCGGAGCTCAACCGCCATGTGGCCGCGGCTTTGCTCAGCCTGCCACACGACGCCGAGGTGGCGCGTCGCCTCGAGATCGAGGGGTTCACGTTTCCCGGTGACTATCGGAGCATTGACACCCTGCTGCGCGAGCTTCGTCTGCCGCCTTTCGATCAGTCCCCCGAATTGACTTTCAATGACGTTTGGCAGCAATGGCAGTTGCCGTTGCTTGGTACGTTCGGCTTGTTGGGGCTGCTGTTGGCAGTGATGCTCGTCACGATGCGGCGTCGAAATCGCGTATTGCAGCGGGCCCAGGATGCCCTCCAGTCCTCGGCTGCCGAGGTTCGCAAGCTGGGGCTGGCCGTGGCCCAAAGTCCTCACGCGATCATGATTACCGATCCGGTGGGCACGGTCGAGTACGTCAATGCCGCCTTCACCCAGCAGACAGGCTATGCCGGGGACGAGGTCATCGGTCGCACGCCGGCCTTGCTCCAGTCCGGCCAGACGGACCCCGAGGTTTATGAAGAGTTGTGGGAGACGCTGAATGCCGGCGAGACATGGAGTGGCAAGTTCGTCAACCGCCGCCGCGACGGAGAGCATTACATTGCCTCGTCCACGCTGGTGCCCGTTCGAGAATCGGACGGTGCGGTTACACACTACCTGTCGATCACCGAGGACGTCACGGAGCAGGACGCGCACCAGGAGCATATCCGTCGGCTCGCCTACTTCGATCCGCTGACCGAACTGCCCAATCGCAGCCTGCTGATGGAGCGCCTGGGTCAGAGCCTCGTGAGCGAGCCGGGAGCGAACGCCCGGCACGCCCTCATGCTGATCAATCTTGATCGATTCAAGTTGATCAACGATGTGCGGGGCAATGATATTGGGGATCGGCTGTTGCACGCTGTCGGGCAGTTGCTGGTCGAGTCTCTGCCCTCCACCTCGACCGTCGCCCGTATGGGGGCAGACGAGTTCGCCATCCTGCAACCGAGCCACGGGATCGACGATCACGCCGGTGTGTCTGCACTCGCCGTGGCGGAGCGCATCGGGACGCTGGTGGCCGAGAGGGTGACGCTTGACGGAGAGACCTTCTCGTTGCGAGCCAGCATCGGTCTGACCCTGTTCCCGGAGTGCTCGGACGAGAGCCCCGTCCAGGTGATCCAGCGGGCCGACACGGCACTGCACCGGGCCAAGGAACGAGGTGGGCACCAGGTGGTGTTTTTCGAGGCCGGCATGGACGAGCCGGCCAGAGAGCAGTTCCGGATCGAGCGGGACTTGCGTCTCGGGTTGGATGGCGGTCAGATTCTGTTGCATCTGCAGCCGCAGGTGGCGCGCGATGGCCGGGTGGTCGGTCGAGAGGCGCTGGTGCGCTGGCAGCATCCCGAGCGAGGGATGATCTCGCCTGCCCACTTCATCCCCGTGGCCGAGCAATCCGACCTTATCCTCTCGCTTGGCCGCTCGGTGCTCGAGCAATCGTTGGCGCTGCTGGCCGGTTCTGGAAATGCGGAGGCGGAATGGACGTTGTCCGTGAATGTCAGTCCGCGACAATTCCGCCAGCCGGGATTCGTTCGGGATCTGAGGGACATGCTCGCTCAAAGTGGTGCGCGGCCAGAGCGGCTGGTGCTCGAAGTCACCGAAGGGGTGTTCATCGACAACCCCGACATGGTGCGAGACCGGATGCAGGAACTCACACAGCTTGGTCTGCGTTTTTCCATCGACGATTTCGGGACGGGTTATTCCTCGATGGGCTATCTGCGTCGGCTGCCCATCCACGAGATCAAGATCGACCGTGAGTTCGTGCAAGGTGCGCTTGAGAACCCCCAGACGGCTGCTCTGGTAGAGGCGATGATCATGGTCGCGGCTCGCATGGGACTGCTGGTGGTCGCGGAAGGAGTCGAGACACAGGCTCAAGCCGAATATCTCTGGTCGCTGGATCCGTCCATCGTGCAACAGGGATTCCTCCATGGCAGACCGGTGTCGCCGGATTGACCATTGCGCGGAGTGTGACCGGTCAGGTTTTCGGTCGCTCCGGTCGGACAGCGGGAACGCATGCCAGGATCTCCGCGCATCGACGCAGCCTCGCTGGCCCAGCTGGCGTGTGCTGGGCCGGGAGTCATGTTTCAGGTGCGCACCTGTCCGCTAATGGATACCGTACTGGCCGATCAGTCGATCCACCCACTCTTGGGCAATCGGGGGTCGCGTGTCGCCCTGTGTCGTCTGGCCTCAAGGGCCGCACTGGGATCCCGCCATGGCCTACGGCGCCGATCTCCATGTCCTTGTGTGTCCGGGATGGAGGTAACGTTGCGACCGAATCCCGGGCGATTGACTGGGAAGACGCAAGTCGGGTTCGACGCTATCATCTATCCTGACGACAGCCGGACCTTCCGGCAGGTTTTTCATCCCAAGACAGAGGTGACCGATGCAGGTTGAACATCACGATCTGGCGCACGAATTCCCGGAGTTCAAGCAGCGCATTCACGAGCTCAAGACCAGCGACAACCATTTCCACAAGCAGTTCGAGCGTTACGACGAGCTGACCAAGGAAATCGAGCGGCTGGAAAAGCAGGACGAGCCGGTCACCGACGAGCACATGGAAGACCTGAAGAAGCAGCGCCTGGCGGTGAAAGACGAGCTCTACGGCATGCTCAAGGGCTGATCGGTCCTGCCGATGGCTTGCGTCAAGGGCCCGCCTGATTCAGGTGGGCCCTTTTCTTTTGAGGATCGTGAGGAGAGGTCGTGAGGGCAATCAGGGCCGGATCGGTCTATTTCCTGTGGGTGTTCGCCGCCGGGTTCGTGCTGGGCGTGGTCCGCGAACTGTGGCTGGCGCCGTGGCTGGGTGCCCGGGCCGCCGAGCTGGCAGAGATGCCGGTGATGTGGCTGGTGATCGTGCTGGCCGCTCGCTGGACGGTGCGCCGCTTCACATTGTCCGCGTCGGTGCCGACACGATTGGCGACGGGCATGTTGGCGGTGGGCTGGTTGCTGCTGGCGGAGGTTGCGCTGGTCCTCGGCCTGCGCGGCCTGACGCTGGCGGAATACCTGGGCGGCCGTGACCCGGTCGCGGGCACGGCGTACACGCTCAGCCTGCTCTTGATGGTGGCGATGCCGTGGTTGTGGAGCCGGGCCGGGCGCTGAAGGAATCTCATTGTGGGAGCTTGCCTTGCAGGCGAAGGCCGCCGTGGCGGCCGTCGCGTCCAAATCTTCCTTCCCGGGATCGTAGCGGTGACCGCCTGCTGGACTCGCGTCACCGGCGCGATTCGCTTGCGAGGCAAGCGCCCACAGAGGGGCAGGCGGCTCAGGGGCTGGGAGGGACGATCAGCGCGCCGGAGGCATCCACCACGGCCGGGCGGGTCTGCTTCTCGGCGCGATCGAAGTCGATCTTGCCCTTGACCAGCCAGTCGATCGCCAGCGGGTAGATGCTGTGCTCGACGGCGTGGATGCGCTGCTTGAGCGAGTCGACGTCGTCGTCGCCAAGGATCTCGAGGCGGCCCTGCACGATCGGCGGGCCGGCATCGACGGTCGGGGTGACGAAATGCACGGTCGCGCCGTGCTTGAGGTCACCGGCCTCGAGCGCCCGGGCGTGGGTGTTCATGCCCGGGTACTTCGGCAACAGCGAGGGATGGATGTTGATCAGGCGCCCCTGGAACCGGTCGACGAAGCCGTCGGTGAGGATGCGCATGAAGCCGGCCATGATGATCCAGTCCGGGCGCGCCTCGTCGATGGCCTCGGCCAGGGCGGCGTCGAAGGCCTCGCGGTCGGGGTAGGTCGTGTGATCGATCAGCCGGGACGGGATGCCGTGCGTCCGTGCCCGCTCGAGCGCGTAGGCGTCGGGCCGGTTGACCACCAGCAGCACGACCTCGGCATCCAGCCGGCCGGACTCGCAGGCATCGATGATCGCCTGGAAATTCGAGCCGTTGCCGGAGGCCAGTACGACCAGCCGCGCTTTCTCGTGCCCCGCCATCAACGGTAGACGACGGGCTCGCCGTTACCCCGCTCGACGATCTCGCCGATCACCCAGGCATTCTCCCCGGCCGCCTGCATGGCAGCGACCGCGGCCTCGGCCTGGTCGGCGGCGACGATGATCACCATGCCGACGCCGTTGTTGAAGGTGCGGCGCATCTCGCCGATCTCGACGTTGCCCTGATCGGCCAGCCAGTCGAATACCGCCGGGCGCTCCCAGCTCGACCAGTCGATGACCGCGGCAAGGCTGTCCGGGTAGACGCGCGGCAGGTTCTCGGTCAGCCCGCCGCCGGTGATGTGACTCATGGCGTGGATCTCGACGGTCTCGGCGAGCGCCTTGACGGCACGCGCGTAGATGCGCGTCGGGGCGAGCAACTGGTCGAGCAGGGCCTTGCCCTCGGCGGTGGTCCAGTCGGGCTGGGCGCGCTCGATGATCTTGCGGATCAGCGAGTAGCCGTTGGCGTGCGGGCCGGAGGCGGGCAGGGCGATCAGCTGGTCGCCGGCGGCCACCTTGCTGCCGTCGATGAGCTGGTCCTTCTCCACCGCGCCGACGGCGAAGCCGGCCAGGTCGTAGTCGCCCTGCTCGTACATCGACGGCATCTCGGCGGTCTCGCCGCCGATCAGCGCGCAGCCGGCCTGCGAGCAGCCCTCGGCGATGCCCTCGACCACCTGGGTGGCCACGTCGACGTCGAGCTTGCCGGTGGCGTAGTAGTCGAGGAAGAACAGCGGCTCGGCGCCGGTGACCAGGATGTCGTTGACGCACATGGCGACCAGATCGATGCCGATCCGGTCGTGCCGGTCGAGGTCAATCGCCAGGCGCAGCTTGGTGCCCACGCCGTCGGTGCCCGAGACAAGCACCGGCTGCCTGAACTTGCTGGTGTCCAGCGCGAACAGGCCGCCGAAGCCACCCAGGCCGCCCATCACCTCGGGGCGCTGGGTGCGCTTGACCGCGGGCTTGATGCGGTCGACCAGGCTGTTGCCGGCATCGATGTCGACGCCCGCGTCGCGGTAGGTGAGGGGGGTGTTTTCCGGAGACATTTCCGGCGACTTTTCCTGGGACATGGCGGTAGGCTGAGCGCTTGGATTGGAATGGCGCGTAGTCTACATCAATCTCGGCCTCTCGCCCCTGCGGGGGTGGCGGGGAAACGAGTATCGGAACGACTGGAGTCGACATGAAAACCATCTACCGGGCGACGGACATCCTCGAGGCGCACATCGTCGCCGGCATGCTGAATGCCGAGGGCATCGAGGCCGAGGTCGCCGGCTTCTATCAGCAGGGCGCCGTGGGCCAGCTGGCCCCGCAGGACTTCGCCCGGGTGATGCTGATCGACGAGCGCGACGCCGACCGGGCCGAGCGGGTGATCGCCGAGTACGAGCAGCGCGAGCCGTTATCGCCGGCCGAACGCGAAGGCCGCGAGCCGGACGAGGAGGAGCGGGCCCGGGAATCCTCGCGGCTGGCCTGGTGGCTGGTGGTCGCCGCGCTGCTGATGCTGGTGTTCAGCTTGGCCATCTCGTGAGACGAACGCGAATGGACGGGATAATGAGAACCGTTTGTATATTAACAAGTTAGCGTTATTTAAATGGTTTCCCTGCGGGTTTAAAGCGGGTTAAGGTCGACGTGCTTTCAATCCACCCAAGGGAGAGGAAACATGACGGATAAGCAATCAACGGAATTTGATATGCCAGT
Organism: Guyparkeria sp.; assembly: GCF_046540515.1. Lineage (GTDB taxonomy): Bacteria > Pseudomonadota > Gammaproteobacteria > Halothiobacillales > Halothiobacillaceae > Guyparkeria. The sequence continues at coordinate 11,089 of NZ_JBKHFB010000010.1, forward strand.
GGACCGGGCGCGCCGGCGCTTCGTGGGTGGGGCGCTGGCCTCGGCGGTGATCCCGCTGATGGCGATCACCCCGGCAGGGGCCCAGGAACTCGAGAGACTGTCCGAGGACAACGCGATGGCCAAGTCGCTGGACTACAAGCACGAGGCCGGCGACGTCGAGCATGGCTCGTACAAGAGTGGTCAGACCTGCGAGAACTGTGCGCTCTATCGGGCCGATGCGGCGGGCGAGGGCTGGGGCGGGTGCTCCATCTTCCGCGGCAAGGCGGTCAAGGGCAGCGGCTGGTGCAGTTCCTACGTGAAAGGATGAGTCGCGTGCCCCGGATCGTCTGATCCGGTCGCACAACGAAAAACGGCCCGGGTGTCCCGGGCCGATTCATTGCAGGCACCGAATGGATCGGTGAAGGCCGTATTGGCCGTGTGGAGCCAGCGCCGCGCCTTACTTCTTTTGTCCCCAGGAATCGCGCAGCGTCACGGCCCGGTTGAACACCGGGCGTTGGCCGGGCGCGTGTTCCTTCTGGTCGGCGACGAAGTAGCCGTGGCGCTCGAACTGGTAGATCGACTCCGGCTCGGCGTTCGCCGCCCCGGCCTCGATAAAGGCGGTCAGGGTGTGGATCGAGTCGGGGTTGAGGTCGTCGAGGAAGTCGCGCTCGACTTCCGGGTCGTCGCCCTCGCGGCGCGCGCCCGGTGCGGGCACGTTGAACAGCCGGTCGTACTGGCGGATCTCCGTCTCGATCGCCTCGCGCGCCGAAAGCCAGTGGATGTTGCCCTTGACCTTGCGGGCATCGGCGCCCGGCGTGCCGGACTTGGTGTCCGGGTCGTACTCGGCGTAGACGCAGGTGACATTGCCGGCCTCGTCCACGTCGTGGCCGACGTGCTTGATGATGAAACCGTAGCGCAGGCGCACCTCGCCGTCGGGTTTCAGGCGGAAGTACTTCTTCGGCGGGTCGAGGGCGAAGTCGCCGCGCTCGATCCACAGTTCGCGGGTGAGGGTGACCTCGCGCTTGCCCCAGTCCGGCTTCTGCGGGTGGTTGGGGGCGTAGCAGGTCTCTTCGTGGTCCTCGGGGAAGTTCACCAGGACGAGCTTCAACGGCTCGAGCACGCCGATGCGGCGCTCGGCCGACTCGTTCAACGTCTCGCGCATGCAGTCCTCGAGCACGCCGTAGTCGATCAGGCTGTCGGACTTGGACACGCCGATGCGGTCGGTGAACAGCTTGAAGCCCGCCGGTGTGAAGCCGCGGCGCCGCGCGCCCTTGAGCGTCGGCATGCGCGGGTCGTCCCAGCCGTCGACATGGCCGCCCTCGACCAGCTGGATCAGTTTGCGCTTGGACAGCGGCATGTAGGTGAGATTCAGGCGCGAGAACTCGATCTGCTGCGGCAGCGGGCGCTCGAAGAAGCCGAGATCCGCGAGCTTGTCGATGAACCAGTCGTACAGCGGGCGGTGATCCTCGAACTCCAGCGTGCACAGCGAATGGGTGACCCCCTCGATGGCATCCGACACGCAGTGCGCGTAGTCGTACATCGGGTAGATCGGCCAGTCGTCGCCGGTGCGGTGGTGATGCGCGTGGCGAATGCGGTAGATCGCCGGGTCGCGCATGTTCAGATTCGGCGAGGCCATGTCGATCTTCGCCCGCAGGATGTGTGCGCCGTTTTCGAACTCGCCCGCGCGCATGCGGGTGAACAGATCGAGGTTCTCCTCGATCGAGCGTTCGCGGAAGGGGCTGTTCGTGCCCGGCTCGGTGAGCGTGCCGCGATTGGCGCGCATTTGCTCGGCCGACTGCGAATCGACGTAGGCCAGCCCCGCCTTCACCAGCGCGACCGCGCCCTGGTAGAGCGTCTCGAAGTAGTCCGAGGCGAAGTGCTCGTGGGCCGGGTCGCGAAAGCCCAGCCACTCGATGTCCTCGCGGATGGCATCGACGTACGCCTGCTCTTCCTTGACCGGGTTGGTGTCGTCGAAGCGCAGGTGGCAGATGCCGTCGTAGTCGCGCGCCAGGCCGAAGTTGAGGAAGATGCTCTTGGCATGTCCGAAGTGCAGGTAGCCATTGGGCTCCGGCGGAAAGCGCGTGGTCACCTTGCCGCCGTAGGTGCCCTTGTCCTGATCGGCGTCGATGCGGTTGCGGATGAAGTGGCTGATCGGCTCGTTGGATTCGGACATGCTTGCTCGATGTGCCTCGGCTGGCTCGGGTGGATGGGCGCTGAGTGGATCGGGCCCGCCGCGTGAGAGCGAGGGCAGCGATCGCGTGTGAAGCGGGCATTGTACGAAAAATCGGCCCGCTCGCCGTGGTCCCGCCCGGACCACGGCGCGATACCGGCCCAGATGAGCGGCGCCACGGGGTCTCAGCCCGACCAGCGGTCGATCGGGGCCTTGCGACGGCGCTTGCCCTTGGTCGGTGCGCCTTCCTTGGCGGTGCCGATGTTGATCAGGCCGATCAGGCGCTCGTTCTCGGCCAGCCCGAGGGAGGCCATGACGGTCTCGTCGTAGACCCGCAGGCCGGTCAGCCAGATCGCGCCGAACCCGGACGCCTGCGCGGCCAGCAGCACGTGGTGGGCGGCGATGCCGGCGGAAAGCAGTTGCTCGATCTCGGGGATCTTGGCGTGTCCCGCCTCTTCCCGCGCGATCGCGGCGATGATCATCGGCGCACGCTGGGCCCGGAGTCGTTCGCGATCAAGCACCTCGTCGCTCGCTTCCGGCTCCTTCTTGCGCATTGCCTCGACGAACACCTCGCCGAGTCGATCGAGGGCCGGGCCGTCGATCACCAGGAAGCGCCACGGGTGCAGGCCGCCGTGATCCGGGGCGCTTTCGGCCGCCTGCAGGATGCGCCGGAGGGTGTCGTCGTCCGGTGCCGGTTCGGTCAGGCAGGTCGCCGGCGTGGAGTGGCGGTTGATCAGGGTATCGACCAGGTCACGGTGTTCGTTCATGTTCTCGGAATCTCGATATCGGCTGGGAGCGTTTTCGTTCATAATGGCGCGCTTGCGGCCAGCGCCGGTTGGCCATCGAAAACGGGTTCCGGTTTGTAACGTCTCGCGGGCCCATCGGGGCGGATTCTTGGCGCGAGCCCGGTTTTCGTCGATAATCACGCCCCATTTCAACCCGCTAGAGGATTTATGGCAAAAGAAGATTACATCGAGATGCAGGGCGTGGTGATCGACACCCTGCCGAACACCATGTTCCGGGTCGAGCTGGAAAACGGCCACGTGGTGACCGCCCACATTTCCGGGCGCATGCGCAAGAACTACATCCGCATCCTGACCGGCGACAAGGTCACGGTGCAGCTGACTCCCTACGACCTGACCAAGGGTCGCATCTCCTTCCGCTCCCGCTGATCCCGGCCCGGGCAGCCGCTGGCAGGTTGCCGCCGACTCCATGGATGGCCCCACCCGACCACGCCTGGCGTGAGCCGGGCGAGCGCGTTTCTGCGCCCGCCGAAAGCATCTCGCCAAGAAAAACGGCACCCCTGCGAGGGCGCCGTTTTGCATGCCGTTCATTTGCCGGGCTGGTCAGGCCGTGGAGGATTCCTCGGCGACCGACTCGGCGGCCGGCGTGGCGATCAGGGCCGGCTCGTCCTCGTCCATGGTGAACCGTGCCGTCCCGCCATCGGCGAGATCGCCGAACAGCATCTGCTCGGCCAGCGGCCGCTTGAGCTTGTCCTGGATCAGGCGGGCCATCGGCCGGGCACCCAGCACCACGTCGTAGCCGTGTTCGCCCAGCCAGTGACGCACCTCGTCGTCGACCTGCAGGGTGACGTGGTTCGCCTCGAGCTGCTGCTCGAGCTCCAGCAGCAGCTTGTCGACCACGTTGGCGATCTGGCGCGTGCCCAGTGAACGGAACTGGATGATCGCGTCGAGCCGGTTGCGGAACTCCGGCGTGAAGCCGCGCTTGATCGCCTCCATCCCCGACGAGCCGATGTCCTGGGCGACGAAGCCCATGCTGTTCTTCGCCATCTCCTCGGCGCCCATGTTCGAGGTCATGATCAGGATGACGTGACGGAAGTCGATGCTGCGGCCGTTGGTGTCGGTCAGCGAGCCGTTGTCCATCACCTGCAGCAGCACGTTGAACACGTCCGGGTGGGCCTTCTCGATCTCGTCGAGCAGCAGCACGCAGTGCGGGTTCTTGTGCACCTTCTCGGTGAGCAGACCGCCCTCGTCGAAGCCGACGTAGCCCGGCGGGGCGCCGATCAGCCGCGAGACGCTGTGGCGCTCCATGTACTCGGACATGTCGAAGCGCACCAGCTCGATGCCGAGCAGACGCGCGAGCTGCTTGGAGACCTCGGTCTTGCCCACGCCGGTCGGTCCGGCGAACAGGTACGAGCCGATCGGCTTGTTGTCCGGGCGCAGGCCCGAACGCGCCAGCCGGATCGCGGTGGTGATCTGCGCGATCGCCTCGTCCTGACCGAAGACCACCATCTTGAGGTTGCGGTCGAGGTTTCTCAGGACCTCGCGGTCCGAGGTGGAGACGCTGCGTTCGGGGATGCGCGCCATGCGGGCGACCACGCGCTCGATGTCGCTGGCGGTGATGCGGTTGTCCTCGGGGCGCGGGTGGAGCAGGCGGTACTGCGCGCCCACCTCGTCGATCACGTCGATCGCCTTGTCGGGCAGGTGGCGGTCGTTGATGTGGCGGGTGGAGAGTTTCACCGCCGCCTCGATCGCCTCGTCGGTGTAGACCACGTGGTGATGCTTCTCGTAACCCTCGCGCAGGCCGCGGATGATGTCGACGGTTTCGTCCTCGGTAGGCTCGGGGACGTCGATCTTCTGGAAGCGGCGGGTCAGGGCGGCATCCTTCTCGAAGATGCTGCGGTACTCCTGGTGCGTGGTCGAGCCGATGCAGCGCAGCTCGCCAGAGGCCAGTGCCGGCTTGATCAGGTTGGAGGCGTCCATCGATCCGCCCGAGGCCGAGCCCGCACCGATCAGGGTGTGGATCTCGTCGATGAACAGGATTGCGTCGGGCACCGAGCGGACCTTCTTCAGCACGATCTTGAGGCGCTTCTCGAAGTCGCCGCGGTACTTGGTGCCCGCGACCAGAGCGCCGAGGTCGAGGGCGTAGATGGTCGCCTCGGAAAGTGCCTCGGGCACCTCGCCGTCGACGATCTTGCGCGCCAGGCCCTCGGCGATCGCGGTCTTGCCGACGCCGGCCTCGCCGACCAGCAGCGGGTTGTTCTTGCGGCGTCGCGAGAGCACCTGTTGGACGCGCTCGAGCTCGGCGGTCCGCCCGATCAGCGGATCGATCTTGCCCTCGGCGGCCTGCTTGTTGAGGTTGATCGCGAAGTTCTCGAAGGCGTTCTCGTCGGCCGGCTGCTCCTCGGCGGCCTCGACGTCCGCCTGGTTGATCTCGGGCTCGTCTTCATCGACACCCTCGTCGTCGGCCTCGGGGCCGTGCGAGATGAAGTTGATCACGTCCAGCCTGGTCACGCCGGCCTTGTGCAGCAGGTGCACGGCGTGGGCGTCCTGCTCGCCGAAGATCGCGGCGAGCACGTGCGCACCGGAGACCTCGCTGCGCTGGGCGGCCTGCACCTGCATCACGGCACGTTGCAGCACGCGCTGGAAACCCAGTGTCGGCTGGGTCTCGCGCGGGTCGTTCTCCGGGATGCGCGGCGTGGTGCGGCGGATGTGCGCCTCGAGGTCCATGGCGAGCTGCGAGATGTTGGCGTTGCAGCCCTCCAGCACCATGCGCGCGTCGGGGTCCTCGAGCAGCGTGTGCAGCAGGCTCTCGAGGGTGACGAATTCGTAGTTCTGACGCCGGGCGCGATCGAACACGCGGCTCAGTGTGGTTTCGAGGGATTTGCTCAGCACCGATCCTCTCCTCCGGGGTATCTGCGATGGCCCGGCCTCGGCTCGGTGTCGAACCGCGGGCCTGTCTCCCGATGATACGCCGGATTCCGGCGTTGCCAACGGGGCGAGGACATTTGCGCCGTCTCGACGGCTGTTACTCGGCGCGTTCCATCACGCACATCAGCGGGTACTCGTGTTCCCGCGCGATCTGATTTACCTGGCTGACGCGCGTCTCGGCGATCTCGCGGGTGTACTCGCCGCAGACGCCGCGCCCGTTGTGATGCACCTCCAGCATGACGACATTGGCCTGGTCGAAGGTCATGCCGAAGAGCTGCATGAGGATCTGAACCACGAAGTCCATCGGGGTGAAGTCGTCGTTCAACAACAGCACCCGGTACATGGGCGGCTCGTCGCTGATCGCCTGCTCGGAGACCTCCTCGGTCTCCAGCGGGCGATGGGTGGTCTGTGGACCGGCGACAATGTCGGCAATGACGGGGCGATGGAAATGGCGGCTGTCAGTCATGCCCACAGTCTAACCCGAGCGTCAGGGCAGCATCATCGGTCGTGCCGGCTCGCTCCTGATACCCGTCAGGGCCGAGCCGAATTCCTCGGCGGTCGCGCCCAGCAGCTTTTCCAGACGGTTGCTGCGCGGGGTGAGGTCGATCTGGTGCTCGACACCGATGCGCTCGCGGATCACGCCGCGCACGCTGTCGAACCCGTCGATCAGTCCCTTCTCCACCGCCGTCTCGCCGGTGTAGAAAAGCCCGGAGAAGATCGCCTCGTCATCATCGAGGCGGTCGCCCCGGCCGGCCTTGACCGCCTCGATGAACTGGGCGTGGATCTCGTCGAGCACGCCCTCGAGATACTCCGTTTCCGCCGGATCTGCCGGGCTGAACGGGTCGCCCAGGGCCTTGTTTTCCCCGGCCGTCAACAGCCGACGCTCGACCCCGAGTTTCTCCATGGCGTCGACGAAGCCGAAGCTGTCCATGCGCACGCCGATCGAGCCGACGATCGACGAGGGATTGGCGTAGATCTCGTCGGCCGCGGCGGCGATGAAGTAGCCACCGGATGCGGCCATGTCCTCGGCCACCGCGTAGACCGGCTTGTCCGGGTACTCGTCCTTGAGTTCGCGGATGGCGTTGAAGATCGCGCTCGACTGGACCGGGCTGCCGCCTGGGGTGTTCAGGCGCAGCACGATGCCCTTGACGTTCTCTTCCTCGAAGGCCTTTTCCAGCTGCGGAATCACGCGGCGGGCCTCGGTGGTCTCGCCCGCGGCGATCAGGCCGTTGATGTCGATGACGGCCGCCGCCGGCTTGCCCACGCCGGGCGCCTTGCGATCGCCGGCGGTGAACAGCAGGGTGATCAGGGTCAGCGACCAGATCACCAGCGCGACGGAGACGAAGCGGAAAAATACCTTCCAGCGACGGGCGCGGCGCTGTTCGACCAGCCCGTGACGCGCCATGTCGAGCAGGGCGTCGCGGGCCCAGTCGGGCGAACCCTCGCCCCGGTCACGCCGCGTGCGCTTGCCGGTGTCGGTCGGCTCGCCGGGGTGATAGTCCGGGCCACCGGGTGGTTCGATGCGCACGTCGTCTGGCGGGATGTTCTGGCTCATGGCGGTCTTGCCTGGGTAGTCGTCAAAGGTGAGTTCGGGGCGGGAGTCCTCCCCGGGTGGTGGTCCTGGCGTCCGATTGGTCGCCGCCGGCGACGGCGCGGCTCCGGTTCAGACGGCGGGGCGGCTGTCGGGTTCCACCCGGTCGTGCCGGCCGGGCGTGTCCGCGAGGGCTTCGTGCCGCTGGTCGCCGTGCAACTGGGCCAGTCGCTCGATCAGCCAGTCCGGGCCGGCGGCGGCGAGCCGTTCGAGCGGGTGCGCACCGTGGGTGATGCCGATCGCGTGCGTGCCCGCATTGCGGGCCATCAGCAGATCGAAGTCGGTGTCGCCCACCATCCAGGTCTCGGTCGGGTGGCTGCCGGTGTAGTCGAGGATGCCCTCGAGCATTTCCGGGTGCGGCTTCGATCGCGTTTCCTCGGCGGTGAGTGTGTGGTGAAAGTAGTCGGCCGTGCCGGTCTGCGCAAGGGCGCGATCGAGCCCGCGGCGGGACTTGCCGGTGGCCACGGCCAGGAGGCAGCCGCTTTCCGCCAGCCCCTTGAGCAACGCCTGGGCCTCCGGGTAGAGCGCGACCGGCTCCTCGTTGGCGAAGTAGCAACGATGATAGGCCTGCGCGAGCGCCTCGCGAAAACGATCCTCGGCCTCGGGGAACAGCTCGAGGATGGCATTGGCGAGTGACAGCCCGATGATGCCGCGGATCGAGTCGTTCGGCAGCGGCGGGTGACTCACCTCCGCCAGGGCCTCCTGGAAGGCGGTGACGATCCGGCCGGTGGAGTCGGCCAGCGTGCCGTCCCAGTCGAAGACGACCAGGCGGGGCGGGGCGGTCAGGTGTGTCGGGCGATTGAGGAGTGGATGCATGTCGGTCATGGAGACGGTTATCGGGTTGGACGGGTGGTTTTCAAGGTCAGATCGGTTTCAGGGTCAGGCCGGCATCTTCCAGCACCGCCTGCCAGGCGTCCGGCGGGTGGCTGGTGATGGTCAGGCGGCCATCGTGAACCGGGTGGGCCAGTGTCAGGCGGTAGGCGTGCAGCATCAGGTTGGGGCGGTTGCGCGCCACACCGTGAGATAGCGGGCGATCGAGGCCACGGTCGCCGTACTTGCTGTCACCGACGATGGGATGCCCGGCATGCCGGCAGTGCACCCGTATCTGGTGGGTACGACCCGTGTGCAGGGTGGCGGCCATCAGGCTGACAGCCGGGCCGCGATGGCTGGTCGCCAGTCGCTCGAAGTCGGTGCGGGCGGGCTTGCCGCGCTGTTCGTCGACGACCACGCGGTGGGCCCGGCCCTCGCCCTGTTCCTTGCGCAGCGGGGCGCTGATGGTCTGGCGCGCCTCGCGCCAATGGCCGTGGCACAGGGCGAGGTAGCGTTTCTTTGCCGCTCCCTCGGGGCGGAACTGTGCCTGCAGGGCGAGCAGGGCATCGCGCGACTTGGCCACCACGATCAGGCCGCTGGTTTCCCGGTCGATGCGGTGCGCCAGCTCCAGCATCGCCTCCTTCGGTCGCGCGGCGCGCAGCAGCTCGATCAGCCCGAAGTCGTAGCCGCTGCCGGCGTGGGCGGCCAGGCCGGCGGGCTTGTCCACCACCAGCAGGACCTCGTCCTCGTGGCGTATCAGAGTGTCGACGCGTTCGAGCCAGCCGGCCGGGATGGTCGCCGTCGGGCGGGCGGCGTCCGGATCGCCGCGCAGGTCGCGCACCGGCGGGATACGGACGACGTCGCCCGCTTTCAGCCGCTGCATCGGCTTGGCGCGTTTCTTGTTGACGCGAACCTGGCCCTTGCGGATCAGGCGGTAGACCAGCGCCCGCGGCTGCTTGTCGTGCTGGGCGCCCAGTTCGCGCAACAGGAAATTGTCCAGGCGCTGGCCGTCGCTACGTGCGTCCACCGTTTCGTGGCGGACCCGGGGACGATCCTCTCCCCGGTCATCGGCGCCGCCCCCGTGACGATCCCGGGGTAGGGCGGCGGTCTGCTCGGTGATGTCGAGGCGTTTTTCGGCTGTCATTTTGCGGGCTTGGCTACGGCGGTGACCGGGCGCCGACGGGGCGCGGCAGTCGCTGGCGGGGCACGGGCAATTCACGGCGGTGGCCCGGCGGGGTTGTGATAGTATCAGTGCACTGTGGCGAAAGTCAGGTGGTGCGGCCGGTGCCGGCCACCCGCGGCAGCCAGCGAGCGCTCGGGCTTTACCCAGCCGGTGCCATGCGCCAGACCATCCCGCTTGCCTTTGACGCGGCCTTGCCAACAACCCCGGCCGGGTCCCGACGGGCACGACAAGCCTCGGGCTGCCGCCCGCCCACAGTTGCCAAGAACGATCAATGGTTGTTACGTCCTGAACCCAATGCGCCTTTACCGTCTCCTTTCTCTGCCGCTCTCCGTCCTGTGCCGCCTCGTTGCGGTCGGACGGCAGGCGTCGTGGCCGCATGCGGCCCGTCGGCTGGCGGGGTGGTCGGTGGTAATGGCGCGCCGGGACGTTCCTCTGAAGTCAAGTCACCTGTCGCGAGCGGCCCGTTGCCAGCCGCGACTCGTGCAGAAACGTCGAGATTTTTTTCATGAAACGAATGCTGATCAACGCAACGCACTCCGAGGAGATCCGCGTTGCGCTCGTAGACGGGCAACGCCTCTATGACATCGACATAGAGACCCCGTCCCGGGAGCAGAAGAAGGCCAACATCTACAAGGCCACCATCACGCGCATCGAGCCCAGCCTCGAGGCCGTGTTCGTCAACTACGGCGCCAACCGCCACGGTTTCCTGCCCTTCAAGGAGATCTCGCCCGAGTATTTCGATCCAAAGGCGGTCGACGACAAGGGCCGTCCGGTCATCAAGGATGCGCTCAAGGAAGGCCAGGAACTGATCGTCCAGGTCGAGAAGGAAGAGCGTGGCAACAAGGGCGCGGCCCTGACCACGCTGGTCAGCCTCGCCGGGCGCTACCTGGTGGTCATGCCCAACAACCCCAAGGCCGGTGGCGTCTCGCGCCGCATCGAGGGCGACGATCGCGCCGAGATCAAGAGCGCCCTGGCGCAGCTGAATGTGCCCGCTGGCATGGGCCTCATCGTGCGTACCGCCGGGGTGGGGCGCGACGTCGAGGAACTCCAGTGGGACCTCGACTACCTCGTCCAGGTCTGGACCGCGATCCGCGAGGCGGCCGAGAGTCGCCCGGCGCCGTTCCTGATCTATCAGGAAAGCAACCTCATCATCCGGGCGCTGCGCGACTACATGCGTAACGACATCGGCGAGATCCTGATCGACGAGCCGACCATCTATCAGCAGGCGATGGACTTCGTGCAGATGGTCACGCCCAAGGTCGCCGAGAAGATCAAGCTCTACGACGACCCGACCCCGCTGTTCTCCCGCTACCAGATCGAGTCGCAGATCGAGTCGGCCTACCAGCGCAACGTGACGCTGCCCTCGGGCGGCGAGCTGGTGTTCGACGTCGCCGAGGCGATGACCGCGGTGGACATCAACTCCGGGCGCAACACCAAGGGCCAGGACATCGAGGACACCGCCTTCAACACCAACCTGGAGGCGGCCGAGGAGATCGCGCGCCAGCTGCGCCTGCGGGACCTGGGCGGGCTGATCGTGATCGATTTCATCGACATGAATTCCTCCAAGCACCAGCGCGAGGTGGAAAACCGCTTGCGCGACTCCTTGAAGTACGACCGCGCCCGGGTGCAGACCAGCCGCATCTCGCGCTTCGGCCTGCTGGAGATGTCGCGCCAGCGCCTGCGCGCATCGCTGGAGGAATCCAGCCAGCACATGTGCCCGCGCTGCAACGGCCAGGGCGTGATCCGCTCGGTCGAGTCGCTGTCGCTGGCCATCCTGCGCCTGCTGGTCGACGAGGCGATGAAGGACAACACCGGCCGCGTGATTGCGCAGGTGCCCATCGACGTGGCGACCTACCTGCTCAACGAGAAGCGCGACCAGATCAACGAGATCGAGCAGGCGAACAACGTCGACCTGCTCCTGATCCCGAACATCAACCTCGAGACGCCGCACTACGAGATCGAGCGCGTGCGTGCCGACGACAACGAGGCGCGGGCCCGCGACGTGCAGCAGCTGATCGAGCCGTTGACCGTCGAGACCCCGTCGCCCGAACCGCGCCATCGCCAGGCCGAGAAGGCCGCTGTGCAGACCATTCCCCGCAAGGCGCAGCCCGCGCCGGAGAAGCCACCCGAGCCGGCAGCGCCGGCTGCCGAGTCGCCCCGCGCGCCCAAGCCCGTCGCCGCCGAGGCGCCGGTGCGCCCGCTGGCCAATGGTGCCGTGTCGCTCCTGCGACGCGTGGTGGGTCAGCTCTTCGGCGCCCGTGCGGACGAGGACACGGAAGCCGAGTCTCGCGAGCGTCAGGAGGGTGGCAAGAAGACCGCCGACCGCGGCGGTCGCAAGGGTAGCGGTCGTCGTCAATCCGGCGTGGAGAGTGGCGAGAAGGCCAAGACCGCCCGTGACGAGTCCCAGGACAAGGATCAGGACAAGGGGCAGGGCAAGAGCAAGTCGGGTGGTCGGCGCCGTCGGAGTCGCGGGCGTCGCGGCAACGGTGGCAACGCCGCCCAGCAAGCCGCTGGCCAGAAGCTCGAGCAGAAGCCCGAGCGGAAGCAGGAACAGCCAACCGAGTCCGGCAAGCCCGAATCGAAGGGCCGGCCCGACTCCTCCGGGGGCAAGTTCTCCGGGGAGACGGGCGGCCGGAATGGCGGCGGCAAGAGCCGCGGCGATCGTGGGCCGAAGAGCGAGCCGCGTACCCCGCCGCCGCTGGGTGAGCGTGAGCGCCAGATGGTCGAGCAGCAGCTGGCCGCGCCTATCAGCGAAGGCAAGAGCCTGCCGCTGGACGTTTCGAAGAAGAAGGGCGTAGCCGAGGAATTGCCGCCGAACGCTGCCGTGCGTCTGGAAACCAGCGACCGGCTTGTCAAGGCGAGTGACGCCCAGGCCAGCAAGGCCGCCGCGCCCAAGGCGGTGTCGGCCGAGGCCAGCTTGGCGGCATCCGGCCCGGAGGTGCACGATTCCGGTATATCCTGGCAGGCCGATGACCAGGTCGAGACCAGGGTGGCGGAAACCGAGTCGACGCAAGGCGAGTCCGTCGGGGAAGACACCGCGGAAAAGCCGCAGACGGCCGCGCCGGGCGCGTCCAGCAACGAAGCGGTAGCCGCCGAGGCGATGCCGGCCGCCGAGGCCGAGCAGCCGGACGTGCCCGAAACGGAGGCGAGAGTCGAGAAGCCGAAGACGACCGGACCGGAAGGCACGGAATCCGCTGCCGACACCTTGACCGAAGAGGCCGAGGCGCAGAAAGAGGCGACGCCGAAAGAGACGGCACCGGAAGAGGCAGGTGCAGTAGAGGAGGCATCGGTCCCGGACGCCGAGGTGAAAGCATCGGAGACGCCGGAAGCGGCGACCAGCGATGCGTCGGTCGCCGCTGAGCCAACGGCCGACGAAGACAAGCGCGAGCGCTGATCTGGTCTGGAGTCGACCGGAAACCAGAACGCCCCGTATCGAGCGGGGCGTTTTTCTGTGTATGTAGCCGGATGAATGGTCGGTGCGGCCGGTCTGGGCGTGGTCTATCCCAGGTGGCGCCGGCGGATGTCCTCGAGCAGATTGTCCGCGGCCGCCTCGACCATGTCGAGCACCTGCTCGAAGCCGTTCGTGCCACCGTAGTACGGATCCGGCACCTCCTCGAGGCCGTAGTCCGGTGCGTAGCTCATGAACAGGTGCGGCTTCTCCCGCAGGGCCTCGTCGGCCAGCGATTGCAAAATCTCGAGATTGGCGAGATCCATCGCGAGCACGTAGTCGTACTCGACGATGTCCTCGGGGCGTACCTGGCGTGCGGTGAGGTGGTCCATGCGGTACTGGCGGGCCATGGCCGCGCGCATGGCGCGCTCGTCGGGCGGGTTGCCGACGTGATAGGCATGCGTGCCGGCCGAATCGATGCGAATGCGGTCGGCCAGTTCAGCCTGCTCGACCAGCCGCTCGAAAACGGCGTGGGCGGTGGGCGAACGGCAGATGTTGCCCATGCAGACGAATAAAACTGACGGGTTTGCGTTTGGAGTCATGTGGTTACCTGCGATTTTCGGGTGTGAGTTTGGGCATCAAAACGCACCATTGTGACCTAATAAAATAAGTCACTTATCAGGTAGTTTTGAACACTTGCCGGCCGCATCAGGCCTGAACTCGGACCCACTCCGCTCCGCGCACGTCGCGGTAGACGGCAGATGCAGGTGGTGTCTGCCCGATCGTGTGGCGGTAATGTAACCAAAATCCCGGCGGCATGCGGAGCACCGGTCCAATTCGGGGGCTCTGCGGCGCCGGTATGTCGGGGAATCAGGGGCTTGTGTCGATCGTGACAAGATCCGCGTGACAGGGTGTTGACAGCCTCCGTTGGGCCGGTACAATGCGCGCATTCCTCAGGCACGAGGGGCCATAGCTCAGCTGGGAGAGCGCCTGCATGGCATGCAGGAGGTCGGCGGTTCGATCCCGCCTGGCTCCACCAAACATCGAAAAAGCCCGGGTTCGCGTCACAGCGACCCGGGCTTTTTCGTTCTGCGCGAATTGACCTGCACTATTCGGGAAAGTTGATCGAGCGGCTGACCTGGCCGTTGGCGGGGACGTCGAGGCTGAACTCGCGATCCTCTCCCTTGTAACTGGCGCTGGCGGTGTATCGACCTTCCGGCAGGTCGATGAAGAGCATCGGCCCGTCGGTAGTGGCCTCGAATCGCGTCTTGTCATCGGGTGTGCGGACGCGCACATCGACCGCCGAGACGAATGCGCCGCGCTGGCCCTTCGAGAATTGCAGGGCCACGGGGTAGTCCGCACCGTGCTCTTGCAGCCAAGCGCGTTCCGCGGTGCCCAGGCCGCCGGTCAGGAAGCGCGTTCCCTGGTACTCACGTACCTCCACGGCACTCTCGGCCACCTCGTCGGGGCTGGCTGGTTGGCGCTCCTCGTCGGTGATCGGTTCCCATCCGGGCTGCTTCCAGGGTTCGTCCGCGCCGAGCGCCGGGGTGAGGAACAGCACGAAGGATGCGAGAACGAGATGAGTTGGTCGCATGTCAGCGTTTCTCCATGGTTGGATTCGATCCCGGTCTCCCGTTTTCTAGCCCGGATGTCTCACGAAGTCCACACCTGATCCGACCGCGCACGAGCGTTTCGCCACTCGGCCGTGCTCCCCGGCACGGCGCTCGGCCGCGAAAATCCTTGTCGGGCGCGTATCCAGTGCGGTTGTCACGCGCAGTCATGCGATATGCGGGCCGGCTAATGCCGTGCAAACGACGCTCTCCATCCTGCCAGCAGGATCGACGTGTTGCGTCGGCCTTGCCGTCGACACGCCTGTTCTCGGGCGGCCCCGGAATGTTCCGACCGGCAACCAGTGCATGCTAATGTCGGCGATCACCGCGTTTTCGGGGAAGGCATGTTCAGGCTCGCGTTTTTCGTCCTGCTTCTGGCGGCGGTACCGTTGACACTCATGCTTTTCGAGGCCGATCTGCGGCCGAACCCGCCGGCGGGTGATTTCCGGCTCGAGTCGGCGGATGGGCCGCTCGCCCTGAGTGACCATCGCGGTGAATGGGTGGTGCTCTACTTCGGTTATGCCGCCTGCCCGGACGTCTGCCCCAACAGTCTCGCGCGCTGGTCGGAGGTCTTCCGGGAACTCGAGCGGCGAGAGGGGCGCCGGCCGCAGGCGCTGCTGTTCATCTCGGTCGATCCCAACCGCGATCGACCCTCGACACTCGGGCCTCTTGCCCGCTTTTTTCATCCCGACTTCGACGGCATCACCGGTAGTGAGCAAGCCATTGCCGAGGTGGCCGAGCGCTACCACGTGGATTACGCACGTGGCGAGCGGACCGACTCGGCGATGGGATATTCCATCGACCACACCACCTACAGTTATCTGATCGATCCCCGGGGCGAGCTGGTCGCCATGTTCCCCGACACGCTCCGTGTCGAGCAACTGGTGGACGCGGTGGCCGAGGAGATGCGGTAGGGAAGGTCAGCGCCAAGCCATGGGCGTCGATAGCCGCCCCGACGGATCTAGGCGTGGGCCCGAAACTGTCGCTTGCCGGCGCGCTTGGCTTCGTAAAGTGCCGTGTCCGCCTGCTTGAGCAACTGGTCGCCGTCACGAGCCCCCCGGTCCACGTGGCTGATGCCGACACTGATGCCCACCGAGACCTCGTCGCCGCTCTCGAACCGGATCGGCTGGGTCACGGAGTCGATCAGCCGACCGGCGACCTCGCCCGCCTCTTCGGTCGAGCGACAGCCCGGAAGCAGTACGACGAACTCGTCTCCACCAAGTCGGGCGATCAGGTCGTCTCGCTTGACCTCGCCGCGCAGGCGCTCGGCCACGATGCGCAGCACCGCGTCACCGGCATCGTGACCGTATTGGTCGTTGATCGGTTTGAAGCCGTCGAGGTCCATCATGAGCACGGCGAATGGTCGGCCTTCTTCCCGCCATTGCCGCACCGCCGTCTGCATGGCCTCCTGAAGACGGCTCCGGTTCGCCAGGCCGGTCAGCATGTCGTGGTAGGCCAGTTCCTTCATGGTCTCCTCGGCCTCGCGTCGCCGCGTGATGTCCTCCAGCGTCACGATGGCCATGACCGGCTCGATTTCCTCGTGAAGAATGACCGAGACCTCGCAGATGGCCTCCTTGCCCTGCGGATAGCGCAGCCGGATTTCCCGCTTGTCCAGCAGCTTGTCCGGCGAGTCGTTCAACTCCTGCATCAGCCGGTCCCAGGTGCCGGGAATCGAGCAGATGGGCGTCTCGCGCAGCGAGGCGCCCACCTCGGTCGACCCCATCTGCCGTGCCCAGGCCTCGTTGACGTTCACGATGGTTTCGCTGTCGATCCGGATGACCGCCGCAGGCACCGGCATGACGCGCAGCAGATCGAGCAGGCGGGTCTTCATCATCAGCACCGCCTCGATCAATGGCGATTCGCGGGCGTCCTGCGGCAATTCCTGATCGACCGTGAGGTTGCCGCGCGTGATCTGGCGGGCGAGGGCGATCACGTGCTGGTCCTCGTAACCCTCACGTCGCAACCAGATCGAGAGATAGCCCATCATGAGGACGAAGGGCAGGAAGTAGGCGACGTGTATCCAGAACAGTGGCCAGTACTGATCGCTGTCGAACACGTAGACGGGTACACCGATGGTCTGGGCGTAACCGAGGACCAGGTGATGCAGGTAGATGACCAGCGTGGCCATGGCGATGGTGCGCCAGTCCCGGTAGTACAGGAGCACGCCGATCAGGCCGAAGGCGGAGAAATGCGCCTCGATGTCGCCCGCGTTCTGGTGGATGATCAGGCCGGTGAACACCATGAAGGCCGAGGCCATGAACAGGCGGGTGACCAGTTCCCCGCCGTGACTCCGGACAAGCCACAGGCCCAGCGCGAGGGTCGGCAGGCCGATCAGCAGTACCGACCAGAGCGTGTCGCGCAGTGGCACGAGGAACAGGCAGACGGCGAGCAGGAACAGCAGCATGCCGAGCATGATGCGGTCGGCGCGCTCCCGGTACGGGCGCAACAACCAATCGAATTCCGTCTCGTTCTGCAGTTGCTGAAGGAAAGATGCGTTCATCGGGTCCTTGCTCGATGTTTTGCCGGGTCAGAGACTCATGCAGAAAATGCCGCGCTGGGCGTCAAGATGAGCCAGATAGCCCAGCATCGCCAGCGAATAGACCAGCCACAGGCCCATCAGGACACCGGGGCTGGAGAGTCTGGCGAGTTTCCGGGCGATCGCTTTCAGGGCATTAATGGACATGGGCGGGATCGAGGGCCTCGTCTCGTCGCGCGATCCGGTCAGGGTGGCGTCTGACAGGTCCTGCATTGGATGGTGCTCGTCCGGGGTGCCGCTTTCAAGCACTTCCTGAAACCCGGCCGGTGGTGACGGTCGTTTTCCGCGCCCGCCGTCGCAGGGTGTCTATGCTCCCGGCATGCGCAAGGTAATCGAGTTTACCGATACCGACGAGGAATGCCGTTGGCGCGACGTCAACGACGGGGTGATGGGCGGGATCTCCTCCGGTGGGTTTCATGTCGAAGGCGGGGTCGGTGTGTTCAGCGGCGAGCTGTCGCTGGCGCATGGCGGTGGATTCGCCTCGGTCCGACGGCAGATTCGGACGGGAGAGCTGGTCGACGCGGCGGGTATCGTGCTTCGGGTTCGCGGTGACGGGCGGCGTTACCAGTGTCGGGTCGGAACGGAGGAAGTGCCGCCGGGCGTTTCCTACGCCGCCGGTTTCGACACCGTTGCCGGTCGTTGGCTTGAGATCCCCCTGGCCTGGGAGATGTTCGCGGCCGTGTTTCGGGGTCAGGCCGTGCCGGATGCACCGCCTTTGTCGCCCGAGCGGATCAATCGGCTGGGGTTTCTGCTGGCGGACCGTCGGGCCGGACCCTTTCGCCTCGAGGTGGCTTCGATCCGGGGGACGTAACGCGGTCTTGGGCTTCACGGGGACCGGCGCTGGGTGACCGCGCCGGCCGGGCCGCGGCTCGTCTGTTCACCTCAACGGGTTCGAGCGTGAGGAGTGTATGCAACGACGACGAATTCATCAGCGCGTCACTCAGGTGATCCAGGTGATCATGCTGATCGAGCTGGCCTTCGCCCTGTGGGAGGGGCTGTGGCTGACGGCCGCCATGACGGTTTTCATCCTGTTGTTGACCCTGGCGCCCGTGCTGATGGTCAGGCGCTTCGAGGTGTTCATTCCCTCGGAGTTCAAGCTGCTGGCTACCCTGTTCATCTTCGCCTCGCTGTTTCTCGGCGAGGTGCAGGGGTACTACACGCGCTTCTGGTGGTGGGACCTGGTGCTCCACACCGCCTCGGGGTTCCTGCTGGGCATCGTCGGTTTCTTGCTGGTCTACATCCTCAACGAGAAGAAGAATCTCCGCTTTCACATGACCCCGGGCTTCGTGGCGCTGTTCGCCTTCATGTTCGCGCTGGGGATAGGGGCCCTGTGGGAGATCTTCGAGTTCTCGATGGATGAATGGTTCGGCACCGACATGCAGAAGGCGATGCTCGGCGATCCCTCCGGTCTGACCGACACCATGTGGGATCTGATCGTGGATGCCCTCGGTGCCGGGGTGATCTCCGTGCTGGGCTACGGTTATCTGAAGGTGGCCGCTGGCCGGTCGTTTCTCGAACAGTGGATTGCCTCCTTTCTCGAGGCCAATCCGCGGCTGTTCAAGCGCGACTGAGTCCGGCGATCAGGCGCGCCGGAAGGACTGGCCGCCGCACTCGGGGCATTTCGGCAGCGGTCCGAAGGTGTCGTGGTGAAGGATGGCGCCGCAGTCGACGCACTTGAGTCGCTTCGGGCTGGTGACGTGGCCGGCGGCCCATTCGCGTGGCCGGGTGCGTTCGGCCTCGTTGCGGATCTGTTCCAGGGTCACGTCGGTGTGATCGGCGATCGACAGCAGCTTGGCGCCGATGTCGCCGGCCCAGTCGCGCAGGGTCTCGCGGATGCTTTCGCCCTCGTGGGCGAGATTTTCGCGGGTGTGCTCGAGATCGTCCTTGACCGCCTCGACGATCTCGTGACGGAAATCGGGCGTGTCGAGCCCGGCGGCCTCCTCCTCGGCCAGTTGCGCGATGCGGGCGCGGTCGGCCGGGCGGTTCTCGGGCTCGTCGAGCAGGCGGGCGTAGATCCGTTCGAGCAGCTGGTAGTAGCCGTGCCGCAGGGCGTCGAAGGTCTCGCTGTGCTCGTGCTGGTCTTGGGTCATTCGCTCTGGTCTCCGTCTTGTCGTCTGGAAGGGCCTCTCCCGCTGCGACGTCGTGCGCGTCGAGTCGTGCAGGGGGGGGCTCCTTTCGGTATTCTAGTCGCCTCTATGGAACCTCTGCTCGAATAGTATTGCCGCTCTGGCTTGCCGAGCCGCTCGCCATCAAGGCGCGATGGCGCCGGCGTGCCGGTGGTCCCGTCAAGACATCGCAACGCCGAGGGGCGGGTGGCTCGGCAAGCCCCTGCGGGCGCGGCTTGAGCGGGGCATCTGCGGCGTTACCGTCCTTGGCAAGGGAGCAACCCTTCCACTACGGACGGATGCCTTGCATCTGCCCCGCTCAAGCCGCGCAGAGCGGTAATACTATTCGAGCAGAGGTTCCTTTATCGTGGCCGATTGCAGGCCTTCTTGCCAGTCGGGCAAATAACACGCACGCAGCCAAGGTAGACCCCCTAGTTCATGCACGAGCAATACAACCCCGCGAAGATCGAGGACGAGGCGCAACGCTTCTGGGAAGAGACGCAGGCATTCCACGTCCGCGAGGATCCCACCCGCGAGAAGTTCTACTGCCTGTCGATGTTCCCGTATCCCTCCGGACGGCTGCACATGGGGCACGTGCGCAACTACACCATCGGGGACGTCATCAGCCGCTACCAGCGCATGCTGGGGAAGAACGTCCTCCAGCCGATGGGCTGGGACGCCTTCGGCCTGCCGGCGGAGAACGCCGCGCTCAAGAACAAGGCCGCGCCGGCGCGTTGGACCTTCGAGAACATCGACTACATGCGCGGCCAGCTCCAGCGCCTGGGATTCGCCTACGACTGGAACCGGGAGCTTGCCACCTGCGACCCGGACTACTACCGCTGGGAGCAGTGGCTGTTCACCCGCCTGGTCAAGAAGGGCCTGGCCTACAAGAAGACCGCGGTGGTCAACTGGGACCCGGTCGACCAGACGGTGCTGGCCAACGAACAGGTCATCGACGGACGGGGCTGGCGCTCCGGCGCGCCGGTCGAGCGCCGCGAGATCCCGCAGTGGTTCATCCGCATCACCGACTACGCCGACCAGCTGCTCGAGGATCTCGACAAGCTCGACCAGTGGCCCGAGCAGGTGCGCACCATGCAGGCCAACTGGATCGGTCGCTCCCGTGGTGTGCAGCTCGACTTTGCGGTCGATAACGGCGAGCCGTTGCGCGTGTTCACCACGCGCCCGGACACGCTGTACGGGGTGACCTATCTGGCCGTGGCCGCCGACCATCCGCTGGCGGTGGCCGCCGCCGAGCAGGACGAACAGGTGGCCGCGTTCCGCGAGGAATGCCGCCATACCAAGGTCGCCGAGGCCGACATGGCGACCATGGAGAAGAAGGGGTTGCCGCTGGGCGTGACCGCCACGCACCCGCTGACCGGTGAGTCGGTGCCGGTCTGGGTGGCCAACTTCGTCCTGATGGAGTACGGCACCGGCGCGGTCATGTCCGTGCCGGCGCACGACGAGCGCGACTGGGAGTTCGCGACCAAGCACGATCTGGCGATCAAGCCGGTGATCGAGGGCAGTGACCCCGATCACGACTACGCTCAGGGCGCGATGACCGAGAAGGGTACGCTGATCGACTCGGGCGAGTTCACGGGGCTTTCCAGTGACGAAGCCTTCGACCGGATCGTGGCCAGGCTCGCTGCCGACGGCCGCGGCGAGGAGACCATCAACTACCGCCTGCGCGACTGGGGCGTCTCGCGGCAGCGCTATTGGGGCTGCCCGATCCCGATCGTCAACTGCGAGCACTGTGGTGCGGTGCCGGTACCCGACGAGGACCTGCCGGTGGTCCTGCCCACCGACGTGGTGATGGACGGGCCGGGCTCGCCGATCAAGTCCGATCGCGAGTTCATCGACACCACCTGTCCGGAATGCGGCGCGCCCGCCGAGCGCGAGACCGACACCTTCGACACCTTCTTCGAGTCGAGCTGGTACTACGCCCGGTTCGCCAGCGCCGATTCCAGTGAGGCGATGCTCGACGATCGCGCCGGCTACTGGCTGCCGGTCGACCAGTACGTCGGCGGCATCGAGCACGCCGTGCTGCATCTCTTGTACGCGCGCTTCTTCCACAAGCTGATGCGCGACGAGGGCCTGATCCCGGCCGACTGCGCCGAGCCGTTCACCCGCCTGCTCACCCAGGGCATGGTGAACAAGGACGGCGCGAAGATGAGCAAGTCCAAGGGCAATACCGTCGACCCGCAGGAGCTGATCGAGGAATACGGCGCGGACACCGTGCGCCTGTTCATGATGTTCGCCGCGCCGCCCGACCAGGGGCTGGAGTGGTCCGACTCGGGCGTCGAGGGCGCGCACCGCTTCCTCAAGCGCCTGTGGCGGCAGGTGGCCGAGCGCCGGTCAGCGGGCATCGACCTGTCCCGGCGGATCGAGTCGGCCGACGAGCTGGCCGACAGCGAGGCAGCCGCCAAGGAGCTCTACCGCAAACTCCACGAGACCATCGGTCGCGTGACCGAGGACATGGATCGGCGCCAGACCTTCAATACCGTGATCGCGGCGAACATGGAGCTGTTCAACGAGCTGGCCCGGTTCGAGGCGACCGACGAGACGGGGCAGGCGGTGGTCGCCGCGGTCATCCAGGACATGCTGCGCATGCTCGCGCCGATCGTGCCGCACATCACCCACGTGCTCTGGAAGGAAACGGGCGGGGATGGCTGCATTGCCGATGCGGCGTGGCCGACGGTCGACGAGGCCGCGCTGGTGCGCGACGAGATCGAGATGGTCGTGCAGGTCAACGGCAAGCTGCGCGCAAAGATCAATGTGCCGTCCGGCGCCGACAAGGCCGCCATCGAGGCGCAGGCGCTGGCCAATGAGGACGTGCAGCGTTTTACCAATGAGGGCGAGATCAAGCGCGTGATCGTGGTTCCCAACAAACTGGTCAATATCGTGGTGGCGAAGTAATGGATACGACCCGGGCTAGGACGACCGGCCGAACCGTCGGCAGGCACGCCGTTACCGTCTGGATGGTCATGGCGGTGGCCGCGGCGCTGCTGGTGACCTCTGGCTGCGGATACCACCTGCGGGGCGTGACCGAGGTCGACCCGACTTTCGAGCGGGTGCACGTCTCGGGGCTGTCGAAATCGAGCCCGGTCTACCGTGCGCTGGTCGCCGAACTGGACAAGTCGGAGGCGGTGCTGGTCGACGACCGTCGCGAGGCCACGGCCCGACTCGTGGTCGAGAGCGATTCGGTCGAGGAGCGTGCCTCGGTGGTCGATCCCAGCGCCGACGTGCGCCAGTACGAACTGCTGCACGAACTGCGCTACCACATCGAGCTGCCCGACGGGTCGCGCACGCCCAGCCGCGAGATCAGCCAGGCGCGCAACTACAACTACGACCCGACCGGGGTGCTGGCCTCGTCGAGCAACGAGGGCCAGATTCGTCGCGAGCTGGGCGAGCTGGTGGGGCAGCTGCTGTTCTACCGCCTGCTCGCGCCGGTCGATCCCGATACCCTGATCGACCCCGCCGACGGTCGCTGAGGCCTAGGTGCTCGCCAAGCCACAGGAATTCGAGCAGCGCCTCGCGCGGGGCCTGGAATCCCTCTATGTCATCGGCGGCGATCAGCCGTTGCTGGTCCAGGAGGCGCGTGATGCGATCGTGGCAAAGGCCCGCGAGGCCGGCTGCGAGGAACGATTGCGTTTCGAGGTGGACGGCAAGTTCGACTGGGGCGCGCTGGAAAGCCAGGGGGCGAGCCTGTCGCTGTTCGCCAGCCAGCGGATCATCGACCTGCGCATGCCGGGCGGCAAGCCGGGCCGTGTGGGCTCCAAGGCGTTGAGCACGCTGGCCGAACGGGTCAAGCGCGGCGACGAGTCGGATGTCTGGATCGTCAGCCTGCCCCGGCTGGACAACCAGCTGCAGAAAAGCGCCTGGTTCAAGGCACTGGCCGGGGCGGGGCTGGCGGTGCGGTTCAACGATGTGCCGCTGGCACAACTGCCGGCCTGGATCACCCGGCGGGCCGCGGCGCAGGGCGTGAGCCTCGAGCGCGACGCCGCCGAACTGATCGCCGGGCGCGTCGAGGGCAACCTGCTCGCCGCCGCCCAGGAGATCGAGAAGCTGGCGTTGATGGACATCGAGGGTCCGGTCGATGCCGCCCGGGTCGCCCAGGGCTTGGCCAACCAGTCGCGAGTCGATACCTTCGCCCTGAGTGACGCGGTGCTCGACGCCGACCGCGAGCGCGGCCTGTACCTGCTCTCGCGCCTGCGCGCCGAGGGCACCGAGCCGCTGTTGATCCTGTGGGTGATCGCCCGGGATCTGCGGGCACTGGTCGCGCTGGCGGGCAACGACCAGGCGGGGTTCAAGAAGACCCGCATCCCGGCCTTTCTCGCCCGCCGCTACCAGGCGCGCGCCCGGATGATGCCGCCGGGTAACTGGCAGCGATTGCTGGCCGGCTGCGCCGAGGTCGACCGCTGCATCAAGGGCCTGGGCGAGGGCTGCAACACGGCCGACGGCGGGGCGCGGGTCTGGGCCTTGCTCGACCGGGTGATGCTGCACGCGACCCGGCCGGGGCGTTGAATCCCTTGAATGATCCCGGGAAAACGCCTCCAGCCTTGACCGAATCCATGACGAGCGCCCCCGTTGGCTCGTTTCGAACCTGATCAGGAGATAGCTACCGATGGCCAATGACAAGAGCGTCACCGAGACCATTCAGGCAATGGGCCAGGCGGCCCGCCGCGCGGCACGTGCGCTGTCGCGGGTCGACACGCAGAAGAAGAACGCCGCCCTGCTGGCGATCGCGGATCAATTGGTGGAGCACGCCGGAACGCTGATCGAGGCCAACAGGAAGGACCTCGAGGCCGGCCGTGCCAACGGCCTGGACGAGGCGATGATCGAGCGGCTGGCCATCGACACCGCCGGCATCCAGAAGATGGCCGAGGGCGTGCGCCAGATCGCCGCCCTGCCGGACCCGGTCGGCGAGATCACCGACACCGTGTTCCGTCCCTCGGGCATCCAGGTCGGTCGCATGCGCGTGCCGCTGGGCGTGATCGGCATCATCTACGAGTCGCGTCCCAACGTGACCATCGATGCCGCCGCGCTGTGCCTGAAATCCGGCAACGCCACCATCCTGCGTGGCGGCTCCGAGGCGATCCATTCCAACCAGGCGCTGGCCGCCTGCATCCGCGACGGGCTCGAGGCCGCCGGCCTGCCGTCCGAGACCGTGCAGATCGTCGCCACCACCGACCGCGAGGCGGTCACGGCGATGCTCCACAGCCCCGAGGCGCTCGACGTGATCATCCCGCGCGGCGGCAAGGGGCTGGTCGCGCTGGTCTCGCGCGAGGCGCGCATGCCGGTGATCAAGCACCTCGACGGCGTCTGCCACGTCTACATCGACCGGGATGCCGATCTCGACAAGGCCCGCGCGATCGCGGTCAACGCCAAGACGCATCGCTATGGTGTGTGCAACGCGATGGAGACCCTGCTGGTCGACCAGTCCGTGGCCGAGACCGTGCTGCCGGATCTCGCCGACCGCTTCGGCGAGCTAGACGTCGAGCTGCGCGGTTGCGAGCGTGCGCGGTCGATCGTGCCCTCGATGACCGCAGCGACCGAGGAAGATTGGGGCGAGGAATACCTCGGGCCCATTCTGGCCGTGGCCGTGGTCGACGGCCTGGACGCGGCGATCGAGCACATCGAGACCTTCGGTTCGCACCACACCGACAGCATCGTCACCGAGAACTACACCACCGCGCGGCGCTTCCTGCGCGAGGTCGATTCGGCCTCGGTGATGATCAACGCCTCGACACGGTTCGCCGACGGCATGGAATACGGTCTGGGCGCCGAGATCGGCATCTCCACCGACAAGATCCACGCCCGCGGCCCGGTCGGCCTCGAGGGGCTGACCTCGCAGAAGTTCATCGTGCTGGGCAACGGCGAGACGCGTCATTGACGAGACCGGTATCGCATCCGCTTCTCAGGCCGTCGTGAGCGGCTTGAGTGCAAGGAGCCGCGGAGTGAGCGACGAGACATATCCGATCGATAGGCAGATGCAGGCCATCCTTGGCCTGCACTCTTCGAGCGCACTTAGTGCGCCTCGATTCGCTCTCGGCGAATCGAGAGGAGCGAGCGACGGAATGGCCGGGACGCCATTCCGGACGCAAGCTCCGCTTGCGCTTGCGAGGGGCAGGGACGCCCCGAGTCCGCACGCGACGCCGCAATCAAGCCGCGCAGCAGGCCTGAGGAGCGGATCATGATCGGTGTTTTTGGCGGCACGTTTGACCCGGTCCACATCGGCCACCTGCGCCTGGCGACCGAGGTGGCCGAGACTCTGGGTCTGGATCGGGTGCACCTGGTGCCCGCGGCCATTCCGCCGCACCGGGGCGAGCCGCTGCTCGATCCGGCCACGCGCCTCGATCTTGTGGCGCAATCGATCGCCGACGAGCCGCGCTTCCTGCTCGACGACCGCGAGCACCGCCGGACCGGACCGTCCTACACCGCCGACACGCTGGCCGAGTTCGCCGCCGAGTACCCGGGCGAGCCGCTGGTATTGATGATGGGCATGGATGCCTTCAACGGCCTGCCGGGCTGGCACGAGGTCGGGCGCATCCTGGAACTCGCCCACATCGCGGTCGCCACCCGTCCCGGATCGCGGGCCGAGGGGAGGGCGGCCGAATGGCTGGCCGAGCGCCGGGTCGACCCGGCGGAGCTGGCGACGGCCCCGGCGGGCCGGATGGTGTCGGTGGCCATTACCCGGCTGGACATCTCGGCGACCACGCTGCGCGGGTTCATCGATCAGGGCCGCTCGCTGCGTTATCTCGTGCCCGAGCCGGTGGTGCGCCATTTCCGCCGTGGTTGACCGCATCGCCGGTTACGTCGACCATTGCCGGTTTTCGACGCCTAATCAACCCGTTTCATTTTCCCCGTTTCATTTTCCATTGGCGGCCCGGTGCCGCCATGCCACAGGTTTTCCTACATGAGCGCGAAGCAACCGCCATCCACCCGCAACGAGCCGGTCGACCAGACCCCGCCGATGCCGGCCGACGAGATCCTCAAGCACGCCGTCGAGGCGCTCGAGGGGCTCAAGGCCGTCGACCTGGTCACGCTCGACGTGCGCGAACGCTGCAACTTCACCGACTACATGGTGTTCGCCTCCGGCACCTCCGATCGCCACTTGAAGGCGATGGCGCAGGAAGTGGTCAAGACCCTCAAGGACCACGGCATGCGCCCGATGAACGTCGAGGGCGACGACACGCCGCAGACCGAATGGGTGCTGGTCGACTTCATCGACGTGATCGTGCACCTGATGATGCCCGAGACCCGCGCGCTGTATCAGCTGGAAAAGCTCTGGTCGGCCCCCGCGGCCGACCCGTCCGCCTCCGACGCGTAGGCCCGGATGCGGATCGAGCTGATCAGCGTCGGCCACAAGCTGCCTGGCTGGGCCGAGGAGGGCACGCAGGAATACCTCAAGCGGCTGCCGGCCGGCTGCCCGGCGCGCCTGACGGAAATCCCCGCCGCCCCGCGCGGCAAGAACGCCGACATCGACCGCGTCAAGACGATGGAGGCCGAGCGCATCGAGCGGGCCATCCCGGCCGGGGCGCGCGTGATCCTGTTCGACGAGCGGGGGCGTGATCGCGATACCCGCCAGTGGGCCGCTGCCCTGGGAGACTGGCTGGTCGAGGGGCGCGATGTGGCCCTGGTGATCGGTGGCCCGGACGGCGTGGCGAAATCCCTGCGCCAGCGCGCCGACGAGACCTGGCGTCTGTCGGCGCTGACCCTGCCGCACCCGCTGGTGCGCGTGCTGGTCGCCGAGCAGCTCTACCGCGCCTGGTCGTTGCACCAGAATCATCCCTACCACCGCGAGTGAAGGCCGCGAGAACGGCCCCACGTATGGGATGGACTTGTCAGGGAACCTGTGCACGGATGCCATGCCATTACGTGGCGGGTTTCCCTAGAATGAGACGATGACTTCCAGTCCCCATCCGCCGTCACTGTGGCTGGCCAGCGGTTCGCCGCGGCGGCGGGAATTGCTCGAGCAGGCCGGCTTCCTCATCGCCGGACGGGCACGGCCCACGCGAGAGGTGGACGAGTCGCTGTTGCCGGGCGAGGCGGCCGGTGCGGCATCGCGTCGTCTGGCGCGAGCGAAGCTGCAAGCCGCGCTGGCCGACCCGGCGCGCCCGGCGGGCGCGGTGCTCCTGGCGGCGGACACCCTGGTTTCCGGACCGGATGGTCGGCCAATGGGCAAGCCCGCCGACGCGGCCGATGCCGAGGCGATGCTGGCTACCCTGAGCGGTCGCTGGCACGAGGTGGTCACCACGGTCGCGGTCGGTGACGGTGAGCGGTTCGGCGACGAGGTGGTCACCTCGCGGCTGCGCTTCGACCCACTCTCCCGGGAGACGATCCGGGCCTACGTGGCCACCGGTGAGCCGCTGGACAAGGCAGGCGCCTACGGCCTGCAGGGCCGGGGCGGCAGTTTCGTCGCGGCCATCGATGGCGATTGCAGCGCGGTGATCGGACTGCCCCTGGCGGCCACGCGTCGACTGCTGGCGTCGTTCGGAATCCGGCCGGCATGGATGGACCGAGGCGAACGGATCGGGGCGACACGGAATAACAACGAGAACTGAGTCATGAGTGAAGAAGTCCTGATCAACATCACCCCGCAGGAGACCCGCATCGCGATGGTCGAGAACGGGGTGCTCCAGGAGATCAACATCGAGCGCTCGCGCTCGCGGGGCATGGTGGGCAACATCTACCGCGGGCGCGTGACCCGCGTGCTGCCTGGCATGGAAGCGGCCTTCATCGACATCGGCGAGGAGCGTGCGGCCTTCCTGCACGTCTCCGACGTCGAGTTGAAGGTGGACGATCCGGACACCGAGCTCGAGTCCGCATCGCCGTCGATCGAGATGCTGCTGCGCACGGGGCAGAACCTCCTGGTGCAGGTGATCAAGGACCCGATCGGCACCAAGGGCGCGCGCCTGACCACCGAGATCACCATTCCGTCGCGCTACCTGGTCTACGTGCCCAACGGGCGCAATATCGGGGTTTCCAGCCGCATCGAGGACAAGAACGAGCGTGACCGGCTCAAGACGGGGCTGACCGAGATCATCCTCGAGGAGGAGGGCTCGCTCGAGGGTGTCGGTGGCCTGATCCTGCGCACGGCGGCAGAGGGTGTCGAGGAAGAGCAGCTGCGCCACGACTACCGCTTTTTGCGCCGCTTGTGGAGCAACCTGGCCGAGCGTCGCCAGCAGATGACCGATCCCGGGCTGGTCTACGAGGACCTGCCGCTGGCGCTGCGCACCCTGCGCGACACCCTCGGCCAGTTCGTCGAGAAGATCCGCATCGACTCGCGCGAGACCTACCACCGCGCGATCGCGTTTGCCGAGGAGATGGTCCCGGACATCCTGCCGATCGTCGAGCACTATCCCGGCGAGCGGCCGATCTTCGAGCTGCACAACATCGAGGAAGAGATCCAGCGTGCGCTGGAAAAGCGCGTCGCGCTGAAGTCCGGCGGCTACATCGTCATCGACCAGACCGAGGCGATGACCACCATCGACGTCAACACCGGGGCCTTCGTCGGTCACAAGACGCTCGAAGAGACCATCTTCAAGACCAACCTCGAGGCGGCCGCGGCGATCGCGCGCCAGTTGCGGCTGCGCAACCTCGGCGGGATCATCATCATCGACTTCATCGACATGGCCGAGCCGGAACACCGGATACAGGTGCATCAGGCGCTCAACCGGGCGCTGGAACGCGATCACGCGCGCACCAAGGTCTGCGACGTCTCCACGCTGGGTCTCGTCGAGATGACGAGAAAGCGCACCCGCGAGTCGCTCGAGCACGTGCTCTGCGAGACCTGCCCGGTCTGTGCCGGGCGCGGGTCGGTCAAGACCGCCGAGACGGTCTGTTACGAGATCTTCCGCGAGGTCACCCGGGATGCGCGTCAGTACCGGCCCAAGTCGATGCTGGTGATCGCCAGCGCCTCGGTGATCGACCGGCTACGCGAGGAGGACTCCACCTCGTTGGCCGAGTTGCAGGAATTCATCGGCGTTCCGCTTAAACTGCAGATTGACCTGCACTATCAGCCCGAACAATACGACATCGTCCTGATGTGATCGGACACGGCCGGCCCCGGTGGCCGGGGATGGCTGGGCTGGCGGACGCATGCGGAGTGGCCGGGTAAATGGGGACTAGCAGCGAAAAAAGGGAACGCCGCCTTCGCGTGGCATTTCGCCGCCTGCTGATGGCGGGGGCGCTGCTGGTGGTACTGATCGCCGCACTCAGCGCCGTCTCGCGCGCGCTGCTTCCCTGGGTGGAGCGTTACCAGCCCGATTTCGAGGCGAGGGTCAGCGAGGCGCTCGACGTGCCGGTGCGCTTCGGTGCCCTCGACCTGCGCTGGCAGGGCTACCAGCCGCAGTTGATCCTGCGCGACGTGCGCATCGATGCCGGCCCGCGGGCCGACGCGCTGAGCCTGGGGCTTTCCTGGTGGCGCAGCCTCACCGAGTGGCGCCTGGTCGCCGACAAGATCACCCTCGATGCCCCCCGGTTCACCCTGATTCGCGACCGGCAAGGCTGGTCGGTGGCCGACCTGTCGCTCGAGGGGCGGGCCGGCGTGACCGCACAGCGCGTCTCCTGGGCCGAGGTGGAAGACCAGCTGGCGCGCCTGGGGCACCTGTCGGTGCGCGATGCGGTGGTCGAGTTCCGCGATCCCGACGGTCAGGGCGACCGGCTGACGTTCAGCCTGGCCGCCGAGCTCGACCGCGAGCATTGGCGGGCATCGGGCAACGCCCGGCTCGCCGGGATCAGCGACGAGCCGATGCGGTTCGCCGGCGAGGGGCGCTTCGGCGAGCCTGGCGAGGTCTCGCTGTTCCTGCAGGTGACGGACTGGGAACTGCCCGCGGTGCAGCGGCGGCTGGATCGCTACGGCGGCCCCGGCGTCCGACGCAGCCTGGGTGGCTGCCCCGGCGACGGCGACCCGGCGCGTTGCGAGGTGGGCATGCCGCAGGTCGACTCCGGCGTGCTGGATGGTCGGCTGTGGCTGGACTGGCACCAGCAGCGTCTGACCGATCTCACCGTGGAAGCCGACATGCGCGATCTCGCCGTGACGCGCGAACAACTGCTGGGCGTGGACGACGCCCGCCAGGCCTCGCTGGATCGGGTCTCGACGACGCTGGCCTGGGTGCGTGATGCCGACGGCTGGCACCTCGATGCCGAGGACGTCAGGGTGCGCCCCTCGCGTGAGGAGGAGCCGCTGCCGACCGAGTTCGTGCGCATGCGCTCGGTCGGGGATGACCTGCGGTTTGCCACCGATCACGCCGATCTCGGCCACCTGGCCGTCTGGCTGGCCGCCGCGCCCCTGCCGACCGACTTTCTCGAACTGCTCGACCAGAACGTGCCGCGTGGCCAGGCACGTGACGTGCGCCTACGCTTTGTCGACGGAGAGTTCGTCGAGGGCTTTCTCGATCTCCGGGGCTTCGGCAACACCACCGGGGTGCCGCTGCGACCGGTCATCGGTACCCGTTCGGGGCGCGGTGGCGCGGATCTGACCCTGTACCGGCGGCCTGGCGGCTGGTTGGCGCGCGTCGACCAGTCTGACCTCATCCTGGCGGTGCCGGGCATGTTCCGCGAGCCGGTGGCAGTCGATCGGCTCCACGGCGATCTCTACTGGTTCGACCGGATCGCCTCAACCGATGAAGCGACGCCGGGGGCGGGGCTGGCGCTGTACAGCCCGAACCTGGTACTCGAATCCCCGGGGCTTGACGTCGCCGGGCGGTTCTTCTATCGCCAGGCGACCGACGAGCAGCCCGGTTACCTCGGTATCGACAGCGGCTTTGCCGTCGAGGATACGCGTCAGGCACCGGCATACCTGCCGCGTCACGTGATCGGTCCGAACACGCTCAGCTGGCTCGATGCGGCCCTCGAGGGCGATGGCGCCCGGGGACGCATCGACGGCGGACGGTTCATCTTCCATGGCGATCCGTCGCGCATGCCGTTCACCGACGGCGGCGGCTACTTCTCCATCGTGTTCGACTTCCACGACGTGACCTTGCCGTATCGTCCGGGCTGGCCGGACCTGACAGAGGCCGGCGGCAGCATGGCGTTCGTCAACAAGCAATACCACGTCGATGTCGAGCAGGGGCGTGTCGGACCGGTACCGGTCGGCGGCTCGCGCGTGAGCATCTTCGAACTCGACGAGCCCAGGTTGCAGGTCGCCGTCGACCGTCCGGTGGCCATCGATACCCTGCTAGACGGTCTGGGCCAGACCCCGCTGATCGATGCCGGGGCGCTGGCCGGGCTGTCGGGTAGCGGTGACGGGCGCCTGACCCTGGACGTGTTGATCGGACTGACCCCGGGCTCACCGCCGCCGTCAGCTTCCGGGGCGTACCGGTTTGACGGAAACCGCCTTTCGGTGGCCGACGGGCGCTTCGTTTTCGAGGACGTCCGGGGACCGCTGCGGTTCTCGGATACCCGGTTTCGCGCCGAGGATATCGAGGGGCGCTTTCTCGACCGGCCCTTCCACGCCCGCATCGATCCCGCGGCGGAGGGTTCGGCAACCCGTATCCAGGCCCGTACGCGCTTTACACCTGGCGGTCTGACCTCGGTGCTGGGCGAGGTCGGCCGAACCCCGCTGCCCCGGGCATTGATCACCGAGCTCGAGGGGGAAACGGACGTGGGCATGCGTGTCGACGTGCCGCACGGCGGGGGCGCGGTCGGGGTGCGCGTCGAGACCGGGCTGGAGGGATGGCAGAGCCGTCTTCCCGCCCCGCTGGACAAGCCGGCACCGGTCCGGTGGCCGCTGACGGTCGACATGGCGGTGCGCGATGGCGGGTTGCGCACCCTGTCCGCGCGACTCGACGGTCGCCAGACCTGGCGCGCCGATCTGGGTTTCGACGACGACGGCTCGCTGGTGAAAACCCGTGTGGGCAATCGTGACCTGGCGGAGATCGGAGACGATCAGGGCAAGGCGGCGGCGCACCGGGTGGGGCTGACGCTCGAGGAGCTGGCGGTGGACCCGTGGCTGTCCTGGTGGGAATCGGTCGAATCGGATGGGCCGGGCAAGACCGGTGTCGCCGGTGATGCCGGGTCCTGGTGGGTGGATGCGCGCCTCGATCGATTGTGGCTGGGCGATTGGTGGCTAGAGGGCGTCACGGTCGGTTGGGCGACTCGTGACGATGGTTGGTGGCTGGGCGTCTCCGGTGAGGAGAACCGCGGCGAGCTGCGCCTTGCCGACGGCGGGGCCACGCCCTCCGGCCGACTGGAGGGAGAGTTCGATCGCCTGCGCCTGCATCGCGAGTCGGCGTCCTCCGATCGAGCGCCCGCCCCGCCGCAGGCGTGGGACCTGGCAGGACTCCCGGCGGCCAGTCTGCGCGTGGATGCCCTCACGGTGGACAAGCTCCGACTCGGTCGGCTGGGCGTGGAGGCGTTGCCGGAAGACGATCACTACCGGATCGACCGCATCGACTGGCAGCCGGTGTCCAGCCTGAGCGTCTCGGGGAGCGGGCGCGTCGAGGACGGGGTCGGAGACGGGCCGCAGGGCCAGCGTACCCGTCTGTCGCTGGCGATCGACGGCAAGGACGTGGGTGCGGCGATCGAGGCCGTCAACGGCGATTCGCCCATCCAGGGCGGCGACGTCGACGAGGGGCAGCTGACCCTCGCCTGGCCCGGCAGCCCGACGAGCTTCTTCGTCGGTCGGGCGGCCGGCAACGGCCAGTTCCTCCTGTCCGACGGGCAGCTCAGACGCATCGACCCGGGTGCCGGTCGCTTGGTCGGGCTGATGAGCCTCGGAGCGCTGGCCGACCGGTTGCGCCTGGATTTCCGCGACGTCACCCGCGAGGGTCTGTACTTCGAGACGCTGGCCGGGCAGTGGCGGCTCGATCGCGGCCGGCTGATGGTCGACCCCCTGGAGCTGATCAACCCGTCGCTGAGCGTCCTGATCGACGGCGAACTGCAGCTGGTCGAGCGACGCCTCGACCTGACCGCCCGCATCTACGCCGACTTCGGCATGCTGCTGCCGCTGATCGGCACCGTGGCCGGTGGCCCGCTGGTGGGCGGGGCGGTGCTGGCCCTGCAGGAGACCTTCCGGCAACTCGATCAGGCCCCGGAGCCGTCGGTCACCTACCATGTCGGTGGATCGTTCGATCAGCCCGAGGTCACCCAGCCCGAGGCCACCCAAGGAGACAGTCCATGACCGAAGCGACACCGACCGTCGCCGTCGTGCAACTCAACGGTCGTGG
The DNA here is from genome assembly GCF_046540515.1 of Guyparkeria sp. Lineage (GTDB taxonomy): Bacteria > Pseudomonadota > Gammaproteobacteria > Halothiobacillales > Halothiobacillaceae > Guyparkeria. The sequence goes on from NZ_JBKHFB010000010.1 coordinate 44,300, forward strand.
TGACTGGGCCGCCAATCGCGCCGCCGTCGAGCCGCTGATCGCCGCGGCGGCCGAGGGCGGGGCAAGCGTGGTGGTCCTGCCGGAGAACCTCCTGGCGATGCCGGCCGACCCGCGTGAGCTGGTCGGAATGGCGCGGCTGGACACGCCGGGCGCGGTCGACGACCTGGTCGCCTGGGCCGGCAAACACGACATCTGGCTGGTGGCCGGCACCCTGCCGTTCGTGCCCGACGACCCGGCCGAGACCGATCGGGTCTTCTCGCGCAGCCTGGTGATCGACTCGACCGGACGCATCGTCGCCCACTACGACAAGATCCACCTGTTCGACGTCGTGCTGCCGGACGGCGAGAGCTACCGCGAATCGGCCACCTTCGTCGCCGGCGATCGCCCCGTGGTCGTCGACACGCCCGCCGGTCGCCTGGGGATGGCCACCTGCTTCGACCTGCGCTTTCCCGAGCTGTTCACCCACCTCGCCGCGGCGGGAGCGGACTGGTTCTGCCTGCCGTCGGCCTTCACCCGGGCCACGGGACAGGCGCATTGGGAAGTGCTCGTGCGGGCAAGGGCGATCGAGAACAGTTGCTGGCTGGTGGCCGCCGCACAGGTCGGGCGCCATGCCGACGGGCGCGAGACCTTCGGTCACAGCCTGATCGTCGACCCCTGGGGGCGCGTGCTGGCGGATGCCGGCGAGACCGCCGATGTCGTTCGCCTGGCCCGGCTGGAGTACCCCTGGTTGCGCGGCCTGCGGGAACGCTTTCCCGTGCGGCGGCTGCACCGGCCCGAGGTCTTTTCGGACGGTCGCTGAGTTGGCCCGCGCCCATGGCGCAAATCGCGCTGGGCCTTTACCATGGAATCCCTGAATTTCGGCCCGGCAATGCTTGTCCGGGCGACCATAGCCAATAGTTGAGCGAAGATGACCGTACAGACCGACGACCTGCGCATCGAGGAGATCCACCAGCTGACCCCGCCCGAGGTCTTCCGGGCCGAATACGTGCTCTCGGAACGGGGCGCCGAGTTGGTGGATCACGCCCGCCGGACCATCCAGAACATCCTCGACCGTCGGGACGACCGGCTGATGGTGGTGATGGGACCGTGCTCGATCCACGACGTGGACGCGGCGCGCGACTACGCCGCCCGGCTGCGCGAGCTGGCCGACGAGGTCAAGGAAGACGTGTTCCTGATCATGCGGGTCTACTTCGAGAAGCCGCGCACCACGGTCGGCTGGAAGGGGCTGATCAACGACCCGGATCTCGACGGCAGCTTCAACATCAACAAGGGCCTGGGCGTGGCCCGCCACCTGCTGGTCGACCTGGCCGACATGGGCGTGCCCACGGCCACCGAGTACCTCGACCTGATCAGCCCGCAGTACATCTCCGACTCGATCAGCTGGGGCGCGATCGGCGCGCGCACCACCGAGTCGCAGGTGCACCGCGAGCTGGCCTCGGGGCTGTCCTGCCCGGTGGGGTTCAAGAACGGCACCGACGGCGGCCTGCGCGTGGCCATCGACGCGATCCGCGCCTCGGCCCGCCCGCACCATTTCCTTTCGGTGACCAAGGCCGGCCGCTCGGCGATCTTCGCCACCAGCGGCAACCCGGACTGCCACATCATCCTGCGCGGCGGGCGCAGCACCAACTACGATGCCGCCAGCGTCTCCGAGGCGCTCGAGCAGCTGCGCCAGACCGAGATGCCCGAGCGGCTGATGATCGATTTCTCGCACGCCAACAGCCAGAAGCAGCATGCCCGCCAGATCCAGGTGGCCGAGGACGTCGCCGGCCAGATCGCCGGCGGCAACGCCGGGATCGTCGGCGCGATGGTCGAGAGTCACCTGGTCGCCGGCCGCCAGGACGTGGTGCCGGGCAAGCCGCTTCACTACGGCCAGAGCATCACGGATGCCTGCATCGGCTGGGACGACAGCCGTGCGGTGATCCACCGGCTCGCCGAAGCCGTGCGCATCCGTCGCGCCGGCGGTGGCGTGCTCGACGAGCTGCCGGAACATGGCTGAGCCAACTCGCAGCCGCTGTCATCGTCTGCCGGCCTGGCGCCGCGGCGGTGTCGGGCTGGTCCTGGCGCTGGGTGCGCCGTGGCTGGGTTGGGCCGGGGGGCTGCAGGCGGCTTCGGCAGAGATCGAGGCCTTGATCGAATCGGTCGATGACCACGCGATGGGCATCGACCAGTTGACGGTGGCCCCGTCGGGGGCCTGGGTGAGCCGCTCGCTGACGACCGAGTCACTGGCGGCGCTCGAACCGGGCGACAGCTCGTTGCTGCATCGCGACCCGCGCGAGGAGGGCGGCCGCCTCTGGATCGGTGGCCTGCCGGCCGACCTCGACCGGGACAGCCTGCGGGTGCAGGGCGCGCGGGTCGATACCGAATCCGGGCTACGCCTCGAGCGCGAGGAAATGCGCGAGACGCCGCGTTACCGGCGCCTGGCCGAGCGTCTCGACGAGTTGCGGGCCGACGCCCGCCGGGTGGCGGCCGAGCTCGAGGAGAACGACTTGCGCCGTGGCATCGCCCGTGACCAGCTGGCCGCCCTGGAGCCGGCAGACGGCGACGTGGATACGCTGTGGGGCGAAAACGGCACGGTCGATACGCTGATGTCGCGCCTGACCGAGGAACGCCAGGCGTTGCTCGAGCGGCAGGCGACGATCGACGAGGACCGCGATGCCCTGCGCCGCGCACTCGACCAGCTGGCGGGGCAGGCGCCCGGCTGGCAGGTCGGCGTGGCGCTCAGGGAGGCGGAGCTGGAAGGGGGCGACGAGGCGGTGCGGCTGGCGTACCGGGTCGCCGACGCCGGTTGGGAGCCGATCTACCGTGTGCGGCTCGACACGACCGAGCGGCACGTCGACTGGCGCATGAACGCGCGGGTGCACCAGCAGACCGGCGAGGACTGGCCGGCGGTGCCGATGACGCTGGTGACCAGCGACCAGCGGCGGTTCTACCCGGTGCCGGAACTCGCGCCGTTGACCATCGGCTTTGTCGATCCCGATGACGGCGCGCCGGTGCGGCCGCTGGCCAAGCACTCCCTGATGCGCGCGGACGCCGCGGGCATGGCCGAGGCCGCGCGGGTCGAGGACGAGACGGGCTTTGCGACCCGCATCGCGGTGAACAGGCCGGCCTCCGTTCCCAGTGGCGAGGGCGGGGTGAACCTCTCGGTGCTGGACCAGGGGCTCGATGCCACCATGTCGCTGCGCGTCGCGCCACAGGCGAGCCGCGACGCGGTGGTGGTGGCCCGGTTCGCGCCGAGTATCGTCAACCCGTTGCCGGCCGGTCGCTGGGAGATCCACCGTGACGGCCAGCAGCAGGCGAGCGCGTCGCGGCCGGCGCTCCAGCCCGACGAGCCGGTCGAGCTGAGCTTCGGTGTCGATCCGCGACTGGTCGTCGATTACCAGGCACCGCCGGACGAGCGGGCCGGCCACGGCCTGATCGGCAAGTTCCACCAGATCGAGCGCCGTCGCCAGGTCACGGTGACCAGTCGCCATCGCGAGGCCGTGCCGGTGACGGTGCTGATGCGGATGCCGACACCGCTCGACGCCGACATCGTGGTCGAGCCGCTTTCGGCCGCTGACACGCCGACCGAACGTGCCTTCGACGACCAGAAGGGCGTCTGGGCCTACCAGCGTGAGCTGGTGCCCGACGAGCCCTGGCAGATCGACTTCGACTATCGCGTGCGCTGGCCCGAGGGCAAGCGGATCTCGCCGTTCTGACATCCGCGGCGGGATCCCCCGGCGAGCGTTTCAGCGCGATCGTCGCCGTGGGGCCGCGAGTGACCGAAATGCCGCGGCAGGCGGATCGAAGCAAACCCATTCATCCACGGACAAGGACCTACCACGAACATGCTTGATCTCGTTCTGGCCGGTGGCGGCATGATGCTGCCCATCATCATTGCCTCGGTGATCGCCATGGC
>NZ_JBKHFB010000011.1:0-45605 GCF_046540515.1 Guyparkeria sp.
GGCGGTACTCGTCGACGGTCAGGTTGAGCGCCTCGATGGGTACCGAGCGCAGCAGGGTGAACGCGGGATGGTGACCGTTGGCCTGTGAACCGTTGGCTTGTGACATGCTTGCGCGTGACTCCGGGATGAACATCGCTGAATGGATCGAACCGCTCAGTGTAACGCACCTGCCGGGGCTTGCATGCCGGTCGCGGGCAGGTGGAAAAGGCGATAGAATGCCGGTCTCGCCGGGCGGCCCGCCCGAAGCGCCTCCCTCCGCGGGTGTGGTGGAATTGGTAGACACAGCAGACTTAAAATCTGCAGGCCGAAAGGCCGTGCCGGTTCGAGTCCGGCCACCCGCACCAGATCTCCCGCGCCGACGAGCGATCCCGACAACGAATCGACCAGTCCGGCACGGATCTTTCCTACAGTGGGCGCGATCTTTCCTACAGTAAGGGCATCATCTGCGAACCGTCGCGATCACCCGCGCCCCGATCGGCGGGGTCCGGACGATGCTCGCCGACCTCCTCTTTCATCCCGCTTTTCGCCTGGATCGAACCGTGTCATGAAAATCGCCATTCTGTCGCGCAACCCGAAGCTCTACTCCACCCGACGCCTGGTCGAGGCCGCCACCGAGCGTGGCCACGAGGTACGGGTACTGGACGTGCTGCGCTGTTACATGAACATCACCTCCAACAAGCCCAAGGTGCACTACAAGGGCGAGACGCTCGACGACTTCGACGCGGTCATCCCCCGCATCGGTGCGTCGGTGACCTTCTACGGCGCCTCGGTGCTGCGCCAGTTCGAGATGATGGGCACCTTTCCCTTGAACGAGTCGGTCGCGATCAGCCGATCGCGTGACAAGCTACGCTCGTTGCAATTGCTCTCGCGCAAGGGCATCGGCCTGCCGGTGACCGGCTTCGCCCATCGCCCGGACGACGTCGAGGACCTGATCAAGATGGTCGGCGGCGCGCCACTGGTGATCAAGCTGCTCGAGGGCACCCAGGGCATCGGCGTGGTACTGGCCGAGACCAACCAGGCGGCCGAGAGCGTGATCGAGGCGTTCATGGGGCTGAAGGCCAACATCCTGGTGCAGGAGTACATCAAGGAGGCCGGCGGGGCCGACATCCGCTGCTTCGTCATCGGCGACAAGGTGGTCGCCGCAATGAAGCGCCAGGGCAAGGAAGGGGAATTTCGCTCCAACCTGCACCGCGGCGGCTCGGCCAGCCTGATCCGCATCACCCCCGAGGAACGTTCCACGGCGGTCCGTGCGGCGAAGACCATGGGGCTGAACGTCGCCGGCGTCGACCTGCTGCGCTCCAATCACGGGCCGGTGGTCATGGAGGTCAACTCCTCGCCGGGGCTGGAGGGCATCGAGGCGGCCACCGGCAAGGACATCGCCGGCACGCAGATACAGTTCATCGAGAAGCGGCTGGCCGAACGGCGCACCTCTCGCGGCCTGACCCGCACCCGTGGCCGGGGCTGAGCACATGCGCGCGGCCTTCGAGATCGCCGGGCGACAAATCGAACCGGGGCGACGCGCCCTGGTCGACCTGGAAATGCCGCGGCTGAGCTCGCATACCGCGCTGTCCATGCCGGTGCATGTGATCCACGGCCGACGCGACGGGCCGACGCTGTTCGTCTGCGCGGCCGTCCACGGCGACGAGCTCAACGGCGTGGAAATCATCCGGCGCGTACTCAAGACACGAACGTTGCAGCGTCTGCGGGGCACCTTGATCGCCGTGCCGGTGGTCAATGCCTACGGCCTGATCCACGAAAGCCGCTACCTGCCCGACCGGCGCGATCTCAACCGCTCGTTTCCCGGCTCCGACGAGGGCTCGCTGGCCGCCCGGCTGGCAAACCTGTTCCTCGAGGAGATCGTCCGCCGCTGCAGTCACGGCATCGACCTGCACACCGGGGCGATGCATCGCACCAACCTGCCGCAGATCCGCGGCAACCTCGACGACCCCGAGAGCCTGCGCCTGGCACGCGCGTTCGGTGTGCCCGTGCTTCTCAACTCATCCCTGCGCGACGGCTCGCTGCGCGCCGCGGCCGGCGAGCTGGGTATCCCCACCCTGCTCTACGAGGCCGGCGAGGCGCTGCGTTTCGACGAGGTCTCCATCCGGGCGGGCACCCAGGGGGTGCTCAACGTGATGCGCGCGTTGGACATGCTGCCGCCCACCCGACGCAAGACGACCCGCCCGGAACCCTTCATCTCCCGACGCAGCCTCTGGGTGCGCGCACCGGAAAGCGGCATGCTGGGCACCGTGGTCCGACTGGGCGCACAGGTCACCCGTGGCGAAACACTGGGCTACGTCGATGATGCCTACAGCGGGCGGCGGGAATCGATCGTCTCCACCAGCGACGGCGTGGTGATCGGCCGACTGGAACGCCCGCTGGTCCACGAGGGCGATGCCGTCTATCACATCGCGAGATTCAAGGGCGACGTCAGCGAGGTCGCCGGCAAGGTCGAGGATTTCCAGGCCAACCACGCCGAGGACGAGGTCGTTTCCGAGGACTGATGCGCATGACCGGACACAAGGACACGAGCGACGGGCTCACTCGTCTGGGCTGGCGAGAGTGGGCGGCCCTGCCGGATCTCGGCATTTCACGAATCAAGGTGAAGGTCGACACCGGCGCGCGCACATCGGCGCTGCATGCCTTCGCCGTCGAGCCATTCCGCCGCGACGGACGCGACTGGGTGCGACTGGGCATCCACCCGATCCAGGGCGACAGCGATACTGTCCTGCGCTGCGAGGCCGAGTTGCTCGACCGCCGACTGGTCTCGGACTCGGGCGGGCATCGCGAGAACCGTTACGTGATCGCCACGCGGCTGGTGATCGGCGAGATCGAGGAACGCATCGAGCTGACGCTGACCGACCGGGACACCATGCGCTTTCGCATGCTGCTGGGACGCAAGGCGATGGAAGGACGCTTCCTGGTCGACCCGGCGGCCTCCTACCTCGCCGGCAAGCCCGCCCTTCCTCGCCATCACGCCAATCAGTCGGCCTGATCGATCGCCTTGCGCAACAGATCCGCGACGCGGATCACCCCCAGCAGCCGCCGGTCGGCATCGACCACCGGGATGTCCTCGATCCGCCGCTCCATGTGGTGGTGAAGCACTTCGCTGATCCGCTCGTCCGGACGCATGCAAAGCACGTGGTCGTCCATGTGCTCGCGCACGCAGCCGGCCGTGACCCGCTCGACCAGTTGCCGCCGGCTGTGGGTGGGCCGCAGGTGGGCGAGCAGCAACCCTGCCAGCCGGCGAAAGCCGAGGTGGCCGACCACCCGCCCGTCGGCGTCGACCACGTACAGGTCGCGCACTTCGGGGTGCGCCAGGAACATGGCCGCCGCCTCCGGCAGGGTGGCCTCGGGCGACAGGGTCACGCCGTCCGCCGGGTGTGCTGCCAGCCAGTCACTTGCCTTCATCGTCGTCTCCCTCCCCCTGTCGGTGACCCCGCTGTCCGGCAGGACGCCCGCCATTGGCCATGTCGAGCTCCCCGGCCCGCCCGAGCCCGTACCGAACGGCGAGCGCGCCGACCGATTCGGTCAACAGCGTGCTTGCCGTGATGATGTTGATCGCAAGTGTCGCCACCTCGGCGAAGCGCGGCTGCCCCTCGAGCATCAGGGCCATGCCCACGGCCACGCCGCCCTGCGGCAACATCCCCAGACCGACGTTGTTGGCGATCACCGGCGACGCCCTTCCCAGACGGGCGCCGGCCCAGGCACCGACCACCTGGCCCGCCGCGCGCAGCACGAAGAACATCAGGATCAGCCAGCCATGCTCGATCACCACCGAGGGGTCGAAGTACAACCCGGCGAAGGTGAAGAACAGCACGAACACCATTTCCTCGAGCTGCTCGACCGGCTCGAACAACCGGTCGGCATGCGTCCCGCCGAAGAAGCGGGCAGAAAAGCCCAGGGTCATCGCGGCGAGCAACGCCGAGAAATGCCAGGCCTCCGCTAACCCCACCAGCAGGATGATGGCACCCACCAGGGCCACCAACCGCAGTTCGTGTTCGTGCAGGAGACGGATGATGCGCTCGATCAGCCAGCCACCCACGCCGCCGATCAACACGGCCGCCACGATTTCCCAGATCACCAGCGGTAGGGCCGAGACCAGGCCGTCGGCCGCCAGCAGGGCCAGCACCACGGAGAAGATCACCACGCCCAGGGCATCGTCCATCGCCACCATGCCCAGCAGCGCCGTGGTCAGTGGCCCGCGCGCGCGGTACTGGTGGATGATCGCCACGATCGCCGCCGGCGCGGTGATGGTGGCCAGCGCGGCAAGCACCAGCGGTGCCCCCCAGGCAGGCAGGTCGGGCACGGTGACCCCGAGCCAGACGAAGCCGGCGAAAACCAGGACGAAGGCACCAGCCACCTTGCCGACGGTCGCCGTGAGGATCGACACGCCCAGCCGACGCAGCTGACCCACCGTGGCCGCCCCACCGATCAGGTAGGCGACAATGCCGAGCGCGATCGCCACCAGCGGCTGGGTCCAGCGGGCGGTGTCCAGAGCGAGATGATCGCCGAGCAGATCCGGCGAGAACAACATCCCGATCAAGATGTAGCCAACCACCCGCGGGACACCGAAGTAATGACTCCCCAGCGTGCCGAAGGCCAGCCCGGCCAGCAGCAGGATGCCGATCAGCAGTATCTCCACGCCGCCCCCATGTCTCGTGGCCTCAAGGTCCGGACCGGACCGAAGTGAAACCTTCCCGGCCTATGACTTTCCCCGTCTGATTTTCCTCGTTCCAGCGACTATCCTAATCCCTGCAAGATGCGAAAAACCCAAACGGAGAAGACTCATGATGATTTCCGTTCTCAAGCGCATGGGCCTGATCGCGCTGCTTGCCGGTCCGCTGGCCTTCCTTTCCGGCTGCCACACCATGGAAGGTGTCGGGGAAGACACCCAGGACGCCGGCGAGGCGATCGAGAGTGAAGCCGACGAGCACGACGGCGATAACGAGTATTGATCCCATCGGTCTTCCGCCGTGCATCGAGGCCGTGTCCCGCTGGGCACGGCCTGTTTTGATTCGGTCTTTCGGCCATGACGGCAACGGAACACGCCAGCCAGGCGTCAACTGATCAAAATCCAGGAGGAGACCCTGCCATGCATCGAATCATTGCCCTCTCGCTTCTCGCGGGTCTGTTGGCGTTCTCCACCGGCTGCAACACCATGAAGGGTCTCGGTGAAGATATCCAGAGCCTCGGCAACTCCATCGAAGGCGCCGCTGAGGACGACTGAACCCCTTCACGACGGATCAGGGAGCACGCGCCCCAGCGCCTCGCCGAATGCACGCGGCACCTCCTCCCAGGGAAAGTGTACACAGCCATCCAGCACCTCGACCTGCTCCAACGACAGATTGGCCCGCAGGGCATCGAGGTTCGTCGGCATGAGCAGGTCCTGCCGACAGCCGATCACGTCGATCGGCACCGCCCACTCCCGGATCGTCGCGTAGTCCACCGGGTCGTCCCGGTAGGCCCGCCAGCCCTCGACGTTCAGGTGGGCCGAGAAATCCGAGTCATCGAAACGCTCGGCGTATCGCCGGCCCTGCTCGTAGTCGAGAAAGTAGCTCGGCAGGTTCCGCTCGATCTGGTGGCGGGCATGTGCCTCGGCCGAACGCTCACCACCATCCTGCGCCCAGGCGCCCTCGTCGTCCCAGCGCTCTCCCCGTTCGCGCGCCCGCCGGGCGTCGATCTGCTCGACCACGGTCCGCATGGCCTTGCGCTCCGGGTCGACGGGATTGAGCAGCACCAGTCGCGCCACGTTATCCGGGGCCTCCCGTGTATAGACGAACGCCATCAGCGCCCCCCAGGAGTGGCCGACGAGGACCACGGGCCGGTCATCGGCCAGTTCCCGGTGCAGCCCCCCAACCTGTGCGACCCACTCGTCCAGCGGCGAGCCACGGACCTCGGCCGCGTTCTCCCCCACGCCCAGCATGTCCATGATCGCGGCGCGATAGCCCAGCTCCGCCAGGCGCCGCTGGATCGGTTCGAGATTCCAGCTGGAGAACCCCGGTCCACCACCGAGCACGATCACGACCGGCGCGTCCTTACCACCCCGCAGGTGATAACGAACCTCGTGCTCACCCAGATCGAACATCCGTGCGGGAGTGGTGAACTCGGCACGATTGGTGCCGGGCATGAGGCAGCAGGCAAGCAGCGCGATCGTCAGCAAGGTTCGCATCATTCGGAATCTCCGGGCACCTCCGACCAAGGGTAGCGGCAATGCCGGCCCGATGCCGCTGGCACTGCAGCGTCGTCCCGGCTTGCCTACACTCCACGTGCTGGAACGGGAGGCACTCACGGCACGATCACGCGGGGAGCAGAGATGACAACCCGAACCATCGGCGACATCACCATCGAGTGCGTGGAGGGCGACATCGTCGACCAGCCGGACGTGGATGCGATCGTCAACGCGGCGAACGCGCAGCTTCGCCCCGGTGGCGGCGTCGCGGGGGCCATCCATCGCGCCGCCGGACCGGCCCTGGCCGAGGAATGCGCACCGCTCGCCCCCATACGGCCGGGCGCGGCGGTGATCACGGGCGGGCACGACCTGCCCAATCCGCACGTCATCCATTGCCTCGGCCCCGTCTACGGCCGGGACGAGCCGGCCGACGAGCTGCTCGCCGCCTGCTATCGCAACGCACTGGCTCGGGCCGAGGAGACCGCCCTGGAGAGCGTGGCCTTCCCGTCGATCTCCACCGGGGCGTTCGGCTTCCCGGTCGAGGCGGCGGCCGGCATCGCCATCGATGCGGTGGTCGGGGCCGCGCCGACGCTGAACTCGCTGCGGCGCATCCGGTTCGTCCTGCACGGCAAGGGCGACCACGCCACCTATGCACGCGCGCTGGAACACCGATTACCCGCCTGAACTGGCCGCGCATCGCTCTACCCGGGAGGTGACATGACGAGGCACAGCAGACAGACGGATCGGCAGCCCCTCATGCCGGGCAGCGATCTGGGCCTGTTCACGGATCTCTACGAACTGACGATGATGCAGGCCTATCACGAGGCCGGCATGCACGAGACCGCCGTGTTCTCGCTGTTCGTCCGCCGACTGCCCGAAACCCGCAACTTCCTGCTGGCCGCAGGCATGGAAACCCTCCTCGAGCAGCTCGAGACACTGCGGTTCTCGCGGGGAGACATCGACTATCTCGCCTCGCTGGGACACTTCGACGAATCGTTCCTCGGCTGGCTGGCCGATCTGCGCTTTACCGGCGACGTGTTCGCCGTGCCGGAAGGCACGCCGGTCTTTCCCAACGAACCCATCCTCGAGGTGGTCGCCCCGCTACCACAGGCGCAACTGATCGAGACCCTGGTGATGAACCAGATCCACCTGCAGACCGTGCTCGCCTCCAAGGCGGCCCGGCTGGCGCTCGCCGCCGGAAAACGCCCCGTGGTGGACTTCGGCGCCCGGCGCATGCACGGCATCGACGCGGCGATCAAGGGCGCGCGGGCCTACCACCTCGCCGGCATCGCCGGCACCTCCAACATGCTCGCCGGCCGCGAATACGGCGTGCCGGTGCTGGGCACCATGGCCCACAGCTTCATCCAGGCCTGCGAGGACGAGACCACCGCCTTCCGCCGTTACGCGCGGCGCTATCCGCAGACCGTGCTGCTGGTCGATACCTACGACACCCTCGACGGCATCGAGCGCGTGATCGAGCTCGCCCGCGAGATGGGCGACGACTTCACCGTCCGCGCGGTGCGACTGGACTCCGGTGACCTGGGGGAACTGGCACGGCAGGCGCGGGCGCGACTGGACGAGGCCGGCCTGACCGAGATGGAGATCATCGCCAGCGGCGGGCTGGACGAGCACGAGATCAAGCGGCTGATCGACTCCGGCGCTCCGATTGACGCCTTCGGTGTGGGTACCAGCATGGGCGTCTCGCAAGACGCCCCGGATCTGGACATTGCCTACAAGCTCGCCGAGTACGCGGGCGTCGGCCGGCTCAAGCTCTCCTCCGGCAAGCCCATCCTGCCCGGGCGCAAGCAGGTCTTCCGCCGCAGCGAAGACGGCATCTTCTGCGGGGACGTCATCGGTCGCCACGACGAGGACCAGCCCGGCGAACCGTTGCTCCGGCACGTCATGGCCGGCGGACGCCGCACGTTCCCCGAGCCGGACCTGGACGACCTGCGCGAACAGGCCCGGGATGCGATGGAGCGGCTGCCGGAAGCCGTACGGCGCATCGAGCCGGCCGATCCCCCCTACCCCGTCGAGATCAGCGAGCAGCTGCGCAGGCACCAGGACGAGGTCAGGCAGGCAGCCATCGAGCGCGAATCCCGACATCGAGGCCCGGATCGAGACCCAGGAGGCACGTCATGACCGAGACCACCCAACTGCAACCCGGCGACGCCCTCCTGATCGTCGACGTGCAGAACGACTTCTGTCCCGGCGGCGCCCTGCCCATCGACGAAGGCGATCGGATCGTGCCGGTGGCCAATCGCTGGATCGAGGCGGCCACCACGGCCAGCATCCCCGTGTTCGCCTCGCGCGACTGGCACCCGAACGAACACGTCAGCTTCGACGAACGGGGAGGCCCCTGGCCGCCCCACTGCCTGCAGGACTCGTCCGGCGCGGCGTTTCACCCCGACCTGCGGCTGCCCGGGAACGTCATCAAGGTCACCAAGGGCACACGCTTCGACCAGGATCAGAACTCCGCCTTCGACCAGACCGGCCTGGCCACCGAATTGCGCGCGCGGGACATCAGGCGCGTATTCGCGATGGGGCTGGCCCAGGACGTCTGCGTACTGGCCACCGCCCTGGATGCGCGGCAGGAAGGCTTCGAGACCCTGCTGGTGAAGGAGGCCACCCGACCGGTCTCTCCGGACCGTGGAGAGGATGCACTGGCGCAAATGCGCCGAGCCGGGGTGATCCTGATCTGACGCATCGCTGCCTGTCTTCTACGCTTGGGGACACCGCGTTTCCAACCAGACTGGACCGACGAGGAGGTACGTCATGACCAAGCCACTCGATGGCAAGCACGTCGCCCTGCTGGTGGCCGACGGCTTCGAGCAGGTCGAACTGACCGAGCCCAGGCGTGCGCTTGAAGAAGCCGGCGCGATCGCCCGGATCGTCTCGCCGGCCGACGGCAAGGTAAAAGGCTGGCAACACACCGACTGGGGCGATCCCTTCGACGTCGACGTGCCACTGGAGTCAGCCCGCGCGGCGGACTTCGACGCGCTGGTCCTGCCGGGCGGGGTGATGAATCCCGACGCGCTACGCCAGAACGAGACGGCCGTCGCCTTCGTCCGGGGCTTCTTCGAGCAGAAAAAGCCCGTGGCCGCCATCTGTCACGGCAGCTGGACGCTGGCCGAGGCCGACGTGCTCCAGGGACGACGCGTCACCTCCTACCCCAGCATCCAGACCGATCTCAAGAACGCCGGGGCCACCTGGCTCGACGAGGAGGTGGTGGTCGACGACGGCCTGATCACCAGCCGCAACCCGAACGACCTGCCGGCCTTCAACGCCGCACTGATCGAGGAGATCGCCGCAGGGTGACGCCCTCGGGCCGTTCGATCTCCGTCGCCTGACCAAACCGAAGCCCGACAGACGTCGGGCTTTTCTGTCCCGTCGCTGTCTTACCCTGCCGACACCGCCAGCGCCTGCTTTACCTTCCGGTAGGGCCTCTCCAGCGCTTCATGGTCCTCCTGTTCGGAGAAATTCAGACAAGCTCCCCGCCGGATCATCTCGGCCTGCCGCAAGAGCGCCTCTCGGTCGTCGGGTCGATGGGCGAAGGTGGTGATCACCGCAAGCGTCTCCATCAGGCGAATGGTCACCGACACGCTAGATCCCCCGTGTTGCCGAATCTGGTCGAACCCCGCATCGAGCATCGCCGCGAAACTCGGCGACGGGGCAATCACCCGCAACTGCCCCTCGCCGTCATACCGATATGGAGACGGCATTTCTCGTGTGGCCAGCCGACATAGCGCCGAGCCGAGGCGATCAACACAGGCAATGGCAGTGAAAGGGTCGTTGATCCCCGGCGACAGCGCCCGCACGGCAATTTCCACCAGCTCATAGATGGAAAACTCGATGTCCTGGCCCGGGGTGCGCTGCTGGCCCAGGGCAAAGGCCGCGTTGACCTCCCCGGCGAACGTCTCGCCCCGTTCGCCCGCGGGCCAGACCCGTAACATCGGCCTACCGGCGACCACGTAATGGCCGGGATGACACTCAAGCCGCACGACCACGTCCTCGCGCTCGGCAAGGGCCATCAAGGCATCCGCGTCGATGAATTGCAGGTAGCCGTCGCCCGAGGAACAGATTACCTCGGCCTCGCGATCAAAGCGCCGCAAGAAGGTAGCGTCTGGCAGCTCTGCGGACGCTCCCGCCGCCCCCTCGCCGATCGTTTCGGGGAACAGGCTCTCCAACACATCGACCAATTCATGACCGACTCGCGCGACGACCTGGTTGGTCTGGATGGAACGGGCCACGTGATGGATGAAGTAGATCAGCACCCCCAGGCTGACCACGGCCAACGCCACCCCAAGGGTGACCGACAGATGCGGTACGAAGGGATCGGACTCGCCACGGCGAATGGCAAGCATCACCAGCACACAGTAGAGAAACGTGGCCACGAATGTGCCGAGCACGATCTGGGTAATCGTGTCGCGCATGAAATTCTGCAACAGGCGCGGACCGAGTTGCGACGAGGCTAGGGAAAGGGTCACCAGGGTCATGGAGAACACCACCCCGGCGATCGTGGTCATGGACCCCGCGATAATGCCCAGCACCGCGCTGGCGCCTTCCGGCTCACCGGTAAACACCCAGCCCCACAACGCCCGGTCCCCGTCCACCGAGAGACGATCCACGTGAACGACCGCTGCCGCAAGCGCCACGGCCCCGACCACCATGATCGCCGGGATGAACCAGAAGCTGGTGCGCAGTGACTCCCAGTACTTGAACAGTTGCACTTTCACGGTGACACCACCTCATCCCTTGCCATTCCCGCCACGCCCCGACCGGAAAACCGGGACGTTCGACGCGCGCCCAGGCGCGGTCACCCTTGATCGCACTCCGTCCCGCTTGTTATAGCAGCTGCACGTCGAGGAGCCGGCCTACCCGTCGGGGCCAGACCCTTGCCAAACCCCTGCTAAGGTGTGTCCAGCGCACTTTTCCAGGAGCAACCGCATGACCAACCCCAGCAACGATCCGCGCCGTCGTCATTCCGCCCCGGTGGTCGACGGCATCAACAAGTCCGCCAGCCGCGCGATGCTGCGCGCGGTGGGTTTTCAGGACGAGGACTTCGAGAAACCGCAGGTCGGCGTCGCCTCGACCTGGAGCGAGGTCACGCCCTGCAACATGCACATCGACAAGCTGGCCCGCGCGGCCAGCGACGGCGCGGACGCCGCCGGCGGCAAGGGCGTGATCTTCAACACCATCACCATCTCGGATGGGATCGCCAACGGCACCGAGGGGATGAAATACTCGCTGGTCTCGCGCGAGGTGATCGCCGACTCGATCGAGACGGTCGCCGGCTGCGAGGGCTTCGACGGACTGGTGACCATCGGCGGCTGCGACAAGAACATGCCGGGTTGCCTGATCGGCATGGCGCGCCTGAACCGCCCGTCGGTGTTCGTCTACGGCGGCACCATCCTGCCGGGCAAGTGCCACACCGACATCGTCTCGGTGTTCGAGGCCGTCGGCGCCTACACGAAGGGCGAGATCGACCTGCCGCGGCTGGAGGACATCGAGAAGACCGCCATCCCGGGCCCCGGCTCCTGCGGCGGCATGTACACGGCCAATACCATGGCCTCGGCGATCGAGGCGATGGGCATGAGCCTGCCGGGCAGCTCGGCACAGAACGCGGTCTCCGAGGAAAAGCGCGCCGACAGCGAGGCCGCCGGCCGGGCGGTGCTCGACCTGCTGGAGCGTGACATCAGGCCGCGCGACATCATGACCCGGCAGGCCTTCGAGAACGCCATCACGGTGACCATTGCACTGGGCGGCTCGACCAACGCCGTGCTGCACCTGCTGGCGATGGCGAACGTCGTCGACGTGCCGCTCACCCTGGATGATTTCACCGCGATCGGTCGGCGCGTGCCGGTACTCGCCGACCTGCGCCCGTCGGGGCACTACATGATGAGCGAGCTGGTCGAGATCGGCGGCATCCTGCCGCTGATGAAGATGCTGCTCGATGCGGGGCTTCTGCACGGCGACTGCCTGACCGTCACCGGCAAGACGCTGGCCGAGAACCTAGCCGATGTGGCGCCCTACCCCGACGACCAGCAGATCATCGCCCCGCTGGATGCACCAAAGAAGGCCGACAGCCACCTGCGCATCCTCAAGGGCAACCTCGCCCCGGAAGGCGCGGTGGCCAAGATCACCGGCAAGGAAGGCACGCGCTTTTCCGGCACCGCGCGGGTGTTCGGCTCCGAGGAAGAGGCCCAGGCGCGCATCCTCGACGGCACGGTCAGCGCCGGCGACGTGGTGGTCATCCGCTACGAGGGCCCCCGCGGCGGGCCGGGCATGCGCGAGATGCTCTCGCCCACCTCGGCGATCATGGGCCGGGGGCTGGGCAAAGAAGTGGCACTGATCACCGACGGGCGCTTCTCCGGTGGCAGCCACGGCTTCGTCGTCGGCCACATCACGCCCGAGGCCTTCGACGGCGGGCCGATCGCGCTGGTCGAGGACGGCGACACCATCACCATCGACGCGGTGGCCGACACCATCGAGATGCACGTCGAGCCCGACGAACTCGAACGCCGCCGCGCCAACTGGCAGCGCCCGGCGCCCAACTACCCGCGTGGCGTGCTGGCCAAATACGCGAAGACCGTCAGCTCGGCCTCCACCGGCGCGGTCACCGATCTACCCGATTGAATCGACCCAGGAGACATCGATGAGCCTTACCGTTTACCTGTCAGGGGAAATCCACACCGACTGGCGCGAACAGATCGAGCAAGGCGCACGCGATGCCGGTCTGGATATCACCTTCACCCGCCCGGTCACCGATCACGCCGCCAGTGACGCCGCCGGCGACCTGCTCGGCGAGGAAGAGAAACAATTCTGGCGCGACCACAAGTCCGCCAAGGTCAACGCCATCCGCATCAAGACGTTGATCGAACAGGCCGACGTCGTGGTGGTGCGCTTCGGCGACAAGTACAAGCAATGGAACGCAGCCTTCGACGCCGGCTACACCGCGGCACTGGGCACGCCCTACATCACCCTGCACGACGAGGATATCGTCCACCCGCTCAAGGAGGTCGATGCCGCCGCCATGGCCTGGGCGACCACGCCGGAGCAGGTGGTCGGCATCCTCGAGCACGTCCTGCGCGACTGACGCATCCAAAAGAAAACCCCGCACGAGGCGGGGCAACAAGGAGTGAGAGAAAAATCACCAAGCGAGAGCGGCCCTGATGGAGCACCTGAGGGAGGCAGGCATCCGCTCGTGGTTGGTGCCTGACCTGAAAAGCCGTCCGCACCCGACCACGTTTCCACGATGCCGAGAGCATGTGACACGGTGATGTCTTTCACGCCCTGATGTTCAACCGACGCGGAACGCGTCATGAAGCTGTCTGGCGCCGAAGGCAGGATTCGAACCTGCGACCTACCGCTTAGGAGGCGGTTGCTCTATCCAGCTGAGCTACATCGGCAGTCTGGAGGCGGCAGCATGGTATCACGCGTGGCGAACAGCCCTCCAGATGGGGATGTATCTACTCGTTCTCCTGGTGCAGTTCCAGGATCGGGCCTTCGGCGCTCCACTCGATGGTGACCACGATAGGCTGGCAGCAGACGCTGCAGTCCTCGACGAAGGTCTGCTCGCCGGCGCTGGTATCGATCGAGAAGTCGACCGGCTCGCCGCAGTAAGGGCAGACGGCACTGGCGTCGATGAGTGGTTCCATGAGGCGCCTCCTGAACGCGACACAGGGTCTGTTCCCTGCCCCTCAAAAGTAGCAGGCGCGCCCGGAAATACCCGGACGCGCCTGCGATCTCACTCTGGCGTTGCCGAACGCGGATCAGCCCATCTGGCGAATCAGTTCCTCGCCGAAGGCCTTGCAGCCGACCTGGTTGGGCTTGTCCATCAGGCGGGCGAGATCGCCGGTGACGTTGCCGCTGGCGATCGCGCCTTCCATCGCCTTTATGACCGCATCGGCCGCCTCGGTCCAGCCGAGGTGGCGCAGCATCATCTCGGCCGACAGGATGACCGACGACGGGTTGGCGAGGTCCTTGCCGGCGATGTCCGGCGCGGTACCGTGGGTGGCCTCGAACATCGCCACCGTGTCCGAGAGGTTGGCACCAGGGGCGATGCCGATGCCGCCGACCTGGGCGGCCAGGGCATCGGAGACGTAGTCACCGTTGAGGTTCAGGGTGGCGACCACGTCGTACTCTTCCGGTACCAGCAGGATCTGCTGCAGGAAGGCATCGGCGATCGAGTCCTTGATGACGATGTCACGGCCGGTGTCGGGGTTCTTGAGCGTCATCCAGGGGCCGCCGTCGAGCGGCTCGGCACCGAACTCATCACGCGCGAGCTCGTAGCCCCAGTTCTTGAAGGCCCCTTCGGTGAATTTCATGATGTTGCCCTTGTGCACCAGGGTGACCGACTCGCGGTCGTTGGCGATCGCGTACTCGATCGCGCG
Source organism: Guyparkeria sp. (assembly GCF_046540515.1). GTDB lineage: Bacteria > Pseudomonadota > Gammaproteobacteria > Halothiobacillales > Halothiobacillaceae > Guyparkeria. Next base: position 14,560 of record NZ_JBKHFB010000011.1, read on the forward strand.
GCGCACCAGGCGCTTGGTGCCGTCCTCGGAGACCGGCTTGATGCCGATGCCGGAGCTCTCCGGGAAGCGGATGTTCTCGACATTCATTTCCTTGGTCAGAAAATCGATCACCTTCTTGACTTCCGGGGTGCCCGCGGCCCACTCGATACCGGCGTAGATGTCCTCGGAGTTCTCGCGGAAGATGACCATGTCGGTCTTCTCCGGGTGCTTGACCGGGCTCGGGGTGCCGGTGAAGTAGCGCACCGGGCGCAGGCAGACGTAGAGGTCGAGCTTCTGGCGCAGGGCGACGTTGAGCGAGCGAAAGCCGCCACCGACCGGCGTGGTCAGCGGGCCCTTGATGGAGACGACGTAGTCGCGGATCGCCTCCATGGTCTCGGCGGGCAGGCCGCTGCCGTCCGGGTAGACTTCAGTCGATTTCTCGCCGGCGTAGACCTCCATCCAGGCGATCTGGCGCTTGCCGCCGTAGGCCTTCTCGACGGCCGCGTCGATGACCTTTTTCATCACCGGGGTCACGTCGATGCCGATGCCGTCACCCTCGATGAACGGGATGATCGGCCGGTCCGGCACGGTCAAGGCGCCATCGGCGGTGACGGTGATCTTGTCGCCTTCGGGGATGGTGATCTTCTCGAAGCTCATGTTCTCTCTCCTGGCTGGATGCGTGTTTGGCAGACGGCCGACCGGCCCCGCTCGAGTTGGCCGGCATTATACCGGTTCACGTGATCCCGCCGAGGCGCGCCGTCAGCCCGCATGCGCCCCTGCATTCGCGCAGACGCGGCGCCGGTGAATTTTTTTCGTCCCCACCTCTTGAAATCACCCGGGCCGCTCCTAATATTGGCACTCGAGTCGGGCGAGTGCTAACAAGGCCCTCGAGGCCACGCCCTTCGTCCCGGCGCGCTCAAACTTGTCGACATCCTTTTTTCTGTGTCAACGCATGGAGTAACCGCATGAAAATCCGTCCTTTGCATGATCGTGTGCTGGTAAAGCGCGAAGAAGAAGAACGCAAGACCGCCTCTGGCATCGTTCTGCCGGACTCGGCTGCCGAGAAGCCGAACCGTGGCGAGATCGTCGCCGCCGGCCCGGGCAAGTCGAACGACAAGGGTGAAGTCCGCGCCATGGGCGTGAAGGTCGGCGACAAGGTGCTGTTCAGCCAGTACGCCGGCACGAAGGTCAAGGTCGAAGACGACGAACTGCTGATGATGGGCGAAGACGACATCCTCGCCGTCATCGAAGAGTAATCCCTCGGCGAGTTTTCTCTCCGAACGGTAACGAATCAGCACAAGGAGCATATTGAATATGTCTGCCAAAGAAGTCCGCTTTTCCACCAGTGCCCGCGATCGCATGCTGCGTGGCGTCAACACCCTGGCCGACGCGGTCAAGGTCACCCTGGGCCCGAAGGGTCGTAACGTCGTCATCGAGAAGAGCTTCGGCGCGCCGGCCGTGACCAAGGACGGCGTTTCCGTCGCCCGCGAGATCGAGCTGGAGGACAAGTTCGAGAACATGGGCGCGCAGATGGTCAAGGAAGTCTCTTCCCAGACCGCCGACGTCGCCGGTGACGGCACCACCACCGCGACCGTGCTGGCCGCCGCCATCGTCCGCGAGGGCGTCAAGGCCGTCGCCGCCGGCATGAACCCGATGGACCTCAAGCGCGGCATCGACCGTGCCGTCGAGGCCGCCGTGGGCGAGCTGAAGAACCTGTCCAAGCCCTGCACCGACAACAAGGCGATCGCCCAGGTCGCCACCATCTCCGCGAACTCCGACAAGAAGGTCGGCGAGATCATCGCCGAGGCCATGGAGCGCGTGGGCAAGGACGGCGTGATCACCGTCGAGGAAGGCTCGGGCTTCGAGGACGAGCTGGACGTGGTCGAGGGCATGCAGTTCGACCGTGGCTACCTCTCGCCCTACTTCGTCAACAACCAGAAGCAGATGCTGGTCGAGCTCGAGGATCCGTACATCCTCCTGCACGACAAGAAGATCTCGAACATCCGTGATCTCCTGCCGGCACTGGAAGGCGCCTCCAAGGCGAACAAGCCGCTGCTGATCGTCGCCGAGGACATCGAGGGCGAGGCGCTGGCCACGCTGGTCATCAACGCCATGCGCGGCATCGTCAAGGTCGCGGCCGTCAAGGCACCGGGCTTCGGCGACCGCCGCAAGGCCATGCTGCAGGATCTGGCCATCGTCACCGGCGGCCAGGTGATCTCCGACGAAGTCGGCCTGACCCTCGAGAAGGTCACCCTGGATGACCTGGGTACCGCCAAGCGCGTCGTGGTCTCCAAGGAGAACACCACCATCATCGACGGCTCCGGCACCAAGGACGACATCGAGACCCGCGTCGAGCAGATCCGCGCCCAGATCGAGAACACCTCCTCCGAGTACGACAAGGAGAAGCTCCAGGAGCGCATCGCGAAGCTGGCCGGCGGCGTGGCCGTCATCAAGGTCGGTGCCGCGACCGAGGTCGAGATGAAGGAGAAGAAGGACCGTGTCGACGACGCGCTGCACGCCACCCGTGCCGCCGTCGAGGAAGGCGTGGTTCCGGGCGGCGGTGTCGCGCTGATCCGCGCGCTGGCCAGCCTCGGCGAACTCAAGGGCGACAACGTCGACCAGCAGACCGGCATCTCCATCGCCCTGCGCGCCATGGAAGACCCGCTGCGCTTCATCGTCGCGAACTCCGGTGGCGAACCGTCCGTGGTCGTCCAGGGCGTGCGTCAGGGAGAAGGCAACTACGGCTACAACGCCGCCAACGGCGAGTACGGCGACATGGTCGAGATGGGCATCCTGGACCCGACCAAGGTCACCCGTACCGCCCTGCAGAACGCCGCGTCGGTTGCCGGCCTGATGATCACCACCGAGTGCATGATCGCCGATCTGCCGAGCAAGGACGACGGCGGCACCCCGCCGGCCGACATGAGCGGCATGGGCGGGATGCCCGGCATGATGTAAGACCGGCCGTTCCGGCCGAACCGGCCGGACACCGCTTACCGGAAACCCCGCCATTGGCGGGGTTTTTTTCGTATCGTGGAGGCGTCAGGTTTTTCACGGAGGCGCCCAGCATGAGCCAAGATCCCTTTCTCGATGCCGCACTTGAAGAAGCCCGGGCGAGCCGTGACGAGGGCGGCATTCCCATCGGTTCGGTGCTGGTGCATGACGGCAAGATCGTCGGGCGCGGCCACAATCGCCGCGTGCAGGCCGGCAGCAGCATTCTCCACGGCGAGATGGATGCACTGGAGAATGCCGGGCGCCACTCGGCCGCGTTCTACCGGGAGTGCACCCTCTACACGACGCTCTCGCCCTGCCCGATGTGTTCGGGAGCGATTCTGCTGTACGGCATTCCGCGGGTGGTGATCGGCGAGAACCGGACCTTCCTGGGCGAGGAGGAATGGTTGAAAGGCCGCGGTGTCCGCGTGGAGGTCGAGGAAGACCCTCGCTGCATCGAGCTGATGCAGCGGTTCATCGAGACGCACCCGGACCTCTGGAACGAGGACATCGGGGAATGAGGGGAGAGGCCGGCTGGCGCCGGTGTCAGTGGCCCTTGCCCTGCAGGCGGTCCATCACCGCGTAGAGCACCCCGGAGATGACGAAGGTCAGGTGGATGCCCACCATCCAGGCGAGATCCCGGTCGGAAAGGTTGTCGACGTTCATGAAGGATTTCAGCAACTCGATCCCCGAGATGGCGACGATCGAGCCGATCACCTTGATCTTGAGGTCGGTGAAGCCGATGTGTCCCATCCATTCCGGCCGATCGTGGTGGCTGTGCAGGTCCTCCATCTTGGAGACGAAGTTCTCGTAGCCCGAGAAAATGATGATGATCAGGAGATTCATGATCAGGGCCACGTCGACCAGCGTGAGCACCCCGATGATGATCTCGGATTCCGCGAGCGTGAAGGCGTGGCTGCCCAGATGCCAGAGCTCGCTGCCGAACTTGACCAACAGCAACAGCATCGCCGCGACCAGGCCCAGATAGACGGGGGCCAGGATCCAGCGGCTGCCGAACAGGAAGTGTTCGAAGTAGTGCTCGGCGTTACTCGAGCGACGCGGGGCGGGGGTTGGTTTTTCCGATTCCACGGGCGGGCCTCGATTCGGTTTTCGACGACGATGAAACGCCCCGGAGAACGGGGCGCGACCCGGCTATCTTACCACCGGCTCAGCCGCGACGGGACGCGCTCTTTCCGGAACCACGCCCCTGAGGGGCGAGGTACCCCGGAGCGACGTCCTCGAGCCGGGTCGGCTCGCGCGGGCAATCCGGCGAGCAGGTGTTGTCGCGCTGCAGGGAATCCAGATTGTCCCGGCTGAACGGCTTGCCCGGCAGCCACTCCATCACCCGCGCCTGGATGCGCGACAGCCACATCGGCAGCCCGACCACCCAACGCGGGTGGCCGCTGGTCCGCGCCGCATAGCGCACCAGCTCGCCGAGCGAGTAGTCATGCGGGCCGCAGAGATCGTAGCGCGCGTCGACCGCCTGCGGTTCGTCGATCGCCTCGACGAAGCGGCGCACCACATCGCCGACGTAGACCGGCGAGAAACGCGCCCCGGCGCAGGCCAGCGGGAAGATGCCGGGCATCAGTTTCGCCAGGCCCGCAAAGCGGTTGAGGAAGGAGTCGCCGGGGCCGAACATCACCGAGGGGCGGAAGCTGGTGACGGCGATGTCGTGCTTGCGCCCGAAGCGGTGCACCCAGTTCTCGGCCTTGCCCTTGCTCCGCTGGTAGTGGCTGACACCTTCGTCCTCGTCCGCGCCCAGCGCACTCATGTGCAGATAGCGCGGCACACCCGCATCCGCCGCGGCATGCAGCGCGGCCTTGGTCAGCTTGATGTGCACCCGCTCGAAGCCCTTGCCGTCGTGTCGACGCTCGTTGAGGATGCCGACCAGGTTGACCAGCAGGTCGGCGCCCTCGAGAAGATCGGCCAGCTCGGGCGCGCCGCGGTGAGTGGCCAGGTCCGACCGGGCCGGTGGATGCATGTCGACCAGCACCACGCTCGGCCACAGCTCCATGTCGCGATGACGCGCGGCAAAGCGGCTTGGCACGACGACCTCCCAGCCACGTCGGGAGAGTTCCCGCACCAGATTCCGGCCCACGAAACCGGTCCCGCCGAGGACCACGGCCCGGGGCAAGCCCTCGGGTTCATTGCTGCCACCAACGGCGTGCGATTCGTCCATAACGTCCCTGGCAGTCGGACTGCCGAAATTGATCGAACCGGTAGAGTACACTCGAGCCCCCGGACAGACATAGCAGCAACGATGACGGCCACGCCACGGAACGCCATGACAGCAAGCAATCACGACACCCCCGAGCAGACGCAATCGACCGACACCCTGGTGATCGGCGCCGGTGCCAGCGGGCTGGCCACTGCCTGGGCGCTCGCGCGTGACGGCCGCCCGGTGACCGTCCTCGAGGCCGCCGACACCCCCGGCGGCAACATCCGGAGTCGCCGCGACGACCATTGGCAGATCGAGATCGGGCCCAACACCCTGATGGTCAAGCCGCCGCTGTATCAATTGCTCGAGGAACTCGGCCTGACCGAGGAGGCGACCTTCGCCGGCGAGGCGGGCAAGAAACGCTACATCGCCAAGGGCAAGCGGATGTACCCCCTGCCCACCCATCCGCTCAAGGCCCCGTTCAGCCCGCTGCTCGGCCCGCGCAGCATTGCCCGGATCCTGCGTGAGCCCTGGGTGCGCCGCGGCACCGGCGAGGAGACGCTCGCCCAGTTCGTCGAACGTCGCCTCGGTCGGCACATCCTCGACTACCTGGTCGACCCGTTCGTCTCGGGCGTCTACGCCGGCGACCCGGCCCGGCTGTCGGTCGAAGCGGCAATGCCGAAACTCGCCGCGCTCGAGCGCGAGCACGGCTCGCTGATCCGCGGCGGATTCGCCACGATGAAACGGGCGAAGCAGGATCGCCGCGCGGGCAAGGAGTCGATGCCACGCGACTGGCGCGGCAAGCTGATCAGCTTTCCCGGCGGCATCCAGACCCTCACCGACCGGCTCGCCGCCGAGATCGACGCGACCGACGGCGGCACCATCGCCTGCGGGCGTCGGGTGGAGACCGTCCAGCCGGTCGACGGCGGCTGGTGCGCGATCGAACAGGACGGCACCCGCTGGCGGGCCCGCCGACTGGTGCTGGCCACCCCGGCCCACGTGAGTGCCGCGCTCCTGCGTCCGCTCGATCCCCTGCTGGCCGAGCCGCTCGACGAGATCGTCTACCCGCCGGTCGCCTCGGTCGCCCTGGGATTTCCATCGGGCGTGCTGGCCCACTCGCTGGACGGCTTCGGCGTGCTGATTCCGCGTCGCGAGGGGCGTCGCACGCTGGGCGCGCTGTTTTCCTCGACACTGTTCCCCAATCGCGCCCCGTACGGTCACAAGCTGATCACCGCCTTCATTGGCGGGCGACAGGACCCGGAGGCGCTGGAGATGAGCGATGCGGAGCTGGTCCGGCAGGTCGGCAAGGACCTGGGCGACCTGCTGGGCATCGAGGGGGAACCGGTGTGGCAGCGCGTCAGCCGCTGGGAGCGGGCGATCCCGCAGTACGAACTGGGGCACCTGGCCCGGATCGAGCGCCTCGACCAGGCCCTCGAACATCACCCCGGCCTGTCATTGATCGGCAACTGGCGCGAGGGCATCGCGGTGGGCGACTGTCTCGAGAACGGTCAGGCGCTTGCCCGACGGATCCTCGCCGACGAGGGCTGACGCGGTGAACCGCGCGCCATCGGGATCAGCGGCGACCCCGGTCCCGGTCGAGACGATGGGGGTCGCCCGAGCTGTTCGGCTCGTTCCGGCGGATGTCGTCGGGATCGGCATCGTAGACCTTGCCGTCGCCCGATCCGAAGGGCCCCTGAGGCCCGCCGCCGAACCCGCCACGCTCGACCACGACCTGCTGCAACCGGCCCGTCAACCAGGCGCCGAACGCCAGCCGGCGCAGGAAAGGCGTGACCAGCACCAGCCCGAGCACGTCGGTCAGCGGGCCGGGCAGCAACAGCATCAGCCCGCCGACGAAATTGGCCGCCACCCCCAGCCCGTCGATCTCCCCTCGCCCGGTGGCCGCCACGTCGCGTTGCGCACGCGCCAGCGCGTTCGGCCCGGCCGTGCGCATCAGCCACGCCCCCCAGACGCCGGTGGCGACGATCCACGACAGCGTGACGAGAAACCCCATGGCCGCGCCCATCGCGATCAGCAGCACGAGCTCCACGAGGGGCAGGAAGAGGATGAATCCGGACAGTTTTCGCATGACTTCTCGGCGGTGAGATGGATTTGTTTGCCGTCTATCGAATGTGGCGCTAGGCTTCGGGGCAACACCGGCGCGAACGTACCCGGGCGACGAAACCCGGCAATGGCCGCTTGCCTGCGAAGCGATCCGCGCCCAGGCCGGCCCTTCGAATCAGCCGCCTGGCGGAACGTCGATGCGCCGGCAGCGACCCAAGATCGGGCCACAACGGTCAAAAACCGGCCCAACGAGCCAACGCACAGACAGTAATGACGATCGAGCAAAGCACAATAGCACTGGTCATCACGACGCTGGACGACCCGAAGGCGGCCGACGAGTTCAGTGCCCGCCTGCTGGCCGAGGGACTGATCGCCTGCGTGAACACCGTCGGCCCGGTCCGCTCGGCCTATCACTGGCAGGGCGAGCTGTGCCGCGACGAGGAGTACCAGCTCCACATGAAGACCAGTCTCGACCGCATCGACGACCTCAAGGAGGCGATCGAGCGTCATCATCCCTACGACTGCCCCGAGGTGGTCATTCTGCCCGCCGAAAGCAGCCAGTCCTACTCCGAATGGGTTCAGCAATGCGTGCAAACCACTCCCTGACCGCACCCTGGGTGCGAATCGCCGCCTTCCTGCTAGCCACCGCTGCCCTCGCGTGGCAGACGGCGGCAAACGCCCAGCCCGAACTGCTGGGCCCCGAGGAGGCCTTCGGCATCGAGGCCAGCCACGACGACGGTGAACTGCGCCTCGACTTCCGCGTGGTCGAGGGCTACCACCTCTACCAGGACAAGCTGAAGATCCGTGGCGGCGATGCGGTCGAACTCGGAGAGCCGCAACTGCCCGAGGCCGTCATCGACGACGACCCGGTCTTCGGCGAAACGCCGGTGTACAAGGAAGACTTCACCGCGCGTGTCCCGGTCGAATCCGCCCCGGGCGGCGAGGCGACCGTCACCGTCGAGTACCAGGGCTGTTCCGACATCCACGGGGTCTGCTACCCGCCCGAGACGCACGAACTGACCGTCGACATACCCGAAACCGGCGCCGGCGAGGGCGCGTCGGCAGCCGAGGAGAAGAGCAGCGAATCGGCACCGTCCGGCGCGGAATCCCGAGACGGCGGGATCGGCCTGGACGGTCTTGGCGGTGGCGACAACGAGCCGATGGATCCGGAGAAGGCCTTCGTCCCCGAGGTGATCATCGATGGCGAGAGCGTGTTCGTCCGCTTCGACATCACGCCCGAGTACTACCTGTACCGTGAGCGCACCAAGGCGGCTGTCGGTGACGGCGCCGAGATCAGGGCGGCACACATCGGCGAGGGCGAGCGCAAGGACGATCCCAACTTCGGTACCGTCCGGATCTTCCACGACCAGCTGGAAACCGAACTGGCCGTGAAGGCCGATGCCCCTTACACCCTGGTGATCGGCTACCAGGGCTGCGCGGACATGGGCCTGTGCTACCCGCCGATGGAAAAGGCCTGGCGCATCGATCCGGCCGCGGGCGACGCCGAGCGCCTCGACGAGGTCCCGGACGATATCGGTGGACTCACCCCGCTCGAAGAGATGCCGGCACTGGGCGACGAGGCGTCCGAGGCACCGTCCGGGTCCGACGCTTCCGACAAGGGAGAAGAGCGTGACCAGGACGCCTCGGAGGCCGCCGAGCGGGCCCCGGCCGGCTCGGAAACCGACATGATCACCCAGCGGCTGGTCGAGGGTACCCCCTGGGCGATCGTGCTGGGCTTCTTGGTCTTCGGCCTGCTGCTGGCCTTCACGCCCTGCGTGTTCCCGATGATCCCGATCCTCTCGGGCATCATCGCGGGTCACGGCGAGCACATCACCACCCGCAAGGCCTTCGTGCTCTCGGTGGTCTACGTGCTCGCCATGGCACTCACCTACACCGTCGCCGGTGTGCTCGCCGGGCTGTTCGGCGCCAACCTGCAGGCCGCCTTCCAGAACCCCTGGGTCCTGTCGGTGTTCGCCGCGATCTTCGTCGCGCTGGCCTTCTCGATGTTCGGCTTCTTCGAGTTGCAACTGCCTTCCTCGATCCAGTCGCGCATCATGCAGGTACAGAACCGGCAGCAGGGCGGCACGCTCACCGGCGTGGCCGTGATGGGCTTCCTCTCGGCGTTGATCGTCGGCCCCTGCATGGCCCCGCCGCTGGCCGGCGCGCTGATCTACATCGGCCAGACCGGTGACGCGGTCATCGGCGGGCTGGCGCTGTTCGCCCTGTCGATCGGCATGGGCCTGCCGCTGATACTCGTCGGCACGCTGGGCGGCAAGTACCTGCCCAGGGCCGGTGGCTGGATGGACGCGGTCAAGGCGGTCTTCGGCGTACTGTTCCTCGCGGTGGCCATCTGGATGCTCGAGCGCTTCCTGCCGGCGGCCGTCACCCAGCTGATGTGGGCCGTGCTGCTGATTGCCTCGGCGGTCTACATGGGGGCGACCGAGTCGCTGCGAGAGGCCGCCTCCGGCTGGCTGCGCCTGTGGAAGTCGCTCGGACTGGTACTGCTCCTCTGGGGGGCGCTGATACTGGTCGGCGTGGCCGCCGGCGCCAAGGGAACGCCACTTGCACCGCTGTCCGGCATCTCGCTCGGCGGGGGCGGCAGCGAGACCGCGGAACTCGAGTTCCGTCAGGTCGACGACGAGGCCGAACTCGACGAGGCGCTGGCCCAGGCGAAGGATGCCGGTCAGCCGGTGATGCTCGACTTCTACGCTGACTGGTGCGTCACCTGCAAGGAGATGGAGCACAACACCTTCAGCGATCCGGAGGTAATCGAATCCCTGAACGGATTTCTGGTGCTGCAGGCCGACGTGACCGCCAACAACGCCGATCACAAGGCCCTGCTCAAGCGCTTCGACCTCTACGGCCCGCCCGGCATCATCTTCTGGGATGCCGACGGCGAGAGGGTCCGCGAGCACTGGGTGGTCGGCTACCAGCCGCCCGACGAGTTCCTCGGCCACGTCTCGGCGGTGGCCGATCGCTGACCTCCCGGAGCCCCGCGATCGCGGGGCTCTTTTGCAACGGGTGCCCGCCACCCACACAAGTTCGTGAAAAATCGCCCAATGGGTGGCGATTGGCAAAAAAACGACGGCGAACGCGTGACTTCGACAACACCAACCGGCACAATGCGGGACAATCATCGACTCGTCGGGCACCGCCCCGGCGGGGACACGGTCATTCTGCCCGTCGACGAGAGCGAGTCTCCATGAAACGGATCCTGGTACTCAACGGCCCCAACCTCAATCGACTCGGCAGCCGCGAACCCGAGCGCTACGGACGACTGACGCTGGCCGATATCGGTCAGCGCCTCGACCGGGCCGCCGAGGGACAGGGGCTCGCCCTGGAGCACTTCCAGAGCAACCACGAGGGCGAGGCCATCGACCGGCTGCACCGCGCGGGCGACGAGGGGCTGGACGGGGTGCTGATCAACCCCGGCGCCTGGACCCACACCAGCGTGGCCCTGCGCGACGCCCTGCTCGCCATCGACCTGCCGTTCATCGAGATCCACCTCTCCAATATTCATGCCCGCGAGACGTTCCGGCAGCATTCCTATTTCTCGGACATTGCCGTCGGCAGCATCGTCGGGCTGGGCGCGCTGGGCTACGAACTGGCCCTCACCGCCCTGATCGCTCACCTGGACGCACCGTCCGCCTGATTCGAACGCACAACGCAAGAGAACCCGTCATGGATATCCGCAAGGTCAAGAAGCTGATCGAACTGCTCGAGGAGTCGGGCGTCGCCGAGATCGAGATCAAGGAGGGCGAGGAGTCGGTACGCATCTCGCGTCACTCGCAGCAGCCTGCCGTGATGCACGCCGCCGCGCCGGCCCCCGCGCCGCAGCCGGTCGCGCACGCGCCCGCACCGTCCGGCGAAGCGGCCCCGAGCGAGTCACCCGAGGCCAGCGGCAAGACCATCAACTCGCCGATGGTCGGCACCTTCTATCGCGCCTCCTCGCCGGACGCCAGCCCGTTCGTCGAGGTGGGCACCAGCGTCAGGAAGGGTGACACCATCTGCATCATCGAGGCGATGAAGATGTTCAACCAGATCGAGGCCGAGGTCGACGGCACGATCAAGGCCGTCCTGGTGGAAAACGGCCAGCCGGTGGAGTACGACCAGCCGCTGTTCGTGATCGAGTAAGGCCCGCCTGCCCGACCCGCATCCAGCCGCATTCGTCTTCCCAGGCTTCGTCTTTCCAGGAGTTTCCCCAAGATGCTGAACAAGGTCCTGATCGCCAACCGCGGCGAGATCGCGCTGCGGATCCTGCGCGCCTGCCGCGAGCTCGACATCGGCACCGTGGCCGTCCATTCCACCGCCGACCGCGACCTCAAGCACGTCCGTCTGGCCGACGAGTCGGTCTGCATCGGCGGCCCGCGATCGAACGAGTCCTATCTGAACGTCCCGGCGCTGATCGCCGCCGCGGAACTGACCGATTCATCGGCCATCCACCCGGGCTACGGCTTTCTCTCCGAGAACGCCGACTTCGCCGAGCGGGTCGAGGAATCCGGCTTCATCTTCATCGGCCCGACCGCCGAGTCCATTCGCATGATGGGCGACAAGGTCACCGCCAAGGAGACCATGCGTGCGGCGGGCGTGCCCTGCGTACCCGGCTCGGAGGGTGCGCTGGCCGACGATCCGGACGAGAACCATCGGCTGGCCCGCGAGATCGGCTACCCGGTCATCATCAAGGCCGCCGGCGGCGGGGGTGGTCGCGGCATGCGCGTGGTGCACACCGAGGCGCACCTCCACCACGCCATCGAGATGACCAGGAGCGAAGCCGGCGCGGCCTTCGGCAACGCGGCGGTCTACATGGAGAAGTTCCTCGAGCACCCGCGCCACATCGAGGTACAGATGCTCTCCGACGGCCAGGGCAACGCCATCCACCTGGGCGAGCGCGACTGCTCGATGCAGCGCCGCCACCAGAAGGTGATCGAGGAGGCGCCAGCCCCGGGCATTACGCCCGAGCAGCGCGCCAAGATCGGTGCGGTCTGCGTCGAGGCCTGCAAGCGGATGAACTACCGCGGTGCCGGTACCTTCGAGTTCCTGTACGAGAACGGCGAGTTCTATTTCATCGAGATGAACACCCGCCTGCAGGTCGAGCACCCGGTCACCGAGATGATCACCGGCATCGATCTGGTCAAGGAGCAGCTGGCGATCGCCGCGGGCGTGCCGCTGCAACTGACCCAGGACGACGTCGAGTTCCGCGGGCACGCGGTCGAGTGCCGCATCAACGCCGAGGACCCGGCCACGTTTGCGCCCAGCCCCGGCAAGATCACCAACCTGCACTTCCCGGGCGGACTGGGCGTGCGGGTCGACTCGCACATCTACAACGGCTACTCGGTACCGCCGTTCTACGACTCGATGATCGGCAAGCTGATCGCCCACGCCGGCGACCGCGAAGCGGCGATCCGCCGCATGAACGGCGCGCTCGAGGAAATGCTGATCGACGGCATCAAGACCAACATCCCGCTGCACCGCGAGCTGACGTCGGATGCCAACTTCATCGCCGGCGGCATGGACATCCACTTCCTGCACAAGCGCCTCGGAATCACTTCCTGATGGCCGACGAGTGGCAGCACCTCTGGCTTGACGTCCCACAAGCGGACGTCGAGGCGGTCGAAAACGCCCTGCTCGCTGCCGGCGCCCTGTCGGTCACCCTCGAGGAGCTTGGCGACGAGCCGGTGCTCGAACCGCAGCCGGGCGAGGCCCCGCTGTGGGCCGAGACCCGCGTGGTGGGACTGTTCGAGGGCAGTGTCTCGCCGGCGCACATCGTCGCCACGCTGCACGGAGTACTGCGCCCCGCCCTGCTCGACCGGCTGGGCCACGCGGTGTTCGACGAGGACGACTGGGTGCGCCGCACGCAGGCCGATTTCACCGCCATGCCGATCGGCGAACGGCTGATCATCGAACCGGCATGGGAGGAAGGCGGATCGTCCGGCGAGCGCATCGCGATCCGGCTGGACCCGGGACTGGCCTTCGGCACCGGCAAGCACGAGACCACGCGCCTGTGCCTGGAATGGCTGGAGACGCAGGAGATCGCCGGGCAGCACTGGCTGGACGCCGGTTGCGGCTCGGGGATCCTGGCGATCGCGGCCCTGCGTCTGGGCGCGCGGCAGGTCGACGGCACCGACATCGACCCGCAGGCACTCACCGCCAGCCGTGGCAACGCCGACCTCAACGATATCGATCCGTCGCGCTTCTCGCTGTACCTGGCCGACGAGTACCCCGCCGATCGTCAGGTCGACGGCCTGCTGGCCAACATCCTCGCCCCCACCCTGATCGAACTGGCCCCGATGCTCAGCGGCCACCTCAAGCCGGGTGCGGGCTTCGCGCTGTCCGGCATCCTCGCTCCTCAGGCCGATGCCGTGGCCGCGGCCTGGACGGCCGCCGGCAACGAGGTCACCACCTTCCGCGAGCTGGGCGACTGGGCGCTGGTAGCAGGGCACCGTCCGGCCTGAGTCGAGGCACTACCGTCCCGGTGGTTCGTGTTTGTTCTCGCTGTCGGCCAGACGAGACTCCTCGTCTCTTCGCGCCGCCAGATCGCGTTCCAGCAAGGCCTCGATCCGATCGAGCCGGGACAGCATCTGCATGTCGATGCGTTCCTCGTTCTGGGTGCTCGCCTCCATTCGCAGGCCGACAAGAAAGGCGGCGGTCGAGGCGCTGATCAGGGCCAGCCAGACAACCGCCAGACCAACGAACACGAACCCCATCGCCCGGGCGGCGTCAGTCTGAGGCACCAGGTCGCCATAGCCGACCGTCGACAAGGTGACCAGCGCCCACCAGGCCCCGTCACTGAAATCGTCGAAGGTCTGCGGGTCCAGTACCGGCATCAGGGAGCCTGCCAACACCAGCAGGAATGCCGTCATCAGCCCGATGGCGAAGAACACGTGCCGGCCCAGCTCGCGGAAGTAACGGCGCCCGAGCCGAAGTGCCGTAATCAACACCAGCAGCGCGCGCAGCAAGCGCAGCCCCAGCATGAACGCCACGGCCTCGATCAGGATCAACGGCAAACCAACGGCCACCACGGCGACCAGCAACCAGTTGGTCTTCAAGTAAAAGATCTTGTCCTTGACCAGGGCGAGCAGAATCAGCTGCTCGACCAGGAAAAACCCCCAGATGAGCTGATCGATCCAGAAGCCCTGCCCCACCTCGACCTGGCCTGTATGCTCCAGATACCACTGCACCGGGATCCACAGGGAAATCAGCAACAGGGGCAACTCGAGACGCATGGCCCAGCGGCGGGCCGCGTGATTCTCGTGATCGGCCACCCCGGCAATGCCGAGCAGCCGGGTCAATCGCAGCCCCCAGCTGATCAGAAGTCTCGCCGTCTGCTTTTCGGGCGATTCGAACAATGCCTTATTCGTCAAGGCGCTGACCTCCCGCCATCCGTGTCATCCAGCGACGCAGGGGCGGCACATTGGCCACCAGCTGGGTCGCCACGGTACGGGCGGCGATGGTGAGCGGATCGCGGCGGCGATAGCCCCAGTCAAAGCCATCCATCAACGACTGGACCAGGTGGTTGTCGGCACGGCGGCGACGCTCGTAGGCGCGTGCCAGTCGCACATCGCCGAGGCCTCGGTCGCCCAACTCGTCGATGACCGACGCCAATGCCGCCACATCGGCGAAACCGAGGTTCGCCCCCTGCCCCGCCAGCGGGTGAATCGAATGTGCCGCGTCCCCGACCAGCAACACGCGATCGGCCCAGTAGCGGTGGGCATGCAGGCGGCGGATCGGGAACCAGCCCTGATCCGCCACCCGCGTGATCTCGCCGAGCTCCTCGGGAAACGCGGCCATGGCCGACTCGCGCAATGCCTCGGGCGAGAGGGCGTGCCGGGCGCGCACCCGTTCGGGGGCGTCGTACCAGACCAGCGAGCCGCGAGGGCCGGCCAGGGGCAGGAACGCCTGCGGACCGTCCGGGGTGAAGCGCTGCCAGGTGATGTCCTGCTGCGGGTAGGCCGTCTCGACCGAGAGGATCTGCGCGGCGACCGCGTAGTCGCGACTGCTCGCACCGATGCCCGACGCCTCGCGCACCCAGGAGCGCTGTCCGTCCGCCCCGATCACGAGATCGGCGCGCAGCTCGCGTCCGTCGGCGAGCGTCAGAGCCACCTCCCGCTCGCCGGACTGTAGACGTTGCGGTTCGCTGCCGGTGAAGAACTCCACGTTGTCGAAGTCGCGCAACCGCGACCACAGCGCCAGCTGCACACGTCGATTCTCGACGATGTAACCCAGATACGGCCGCCCCACCTCGGCGGCATCGAAGGTCAGGTCGCCCGGGCCGGCGGCATCGAAGACCCGCATGCGCCGATAGAGGGCGGCGCGCTCGGCGCGAATGCTCGCCCAGGCGCCCAGCCGGTCGAGCAGCGCGATACTCGCCGGTGCCAGGGCCGAGACCCGCAGGTCGAAGGGATCGTCACCGGCCAGTGGCGCCGGCGGCTCGCGCTCGATCACGGCGACCTCGAGATCCGCCTGCGCCAGTGCCAGCGCGGTAGCGGCGCCGACCATGCCGCCCCCGACGACGATCACATCCACCCGGTGCACGGCCGCCATCAGGCGATCCCCCGCGTGGCGCGCACCAGGCGATTCTTGAATGGCAGCAGCCCGTCGAACACGGACAAGGTTCCGCCGCGCAGATGCCCCAGTCCCGGCAGGTCCAGCGAAAAACCGCGCACCAGGCCGTCGGTCAATCCGATCGTGCGCCGGTAGTCCGCCTCGCGCAGCGCGCGGTAACGAGCCAGGCGGGCCGGGTCGCCCGGATCGACCGGCGCACCGCGATCGGCACGCAGCACCCGCGCCAGGTCCCGGATATCGCGCAGGCAGAGATTGAAACCCTGCCCCGCGACCGGATGCAGGGCATGGGCGGCATTGCCCAGCACCACCAGCCGGTCGGCGACCGGCTCATTGGCGGTTACGAGGGTGAGCGGGTACTGGCCCCGCGGGGACAGCGCCGAGAAGCCGCCCAGACGGTGGCCGAAGGTCTCGTCCACGGCTCGGGCGAAGGCCTCGTCATCCAGCGTGGCCAGCCGCTCGGCCTCAGCGCAGCGCGCCACCCAGACCAGCGAGACCCGTCCCTCGGCGGCCGGCAGCACCGCCAGCGGGCCACCGGTGGTGAAGCACTCGAAGGCCACCCCGTCGTGCGGACGCGCCGGCATGGCGGTGGCCACCGTGGCGACCTGATCGTACTCGCGGCGGCGGACCGCCATGTCGGCCTGTTCGCGCACGGTGGAATCGGCGCCGTCCGCCGCGACCACCAGTCGCGCTCGGCGCGTCACTAGCCCTTCACCATCGACGTGGAACACGACGGTCGCACCGTCGGCATCGGTGTCGTGGTGCTCATAACGTGCCGGGCGGTGGTAACGGATCCGCCCGTCCCCCGCCGGCGGCGAGGCCAGCAGGGCTTCCAGGCGCTCGCCCAGCGCGCGGTTGGGCATCACGTACCCAAGCGCCTCGACGCCCGCCGAGCGGGCGGTAATGCGGGTCAGTCCGAAATGCCCCCGGTCGAACACCCGCACCTCGCGGATGCACTCGGCGGCCGCGGCGAGCGGTGCGTCGACCAGGCCGAGCGTGTCGAGGTACTGCCAGCCGGCATCGGCCACCGCGGTCAGGCGTCGGTCGAAACTGGCCGAGTCGTCCGGCTGACGCGGCTCGATCACCTCCACCGTCCAGCCGTCCGCGGCCAGGGCGCGCGCCAGCACGCCGCCGACCATGCCGCCACCGACGATCATCACGTCGGTGTCGAATGCTTCGTCTCGCACGGCCGAATCGCGTGTCATGCTGCGGTTCACTCCAGGGCTTGCTCCAGTGTTCTATTCGAGCGGCTGGCTGACGGGATCGCGCCGCCCGGCGAACAGCGCCTCGATCTCGTCGATCCGCTTGGGCACACCGCGGGTAAGCACCTCGAAACCATCATCGGTGACCAGCACGTCGTCCTCGATGCGGATGCCGATGCCGCGGTATGCCTCGGGAGCCTCCGACTGCGGGTCGATGTACAGGCCGGGCTCGACGGTCATCACCATGCCCGGCTCGAGTTCGCGCCAGTCGCCGTCGACACGGTAGCCGCCGACGTCGTGGACGTCCGAACCCAGCCAGTGGCCGGTGCGATGCATGAAGTAGGCACGGTAGCGCCCCGCCTCGATCGCCTCGTCGAGCGGCCCCTCGATCAGGCCGAGCTCGATCAGGCCCTCCGTGATCACGCGCACGGCGGCCTGGTGCGGGGCATCGAAGGACACGCCGGGGCCGATCGCCTCGATCGCGGCCAGCTGGGCGTCCAGCACCACCTGGTAGAGCGCCCGCTGCGGCTTGCTGAACGTGCCGCTGACCGGCCAGGTGCGGGTGATGTCGCCGGCGTAGTAGTCCACCTCGGCCCCGGCGTCGATCAAGACCAGCTCGCCGTCCTTGAGCTCGGCGGCGTTCGCCCGGTAATGGAGCACGCAGGCGTTGGCCCCGCCGGCGACGATCGGCGCGAACGACGGCTCACCGTGGGCGCTGGCGAACACCTTCTGCAGGATCGCGGCGATCTCGAACTCGAACAGTCCCGCGTGCACGCCCCGCGCGGCGGCGAGATGCGCCTCGACCGACACCGCCGCGGCCCGGCGCAACCGGTCGATCTCCTGCGCCGACTTGACCAGGCGTTGTTCGTGGATGGGGTCGGCCACGTCCCGGAGCGTCTGCGGCGGCTGTATCCCGGCCCGCGCTCCGCGGCGCAGCTCGTCGAACCAGCCGAGCGCCCGGACCACCCAGTCGTGCTCGTCGAAGGGCAGGTAGAGCTTGGAGTAGCCCTTGAGCAGCTCCGGCAGTCGCTCGTCGATCTCGTCGATCGCGAAGGCCTGGTCGATACCCAGTGTCGCCGGGGCGCGTTCGGTGCCGAGCTGCGGGCCTTCCCAGCGTTCGCGCTCCGGGTCGCGCGGGTGGACGAAGGCGACCACCTCGCCCTCGGGACGCTTGGGGCAGATCACCAGCAGCCCGTCCGGTTCGGCCAGGCCGGTGAGGTAGTAGAAGTCGCTCGACTGGCGAAACGGCCACGGGTTGTCGTGGTTGCGCCGCTGCTCGACGGCCGCCGGCACGATGGCCGCGCTGCGCTTGCCGATCGCCTTGATCAGGCGCTTGCGGCGGCGCTGGTATTCACGTCGCTCGGTGGGAGAAGGACCGATCAATTGCATTGGGTCGCTCGTGTCGGGAATCGATGGGGCGTCGGACTACTGCAGCCGCTGCGAGCCTGCCGTCTCGGGCACCGGCGGATGCAGCTGCAGGTACATCACGAGAAGCGCCGAGCTCAGGTACTCCTCGATCTGGTGGATATCGAAGGCGTCGTCCTCGGTCTTGACCGACTCGGGATCGAGCTGGGCGATGTCGCCGAGGTCGTCGAACACCTCGCGGGCTTCGTCCCCGAGCGCCCGGCGTGCCGGGCCGTTCTCGATCGCGTAGCCGTAGAGCACGCCTTGGGCGAAGTCGATCAGGCCCTCCACCTGCGCCTTGAGGCTGGCCTCCTCGTCGGCCAGCACCAGGTCGAGACCGAGGTTGTCGGCCGTGGTGACCTGCTCGACCAGGCGCTGGTAGAGCCCGGCAAGCTCGGCAGGCACCGCCTGCGGCGGCTCGTCTTCCTCGACCAGTTCGGCGAGCCAGCGCGACTGCTCGGTCGGTCCGCCGCCGATCCACATGCCGATCAGCACGCCATGCGCCTCGGCGGGGTTGGCCAGCGCACCGATGGAGTCGAGCGACTGCTGGATTCGTTGATATTCGGTCATTGCGCGTCTCAATACATGTTCGCCCGGATTGTTCGACCGCTCTGTCCGCCCGTCATGGCTACCCGGGCTCGGGGCCTCGCGACCCGACACATTGTCACCGCTTAGCTGGCCAAATGATAGACTCTCGGGGGACTTCGGGCGCTCGCCCACCCGTCACCCCGCCCGGCATCCGAACGGATGCACCGGGGCGATTCACGCGGAGATTCGACACATGGCCGAAGGGCTTGCCGACAAGATCGAACGACTGCTCGCCGCCGCGGAGCATGCCCATGCCGAGCGCAACGAATGGCGCGCGCAGGCGACCTCATTGGCCGAGGAGAACCGGGAGCTGCGCCGACTCATCGAGCACAGCCACGACCGGATCGAGGAACTGGCCGGCCAGCTGCGGCGTCTCGAGAACGAGGCCGCCGAGACCCAACGCGAGGATTGACCCATGAGCCAGCCGAACCGCCCCGTCACCGTCCGGGTGATGGAAAAGGACTACCGCATCGTCTGCCCGCCCGAGGAGCAAGGCATGCTGCTGCGCACCGCCGAGTACCTCAACGACGAGATGGCCGAGATCCGCAAGACCAGCAAGGTGCTCAGCACCGAGCGGATCGCCGTGCTCGCCGCGCTGAACATCACCCGCCAGCTGCTCGAAGGGCGCGAGCTCGAACTGCCGGCCGACCTCGACAATGGCGAGCTGGCCGGGCGCATCGATCGTCTGCTCGAGGCCATGGAGCAGCACTGAGCCGGCGAACAGATCGCCTGGCGACGCAACAATCCTTGAAAGCTTCGGCGAGCGCCCCTAGCATGAGAGTCAGTCTTCTGGGACGTGCGCCAGGCAGCGCTCAATCCCTTGAGCCTTAAATTGCGACACAGGGGGCGACAAAACGGTTCTGTGCGCATGTCCGCGCCCAGCGCGGAAAGCCTGATGAGCCGTGCGGAGCCCCCGACTTGAACCTTCCGGTTCAAGGTCGTAGCGCCGCCAGCGGCGTTCTGGAAGACACCTCACACCGAAACGGCCCGCACGGGCCCGAAACCGCGATTCCCGATGGCTCGTCGAGCCAGCGCGGTTTCGGGCCCGTGCGGGCCTTCCTTGCGACGATCATGCAACAGCCCGACAAAGCCGCCCTGAGAAAAGCCCTGCGCGCTCGCCGGAAGGCGCTGGGCGGTTTTGCCCGGCACCAGGCCATCCGCCGCATCGAGGCGCATCTCGAGCGGCTCGCCCGCGGGCTGTCCCTGACCGTGGTGGCCGCCTACTGCGCCTTCGACGGCGAGCCCGAGCTCGACGGCTGGCTCAGGCGCCATCGCGGCCAGATCTGGCTGCCGCGCGTGCTGCCGGACAACCGGCTGGCCTTCCACCACGCCGATCCGCCCACCGCCTGCTCGCGCCGGCGGATGCCGCGTACCAATCGCTTCGGCATCATCGAATCCGGTGACCCGCGCCGACGCGGCATCAACAGCCTCGACGCCCTGCTGATCCCGCTGGTGGGCTTCGACGCGCGCGGCAATCGCCTCGGCATGGGCGCCGGGTTCTACGACCGGGCGCTGGCCCAGCGGCGCGGCCGCCGCCCCCTGGCGATCGGCGTGGCCTTCGCCGACCAGCAGACCGAGGCCCTGCCGGTCGACCCCTGGGACCAGCCGCTCGACTACATCGTGACCGACGCCGGCGTGATCGACGCCCGTCCCACCTGACACCGCATCCAGACGCACAGGAGACGCCAATGGCCTACTGGCTGATGAAATCCGAGCCCGACGCCTTTTCCATCGACGATCTCGAGCGCGTCGGCACCGAACCCTGGGACGGCATCCGCAACTACCAGGTGCGCAACATGATCCGCGACGAGATGAAGCCGGGCGACCGCGCCTTCTTCTATCACTCCAACACCAAGGTACCCGGCATCGTCGGCATCATGGAGATCGTCAGCCAGCCGCGCCCCGACCCCACCGCCTTCGACCCGGACGCGAAGTACCACGACCCCAAGTCCGACCCGGACAAGCCCCGCTGGCTCCTCGTCGACGTCAAGTACGTCCGCCACACCAAGCGCGTGATCCCGCTGACCGAACTCAAGGCCGACCCGGCCCTCGAGGAGATGCCGCTGGTGCGCCGTGGCAATCGCCTGTCGATCATGCCGGTGACCGAGGACCAATGGGAGCACATCCTCTCGCTCGAGGATCAGGGCTGACGAAAAGTCGACCTGACGGTCGACGTGGGGGCTGAAAGCCCCGCCCACAACCGTCCTGATCGCGCCGTGAACGTGGAGAGAAACCACCCCGTGTTCGGGCTTTGGCCCGACGATCCGCTCGGGAGGGCAGTTGCCCGCCTGCCATAGCGGTCAACGCCGAGTGTCTGAGGCTCAGGCAAGGAACAGCGGGTAGACGGGGTTGTCGCTCTCGGCCCAGTAGGGGTAACGCAACTGCTCGAGGTAGGCGGTCAGCTCGGACACCTCGTCCTCGGGCACCTGGATGCCCACCAGCACCCGACCGTAGTCGGCACCGTGATTGCGGTAGTGGAACAGGCTGATGTTCCAGCGCGCACCGAGGTGGGAGAGGAACTTCAGCAGCGCCCCGGGCCGTTCGGGGAACTCGAAGCGGAACAGCCGCTCGTCGCGAATATCGCCGGCGTGCCCGCCAACCATGTGCCGGCCATGCAGCTTGGCCATCTCGTTGTCGGTCAGGTCGATCGCGGGCAGCGCGGCGGACTTGAACTGTTCGAACACCCGCTGGCGATCGGCCTGCTCGGCGAGCTTGATGCCGACGAAGATGTGCGCCCGGTCGGCATCGGCGTAACGGTAGTTGAACTCGGTGATCTGGCGCCGCCCGAGCAGTTCGCAGAAGGCGAGGAATGCGCCGGGACGTTCGGGGATGGTGACCGCGAAGAGCGCCTCGCGGTGCTCGCCGATCTCGGCGCGCTCGGCGACGAAGCGCAGCCGGTCGAAGTTCATGTTCGCCCCGGAGGCGATCGCCACCAGGGTCTCGCCGGTCAGGTCCCGCTCGCGGGCGTAACGCTTGAGGCCCGCCGTGGCGAGCGCTCCGGCCGCCTCGTTGATGCTGCGGGTGTCGTCGAAGATGTCCTTTATCGCCGCGGCCATCTCGTCGGTGTCGACGGTGATCACCTCGTCGACCGCCTCGCGCGCCACTTCGAAGGGATACTCGCCGATCTGCCTGACGGCCACCCCGTCGGCGAACAGCCCCACCTGCTCGAGGATCACGCGCTCGTCCGCCTTCATCGCGGCGGCCAGGCAGGCGGCATCCGCCGGCTCGACCCCGATCACCCGGATTTCGGGACGCAACGCCTTGACGTAGGCGGCCACGCCGGCGATCAGGCCACCGCCACCGACCGGCACGAAGATCGCGTGGATCGGATCGGGGTGGTGGCGCAGGATCTCGGCGCCCACGGTGCCCTGGCCGGCGATGATGTCCGGGTCATCGTAGGGCGGGATGTAGGTGAGCCCCTCGGAGGCGATCAGCGTCCTGGCGTGGGCGAAGGCGTCGTCGAAGGCATCGCCCACCAGCACGGCCTCCGCGCCGCGCCGACGCACGGCGTCGACCTTGATCGCCGGGGTGGTCTCGGGCATCACGATCACCGCGCGCAGGCCGAGCGTCTGGGCGGCCAGCGCCACGCCCTGGGCATGGTTGCCGGCCGAGGCGGCGATCACGCCGCCCCCGATACGCCCCTCGCGCCAGAGCTTGTGGATCTTGTGGTAGGCACCGCGCAGCTTGAAGGAAAAGACCGGCTGCATGTCCTCGCGCTTTAACAGCACCCGGTTGCCGATGCGTTCGGAAAGCTGAATGGCCGGCTCGAGGGGCGATTCGATCGCCACGTCGTAGACCCGGGCCTTGAGGATCGCCTCGAGATAATCGCGCAGCAGGGGCGTCAAATCTGCACCTCTTGGTGGGTGATCGGGAACGGTTTCAAAAGGTTTCAAGGGGGGGCATTGCCCGCCGAACGGTGGTCTTGATATAGGATAGGAGGTTATCAGAATCCCGGGAAAGGTCGGCGTGCATCGGGCCCTGACGGGCGAACGAGCCGCCTCGTCGGAGACGACGGCGAGTCGAGGCGCGCCCCATCCCCGGGACCAATCTTGAAGGCCCCGCGACCAGCCGCGACCGAGGCCCCAATCCCGAACTAGAGTGGAACAGCTGATGAGCAATACCGAACAAGGCAAGAAACTCGCCGCCGCCGCGGCCATCGAATACGTCCCGGCCGGCAGCGTGGTCGGCGTGGGCACCGGCTCGACGGTGAACTACTTCATCGACGAACTGGCCAAGATCAAGCATCGCATCGAGGGCGCGGTCTCCAGCTCCGAGGCCAGTACCAAGCGCCTCAGGGACCACGGCATCGAGGTGTTCGACCTCAACAGCGTCAACGACGTGCCCGTCTACATCGACGGGGCCGACGAATCCAACGAGAACCTGCAGCTGATCAAGGGCGGCGGTGGCGCGCTTACCCGTGAGAAGATCATCGCCCAGATGGCGAAGAAGTTCGTCTGCATCGCCGACGAGACCAAGCTGGTCGACGTGCTCGGTGCCTTCCCGCTGCCGGTCGAGGTGATTCCGATGGCCCGCAGCATGATCGCCCGCGAGCTGGTCAAGCGCGGTGGCCAGCCGGTCTACCGCGACGGCTTCGTCACCGACAACGGCAACCAGATCCTCGACGTGCACAATCTGCGCATCATGGAGCCGGCCAAGCTCGAGGCGGAACTCAACGACCTGCCCGGCGTCGTGACCGTCGGCATCTTCGCGCTGCGCCCGGCCGACGTGCTGATCCTCGGCACCGCCGATGGCGACATCCGCAAGATCGACGGATAACCGGTGATGAGCCGAACTCGCATGGCGGGCGTCGTAAAGGCAGGGATCGCCGTGCTGACCTGCGCGCTGATCGCATCGGTCCAGGCCGACGATGACACGCACAAGCAGATTTTCGGCTATATCGAGAACGTGCGGGTGATGGAACTCGAGCGGGACATGCGCGCCAAACTCGACACCGGCGCAACCACCTCGTCGATCGATGCGCGCGACATCGATAAATTCGAGAAGGATGACGAGGAGTGGGTCCGCTTCATCGTGGTCAATCGCGACACGGACGAGGAACAGGAACTCGAGGAGCCGATCACCCGTACCGTCAGCATCAAGCGTCATGGCAAGGAGGCGCAGGAGCGCTATGTGGTGGAGCTCGATTTGTGCATCGGCGATCGGCTGATCACCGAGGAAGTGACCCTGACGTCGCGAAAGAAGTGGAACTACCCGCTGCTCGTGGGCCGCAATCACCTGGCCGGCCACGTGCTGGTCGATTCCGCCGTCAGGGACACGCGCGAGCCGGACTGCCAGTGATCCCGGCGAGTCCGGCGATCCTGATGATCCTGGCGACGACGGCCAGCTCGCGCCAGCCCGTCGGTCGAGTGCCGCCCGAACCCGACCGACAACCACCTCCCTTGTCCTCCCCGGAGCCCTGCTCGCGACCATGAGACGCCTCCATCTACTGTTCGTCGTCCTGCTGCTGACCGCCGTCGGCCTGTCGGTCGCCTGGTACAAGTACCAGACACTTGGCTTTCCCCTGACCCCGGACCGCGAGACGGAGACGTGGACGGTCGAGGCGCAGATCGGGGTGAAGCCGGGTACGGCACCGGCATCGGTCCGCTTCGCCCTGCCGACCGACCCTCCCCACTACACCCTGCTCGACGAGGGATTCGTCTCGCGTGGCTGGGGCCTGACCACCCAGTCGAGCGACCGTCAGCGCGAGTCAATCTGGACCAAGCGCAATCCGGCGGGCAACCAGACCCTCTACTACCAGGCGACGGTCTACCGGGATCAGGAGGAGATCGAACCCTCGCCCTACCCGGGCCCGGCCACACCACCCAAGCTCGAGGAGCCGCTCAAGTCGGCCGCCGAATCGTTCGTCGAGGAGATCCGGGCTGGCTCGGCCGACATCCAGACCTTCGCCACCCTGCTGGTCAAGGAAGTCAACGCCAGTCGCCCGGACGAGAACATCGCCGCCTTTCTCAAGCCGGATGCCACCGAGACCGAGCGCACCCGGCTGGCGATCCAACTGCTGGCCATCGCCCGCATTCCGGCACGCATGGCCCACGGCGTCATGCTCACCGACGAGGGGCGCAACCTCACCCCCACCACCTGGCTCGAGGTGCACAACTCGCGGCGCTGGGTGCCGATCGACCCGCGTTCGGGGGCGGTGGGCTACCCGCGACAGTTCCTGGTGTGGTGGCATGGCGACCGGTCGGCACTGACCACGTCGGGCCTTCGGGACATGGAACTGACCTTTGCCACGACGCGCAACGCCCGTGACGCCGTCGAGACTGCCCAATTGCAATCGACGATTGCCGACTCCCGGCTGATGGACTTCTCGCTGCTCGACCTGCCGATCGACACGCAGAACACCTATCGGATCCTCTTGCTGGTGCCGCTCGGCGCGCTGATCATCGTGCTGCTGCGCAACGTCATCGGCATTCGCACCTTCGGCACCTTCATGCCGGTGCTGATCGCGCTGTCGTTCCGCGAGACGCAACTGGTCGCTGGCGTGGTGCTGTTCACGCTGATCGTCGCGCTCGGTCTGGCCATCCGTTTCTACCTGGAGCGACTCAAGCTCCTCCTCGTGCCACGACTGGCGGCCGTGGTGATCGTCGTGATCCTGTTGATGGCGCTGATCAGCGTCGTCTCGCATCGACTCGAGCTCGACATCGGCCTGTCCGTCGGCCTGTTCCCGATGGTGATCCTCGCCATGACCATCGAGCGGGTCTCGATCGTGTGGGAGGAACACGGCCCCGGCGACGCGCTGGCGCAAGCGGCCGGCTCGCTGGTGGTCGCGGCGCTGGCCTACCTGGTGATGGTCAACGCCTACGTCACGCACCTGTTCTTCGTCTTCCCCGAGCTCCTCCTGGTCGTCCTGGCCGTCACCCTGCTGGTGGGCCGTTACACCGGCTACCGGCTGACCGAGCTGTTCCGCTTCCGCGCCTTCAAGACGCTCGCGCAGGCCCGCCGCCCCGACCCGCCGGGCGACACCCCCCCGGGAGACCATCGCTGATGGCCATCAACTGGCCGATCTCTCCACGGCGGCTCAAGGAGCTGGGCGTACTCGGGATGAACCAGCGCAACGGCGAGTTCATCGCCGAAATGAACCGGCGCCGCTACTACCCCCTGGTCGACGACAAGCTGCTGACCAAGGAACTGGCCGAAGAATCCGGACTCAACGTCCCGGCGCTCTACGGAGTGATCCGCAGCACCCACGAGATCAAGCACCTGTCGAAACTGGTCGGCGAACACGAGGAGTTCGTCATCAAGCCGGCCCACGGCGCCGGTGGCGACGGCATCCTGGTGATCGACGGCAAGCAGTCCGAGAAGCCGCTGATCTACCGCAAGAGTTCCGGACGGGCCATCAACCTCGATGCGATCGGGCTGCACATCTCCAACATCCTGGCCGGCGCCTACAGCCTCGGTGGGCGTCCGGACGTGGCGATGATCGAGTACCGGGTGAAGTTCTCTCCCCTGTTCGAGAAGATCAGCTTCCAGGGCGTACCCGACATTCGCACCATCGTCTACCGCGGCTACCCCACGATGGCGATGGTTCGCCTGCCAACCACCCAATCCGATGGCAAGGCCAACCTCCACCAGGGTGCGATCGGCGCCGGCGTGGACATGGCCGGCGGCCACACACTCGATGGAGTCGCCCACAATCGACACGTGACCCACCATCCCGACACCCGCGAGCCGATCAGCGGTGTGGAGATCCCCGGCTGGCAATCCCTGCTGGAAATGGCGGCGAAATGCAGCGACATGACCGGCCTGGGCTACCTGGGCGTGGACGTGGTCCTGGACCGTGAACTGGGTCCGCTGATCCTCGAGCTCAATGCCCGTCCGGGGCTTTCCATCCAGGTTGCAAACGGCGAGGGATTGCGTCACCGTATCGAACGCATCGACCGGCACGTCGACCACCTCGCGCGCCATGAAACGCCCGCCGAACGGGCCGCCTGGTCGCGCGAACATCTCGCCCCCATGAACCTGTGACACGAACCCCAATGGCAACCAACACGCCTGCGTTGTACGCCGTGATCGGCAACCCGATCGAACATTCCCGGTCGCCCCTGATTCACCGGGCCTTTGCCCGTCAGTTCGATCTCGAACTGACCTACGAGAAGATCTGGGCGCCGATCGACGGCTTCGAGGAGGCCGTGAACGCCTTCGTCAAGCGTGGCGGGCGCGGCATGAACGTGACCGTACCGTTCAAGCTCGAGGCCTTCGACCTCGCCGGCCGTCATAGCGAACGCGCCGAACGGGCGCTGGCCGCCAATACCCTGGTGTTCGCGCCGGATCCTGCCGAGCCGATCTTCGCCGACAACACCGACGGGGTCGGCCTGGTCAACGACCTGACCTTCCACGGGGTGAATGTCTCCGGCCGCCGGCTGCTGATCCTCGGGGCCGGGGGGGCGACCCGCGGGGTGCTCGCCCCCTTGCTGCAGCAGGCGCCGGAGGAACTCGTGATCGCGAACCGCAACCCCGAACGGGCCTACGGCCTGGTCGAGGAATTCAGCGATGCCGCCGGCGACTGCCAGCTTTCGGGCTGCCCGCTGGCGGGGATCGAGGAGTCGCGATTCGATCTGATCATCAATGCCACCCCGGCCAGCCTGACCGCCCAGCTGCCGCCGCTGCCGGACGCGCTGGTCGGATCGGGCACTGTGGCATACGACATGGCCTACGGGGCGGAGCCGACCGTGTTCATGGAGTGGGGCGAATCGCGCGGGGCGCGTGCCCTGGACGGACTGGGCATGCTGGTCGAGCAGGCCGCCGAGAGTTTCACGCTCTGGCACGGCAAGCGTCCGGACACGGCGCCGGTACGCGAGCTGCTGCGCGAGGAGATCCTGGCGGCCGCGCAACGGGAGGCCGAGGACTGACCCGCCCTCCACGCCAGGCACCGCTCGGCGCCAGCGACGAAGAAGGCCCGCCGAATCGGCGGGCCTTCTTCCTTGTCGGGCGGCTTCGCGGGGTGATCACGAGGAGAAGCGCCGGTCCTCCTCGGGTCGGTTGACCTGCATGAGCAGGCGCGCCTCGCTCTCCGACAGGCCGAAGTCCTCGATCAGTTCGTCGACGCTGATCCGCCCCTGGGAGGCCAACCGCAGCGCGTGACCGAAACCGGGCTGGTCGTCATCCGCGGCCACGGCATCGATGCGGGCGTTGAGCTGGGTGATACGTTCGCCCAAGGTATCGACCCGCTCGTCGAGCTGATCGATATGCCTACCGAAACCGGCCAGTGCCGACTCCAGGCCGCGATGCTCACGCTCCAGGCGCTCCATCTGGGTCTGAAACCAGCGCTCGCGGGTCAGCTGGGCTCGTTTGAGCTCCCGGTACAAAGACAGTGTCACCAGCAGGACGATCAGGCCGAGGATCAGCGAGGCGCCTGCGAGCCAGAGGGGCGGCAGGTTCATGGGGCAGAGATGTCGGAGAGGCTCTTCATGTCGACAAGGATAATCAATTTCTCGTCCTGCGGCACGATGCCGAGGATGTGCCGGGCACGATCATCGGCCACCGCCATCATCGCCTGATCGACCACGGCCTGCGGCAGGGCGATCACCTCGGCAACGCTGTCGACGACCAGGCCGACGATCTCGCCGGAAGCCACCTCGATGACCATGATGCGACTGTTCTCGTCCCAGGTCTTTTCCTCGAGGCCGAAGAAGGTCCGGGCATCGACCACGGTCACCACGTTGCCTCGCAGGTTGATGATGCCGAGGATGGCATCCGGCGCCCCGGGGATCGGAGTGATCTCGGCGTCGCGCAACACTTCCTGGACGTCCAGCACGTTAAGAGCGTAGGTCTCGTCGTCGACCGTGAAGCTGACCCAACGCATCAACGGTCCCTGATCCTGAGACTCCAACTCCTCGTCGTACTCTTCCGGGGTCCGGGTCTTTTCCATCGCTTGATTCATCATCTGTTCACCTCTTGGATCACCGGGACGCTCTCAGCGCCGCACGCAGCCCCGCCACGTCGAGCACCGCCACGCCTGCCGTCGGTGCCGTACCGGCCAGCCACGGGCGACGATGCGCCTTCTGCTCCTCGCCACGCCACTCGACGGCCTGGTCATCGAGCTCGGGAGCCCGGTCGACGCGCTCGCCGACAACGCCCCACAGCCCCCCCTGCCCGAGCAGCAGCACTTCACGCGCGGCCAGGTCTCGCTCCTTGATACCGGCAAGGGCGGCCAGCGACAGGATCAGGCGCGGCCGTCCGTCGACCGCCAGCGCCCCGGCCACATGGGCCGGCGCACCCGGCACCGGGTCAAGCGCGGGCTCCGGATAGCGCGCCGTCACGGCATCGCCCGGGATGGCCATGGTCATGCCACCGACGCGCAACCAGCCCCAACGGCCGTCCCGCCCCGGCTCGACGACCGCCTCGGACCCGGGCGATACCGCCGACTCCGCGGCAGCTTGAGTCCCGGGTTCGGCCTCTTCTACTGATGTGTCGGCGGGCGATTCCGTCGGCGTTGGTGCCTCGTCCGTCGCCGGCTCGTCGGCCACCGTCACGGGTTCCTGCCCGAGGACGCCGGCCTCGGGCCGCCAGGCATCGCCGGCCCCGGAAGAGGGCTCGACCTCGCCACGGTCGTCGGCCGCCTGAGCGACCGGTGGAGACGACCCGGATCGCGCCTGGGGGACAACCGGTGCTTCCGGCACGTTGATCACCTTGAGCCCGGGGACACGACGCGGTGCGCTGGGTTCGGGCGGCTCGTCGGCGTCCGGATCGCGCAGCAACCCGTCGAGGTAGGCGGTGATCGCGGCGTCCTGGTCGACGATCGACTGCCGGTTGTCGGAATACTTTTCGGCGGCCATCAGCGGGACTCCTGCAGGCGGGCACCGCTGGCATCCAGTTCGGCGGCCGGCGCCTTCGCCTCCCCGTCGACATGGGTTTCCAGCCAGTGGAGAAACTGCTTGTATGCCTCGCTGCCGCGGGCGTCGGGTTGAATCAGCGGCAGGGGCTTGCCCTGGCGACTCGCCTCGCGGAACTGGGTATCGATCGGGATGACGTCGGTCCAGACGTCATCGTGGTAGCGATCATGCAGGATGCGCAGGGTATCGTGCGAGGCCCGCGTACGCCGGTCGAACATGGTCGGCAGGATCACGTACTCCAGCCGCTGGCGACGCGAGCGCTGCACCATCGCCAGCGTGCGCAGCATCCGTTCCAACCCCTTGAGCGCAAGGAACTCGGTCTGTACCGGCACGATCAGGAATTCCGCCAGGGCCAGGGCGTTCACCATGGTCACGCCCAGGATCGGCGGACAGTCGATCAGCACGCAGTCGTAGTCGTCGCGAATGCGGTCGATCGAGCGCTTGAGCACCAGCCCCATGCCGTCGCGCATGCCGAGCTGGCGATCCAGCGTGGCCAGGGCCGTCGAGGCGGGCATCAGGCTGATGCCCTCGAATGCCGTTGGATGGACGACCCGCGTCGGATCGAGCGGCTGTCCCTCGGCGGCCGCCTTGAACAGCGAGTAGACGCTCGCCCCCGGCGCCTCGGGCTCCATGCCGAAGTAGACCGTCATCGAACCGTGCGGGTCGAGGTCGACCAGCAGCACGCGTTTTCCCTCGCGGGCGAGATGCCCGGCCAGGCTGACACTGGTGGTGGTCTTGCCCACCCCGCCCTTCTGATTGGCAACGGCCCAGATCTTCATCGCAATGCCCCTCCGATCGCCGCGCCGATCTGCCCCAACGGCAGGATCGATTCGGCCAGGTTTGCCTTGGCCACGGCTGCCGGCATCCCGTAAATGACGCTGGTCGCCTGGTCCTGTGCCCAGACGTGGCCGCGTGCGGCGGTCACCTGGCGCGCGCCCTCGGCGCCGTCATCCCCCATGCCTGTCAATACCACCGCGAGCAGATCGTTCCCGGCGACACGCGCGGCCGAGGAGAACGCCAGGCTCACGCTCGGCCGGTAGTGCTCGTCGGCCACCGGGTCACGCAGGTTGAGCTTGTAGGCACCGGGCCGACCGGCGAGTTCGCCGTGCTTTCCGCCGGGAATGACGTAGGCGGTACCCGGGCGAAGCACCTCCCCGTCAGAGGCCTCGACCACGCGGATCGGCATGGAATCGTTCAGCCGCTGGGCGAACGGGCCGGTGAAGGCGCCCGGCATGTGCTGGGCGATGACGATCG